>JBDQFW010000031.1:0-21885 GCA_040265735.1 Planctomycetota bacterium | reverse complement strand
GTGGGGAGAGGATCAGGAGCGCTGGGCATCAGGCCTGGGCGGAGCGCCCGGCCTCGAGGCGGCGCTCGGCCAGCAGGTCGGCAGCCTCGTGGGTCGGGACACCCTCGGTTCGCGCGATCTCATAGACCTGCGCGAGGTTGTCCCGAATCCCCTCGATCTTCTTCATCGCGGGCTCGTCCGCGTAGCCCCCGGGGAGGAGCTCCATGGAGACGTTGATGATCCCGCCGGCGTTGATCACGTAGTCCGGCGCGTAGAGGATTCCGCGGTCGCGCAGGGCCGCCCCGTGGTGGGCGTCGGCGAGCTGGTTGTTGGCACAGCCCGCAACGATCTTGCAGCCCAGGCGCGGGATCGTGTCGTCGTTCAGCGTCGCGCCGCGTGCGCAGGGCGCGTAGACATCGCACTCGAGCGCCTCGTGGCCCGCATCCGGCACGCACTCCAGGCCGAGGCGGTCAGCCAGCTCCTGAGCCCGCTCCTCGAAGAGGTCGCACACCAGGACGCGCGCGCCGCGCTCCTTGAGCAGCTCGGCCATGCGGCCGCCGACGGCCCCGACGCCCTGGATCAGGACCGTGCGGTCCTTGCAGTCCGCGCTGCCGAAGGCCTCCTGGAGGGTGGCCTCGATCCCGATCACGCAGCCGTAGGCCGTGTAGGGCGAGGGGTTGCCCGAGCCCCCCTTCTCGCGGTCGAGCCCGGTGACCCAGCGGGTCTCCTGGGCCACGATCTCGAGGTCGGGGTTGCCGATGTTCATGTCCTGGGCGGTGATGTACTTGCCACCCACGGCGTCCACGAAGCGCCCCATGGCCCGGAAGAGCACCTCCGACTTGGCGCGCGGGTCCCCGATCACGACGGACTTGCCGCCCCCCAGGCCCGTGTCGGCCACGGCCGACTTGTAGGTCATGCCCTTCGACAGCCGCAGCACGTCATGGAGCGCCTCCTCCTCGTGGGCGTAGGGCAGCATCCGCATGCCTCCGAGGGCCGGACCGAGGGTCGTGTCGTGGACGGCGATGATCGCGTGGAGGCCAGACGCGGCGTCCTTGCAGCGGACGACCTTCTCGTAGCCGTCGACGGGGATCTCGGTGATGTCCATGGGGCCTCCTCGGGAGCTCGGGGGTGGGATCGCGCTCCGGGCACCCGGAGCAGCCGCACAGGATAGCGTGCGTCGAGGGCCGGCGGCTGGCCGCAGTAGGTGCTATAGCAACAATCAGGAACCCATTTAATGGGCACTTGCCACCCATTACCCGCGGCCGCGACCGACCAGCACCCTCCCGGACCCGTCCACCTGCACGGGGAAGGCCCGCACGCGCTCAGGGAGCCCGTCGGTGCAGCGGCCGTCGTCCACGGCGAAGTGCATGGCGTGGGCAGGGCAGGTGACCTCCCCGTCCTGGCAGATGCCGGCGCCCAGGGAGGCGCCCGCGTGCGGGCAGGTGTCGGAGAGGGCATGCACGCACGCACCCTCGCGGAAGAGCGCCACCGGGATCCCCTCGACCTCGACGGTCACGCCGGTGCCGTCCTCGGGGAGGTCCTCGAGGAGGGCAACGGGGATCCAGCGCGGCGCGTCCATGGAGCCCGAGGGTGCGACCCACGCGCGCGAGGAGCAAGGTCCAGTTGCAGGTGCCGGGCGCTGTTCTCCCTGGCACGGACGCGGGCGTCGTGGGCTGTCCGTCCTGGCCCAGACGCAAGCGTCGTGGGCTGTGCTCCCTGGCCCAGACGCAAGCGTCGTGGGCTGTGCTCCCTGGCCCAGCGGCTAGGCTTGGCGCTGTGCGCCGCGCGACGCCCTTCGAAGCCCTCCAGCGCGCCGGACTGCCCTTCGAGCGGAGCCCGGCGGTGGCGTTCTGCGTCCTGTGGACCACGGGCCCCGACCCGGCGACCGACCGTGCGTTCAGGCTGACGGGTATGCGCCCTGAGGGCGAGGGCTGGGCCCTCTTCGACCGCTTCTGCGGCGGCGACGACGCGCCGGTCAGCGCGCGCATGGCGCGTGAGTTCGGCGTCAGCCGCGAGGACTTCGCGGGCTCGCCGTCCGCCGAGCAGGCCGCGGAGGAGCTGGCTGCGTTCCTCTCGGGCTGTGATGTGGTGGCCCCGGACGGTGCGGGCTTCGAGCGCTGGATGGAGGCCCTCACCCCAGAGGCAGCCCCGCGCACCACCGGCCTCGTCGAGCTGGCCTGCCTGCTGGCCCCCGGGCGGCAGCGCACCAGCGGGGCGCGGCTCGTGCGCGCGCTGCTGGAGCAGGAGGCGGGCGCGCCGCCGGAGGCCATTGCCCCCACGGATCTCGTGCGCGGAGCGGCGGTCCTGGTGGAGCGCTTTGCGCGCCGAGGACCCGAGGTCCATGAGGTCGCGGCCGTGGGCTACACGCGGACCTTCGAGCGCCTCCAGGTGGGCGACGGACCCGGAGCGTCGCGCCTCGGCCTCGCCCTCGCCCTGGTCGAGTTCCCCTCCGCCTGGTGTCGCAGCACCGGGGGTCTCTTCGAGGTGACCTCCAAACTCCAGGACGGCCTGCTCTCCTCGGCTCTCGAGCGGGGCCTCAGCGGCGGCGGCCTCCTCGCCGGAGCGCGGCCGCGCTGGTTCGGCATGGCCTGCGGCCTGGAGCAGGAGGACCCACTCCCCCCGCGCTCGGCCGAGGCGCGCTCGCTGACCGAGCACGACCTGCGCCTGGTGGACGACCTCTTCCAGGTCCACCTCCCGACCCTCATCGCCCAGGAGCGCGGCCTCGAGCCGAGCGCCTGCCAGCGCCCCAGCCAGCACGCGGTGGCGCGCGCCGTGGCCGAGGTGCTTGGCACCCAGGAGCTCCTGCTGGTCCATGCCCCCACCGGCACGGGCAAGACCCTGGCGTACCTCCTGCCCGCCCTGCTCTGGGCGCGCACCCAGGGCGTGCGGGTCGGCCTGGCCACCTACACGCGCGCCCTGCAGGAGCAGGCCATGGATCAGGAGGTGCCCCGCGCCCTGGCCGCGCTCGCACGCGCGGGCCTCGACTCGGGCTTCCGCGTAACGGTCCTCAAGGGGCGCGAGAACTACCTCTGCTGGCGGGCCCTGACCCAGGTCGAGCCCGAGCCCAGCGACGATCCGGAGCGCTGGCTCGCCTGGACCAGCCTGGCGCTCTTCGCCCTCACGGACACGGATGGCGACCTCGACCGCTTCCCACGCAGCGCTCCCATGCGGCTCGAGGCTCCCGGGACGCACCGGCGCGCTCTGCTGCGTCTGATCCACGAGGTCCGCGCGCGCAGCGGGTGCTGCATGGGCAAGCAGGCCGGGCGGACCTGCGCTGCCCAGGTGGCTCGCCGCCGTGCGGAGCGCAGCCATGTCGTGGTGCTGAACCACGCGTGGGTCATGGCCAGCCCGGACTTCGTGCGGACGGTGGTGTTCGACGAATGCGAGCACCTGCACGACAGTGCGGCGAGCGCGTGGGAGCACCGCGTGGCGTTCCAGGAGGCCTACTCCCTGCTCGAGCGCCTGCACCACCCCTCACGCGGCGGACTGCTCGACCGCGTCGAGCGCAGCGCGGCGCCCACCACGAGCGTGGGGGATGCGGCCCTCGAGGCGCTGGAGCTGACCGCGCGCACCCAGGAGCTGTTCGCCCTGCTCGAGGAGCAGGCCACGCGCTACCTGCGCTGGCGCGCGGAGGAGGAGTCCCAGCGCGGCCTGCGCGAGGCGCACACGCTCTTCGCCGAGTACCTCAGCTACGAGGACAGCTCGCTGGTGGAGGTCCGCAGCCGGATCGCGCGGGCCCTTGGCGACCTGGACGCCCTCTGCGCGGAGCTCCACGAGCGCATGGCGGGGCTTGAGGCGCGCGGGGTACCACGCATGCGGCGCGGTCTCGAGGTCGCGCGCCAGGACCTGAACCAGCTGCGCGCAGGGCTCTCAGGCTGGCTCCCCCTCGATGAGGGGACGCCCAAGCTCAGCGAGCAGTGGTGGCACGAGGTCGAGCGCTCGGCGAGCGGGGAGGCGCTGCTCGTGGCGCGGCCCCTGGCCCCCCACGAGCTGCTGGGCAGCCAATTCCTGCCCCAGCTCGAGAGCGCGGCGTTCCTGTCCGCCACGACCATGCTGCGCGGCTCCTTCGACAGCGCCCGGCGGTACCTGGGTCTGGAACGCGCGCTCGCCCCCCACGAGGACGAGGAGCGGGCTCCGCGGGTGCTGCGCACCCTGTCCGCGCCCGAGGTGTTCGACTATGCGCGCGTGCTCGTGGGCGTGCCCCGCGATGCCCCGGAGGTGCAGCACAAGGACCGCTTCCTGGACTACGCCACGGCCTTCGTGCGCTTCCTCGCCGAGCGCGCCCGCGGGCGCACGCTGGTCCTCTTCACCAGCCTCGCCGACTGCAGGCGCGTGGGCGAGGCCCTGCGGGCCGACCTGGGCGCGCGGCACCTGCCGGTCTGGTACCAGGGCATGCCGGGCACGGACAAGGAGGAGCTCGCGACCCTCTTCCGCGACCGCACGGACTCGGTCCTGCTGGGCGTCGATACCTTCTGGTACGGAGCCGACTTCCCCGGTGAGACCCTCGAGTACCTGGTGATGGCTCGCCTGCCCTACGGCGTGCCGGACGCGTTCCACCACGCCCAGTGCGCGCTCATGGGCGAGGGGGTCCAGCGCGAGACGATCTACATGCCGCGCGCCCTGGCCAAGTTCCGCCAGGGCTTCGGCCGCCTCATGCGGCGCGCGACCGACCGGGGCTGCGTGTTCGTGCTCGACAAGCGCGTCATGGACGGTCGGCACCGCACCTTCCAGAAGGAGCTGCCGCTGGCGAGCTTCGGCAAGGACGACGGGGCGACCCTGGTCACGGGAGAGACCGAGCGCGTGCTGGAGCGGGCCTTCGCCCACATGGGTATGCTGCGCGAGCTCGAGCGGCGTGGGCACTCCCTGCGCTTCGAGCATCCCTCGCCGGGGACCCGGGCGCCCCTCTCCGGCCAGGCCCCCTTCCTGGACGCGCCGCCCGAGATCGACCCGGCCTTCCTGCACGACGACGCGCCTGCGGCCCCCGCACAGGGAGCCCCGCGCCCCGCGCTGCCGCCGACCGAGGGCCCCCTCGAGATCGACCCCGACGAGGTCCCCTATTGAGCAAGCAGTCCTGGACCGAGGTCCGCGTGGAGGCCCCCGTGGGCTGGCACGAGCTGGTCGGAGAGGCCCTGAGCCTCGGCCCCTGCACCACCGTGGTGGTCGGTGCCACGAGCATCGCGACAGCGCCTCCGCGAGAGGGCTTCGAGTTCGTGCGCACCTTCTTCCCCACGCGCGAGGACACCCCAGCGCTGCGCAGCCGGCTCGAGGGAGCCCTCGCGGAGTTATCCGCCTCGACCGGAGTGGAGGAGCTGGCGGACCTGCTCGTGACCTGGCACCCCCTCCCTCCCGAGGACTACGCCACCAGCTGGCGCCGCGTGCAGCGGCCGTTCCGCCTCGGGCGGATCGCCCTGGTCCCGAGCTGGGAGGACCCCACTCTGAGGCCCAACGACATGCTGCTCTCCATCGAGCCGGGCAAGTCCTTCGGCTCGGGCCGGCACGCCACGACGCGGACCTGCATGCGGGTCCTGCAAGAGCGGCCGCTCGAGGGGGCGCGCGTCCTCGACGCGGGCACCGGCAGCGGGATCCTCTCGGTCACCGCCGCCATGCTCGGGGCCGCCTCGACGCTGGGGTTCGACATCGATCCCGTCTCGGAGGAGGCCGGAGCCGAGCTGGCCGAGCGCAACGGGGTTGGACCTCGGTGCACCTTCCGAACGGGGGACTTCGGCGTGCTGGGGCCCGAGGACACGGGCTTCGACATCGTCCTGGCCAACATCTACTCGGATGTGATCCAGGCCCACGCGGCGGACCTGCGGGACCGACTGCGCCCGAGCGGCTGGTTCGCCTTCAGCGGCTGCCCCGTCCATCACCGCGAGGCCACGCGCGCGGCCATCGAGTCGGTCGGCCTGACCCTGGAGGAGGAGCGCATCCGCGGCCGGTGGAGCACCTTCGTCGGGACGCGCCCCTCCTGAGGCGCAACCCTGGAAGCGCCTCCTCGCGGGTGTCAGGATCGCCCTCGTGAAGGTCCTCTTCCTCTCCCAGCGCGTGCCCTATCCCCCGAACCGCGGGGACAAGATCACGACCTGGCGCCTGCTCGAGCGCATGGCCCGCACCCACGAGGTGACGGTGGTCGCCTTCGCGCACGACGAGGCTGATCATGAGGGGGCCCGGCTGCTGGCCGAGAAGGGGTTCGAGGTCCACGCCGTGCCCCTTGCCATGGGGCGCGCGAAGCTGCGCTCGATCCCGCTGCTGCTCACGCGCCGTCCGCTGACCCTGGGGGTCTTCGACTCCCCGCAGATGCGCGACCTGGTTGCGCGGCTCGCGCCCGGCCTGGACGCGGCCTACGCGTACTCCTCCTCGATGGGGGCCTTCCTGGCCCCCCTGGAGCTGCCCTGGGTGATGCACTTCGCGGAGCTCGACTCAGACAAGTGGCGCCAGTACGCAGACCGGCACCGCTGGCCCATGTCCGCCGTCTACCGCAGAGAGTGGCGCCTGCTCGAGGGGTATGAGCGCGAGCTCGCCTCGGCGAGCCGCCAGAACATCTTCTGCACGCCGCTCGAGGAGGAGATCTTCCAGCGCACCCTGCCCGGGTTCCCCTCGCTGGTGCTCCGCAACGGCGTGGACCTCGAGCAGTTCGCCCCGCGGCCCCTGGAGGCGGAGGAGGGCCACCTCGTGTTCACGGGGGTGATGGACTACTACCCCAATGTGGACGGCTGCGTGCACTTCGTGCGCGAGGTCCTGCCCCGCGTGCGCGCCGAGTTCCCGAGCGCTCGCTTCTCCATCGTCGGCTCGCGTCCCACGCGCGAGGTCGAGCGCCTGGGAGAGGCCGAGGGCGTGACCGTCACTGGCTTCGTCGACTCGACGGCCGATTGGATGGCGCGCGCCGCGATCGCCGTGGCTCCCCTACGCGTGGCGCGCGGCATCCAGAACAAGGTGCTCGAGGCGATGGCCATGGGCCTCCCCGTCGTGGGCACGACCTCCGCGACCCAGGGCGTCGCGGCGGTTCACGGTCGCCACTACCTGGTGGCCGATCGACCGGAGGAGCAGGCCCACGCGATTCGCGGACTCCTGCGAGACGCAGCGAGCCGCCAGCGCCTGGGCGCGGCGGCTCGCCGATTCGTGGAACAGCACCACGACTGGGAGCAGGCCCTCGCACCCCTGGACCCCCTCCTCGAGGGGCTCGCAGGCTGAGCGAGGGGCTCCCGGGCTCAGAAGGTCACGGAGAGGGCGTCCGAGAAGTTGGAGGCGGTCCCGTCGCGGTACCAGAGCTGGAAGTGCCAGGTCTGGCCGCTTGTGATGACGCCCCCCGGAGGATTGGGCAGCACGGCGGGGACATCGAAGCCCGAGCCCGTGGCGGAGCCTCCGGCCAGGGACTGGAACACACCGCCCGCGTCGAAGGAGCCCAGACTGTTCAGGCCGGGGCCAGCCGTGGCGCTGTAGCGGCCCAGAGGCGGGCTCAGGCAGAGCAGGCCCTGCGAGACCGCCAAGCCGGTCGGGTTCGCCCCGGCCGAGACCAAGAAGAAGCCGAACTCCGCGCTCGGACCGCCGGTGGCCTCGAGGTGATAGACGCCTGCGGCGCCGGCACCGCTGCTGGCCAGCGTCACCGGCTGCCCGCCGGAGTGGTCGTTGGCGGGGGAGCAGAACAGCGAGGACGGTGCGCCGGAGGTGAAGGACCAGGAGAGCACATCGTGGTTCTCCACCGAGCCGCCGCTGGCAGCCGTGATGCCGACCCAGGCGGAGGTGCCGCCGATCAGGTCCAGGCCACCCACCGCGCTCGCGCTGTCGACCCAGGTGCCCCCGGTGTTGAAGTCGTACGCCGTCGTCAGCACCGACACGCCATCGAGGAGCACCTCGAGGGTGCCGGGGACATAGTTCACCGTGAGGGTGTGCACCTGGCTGTCGTTCAGGTCCGTGGAGAGCAGCCCGGTGCGACCGATGGAGTGGTCCTCCCCGGTCTCATTGTCCCCGGTGCCGCCCGTGTGGATGCTGATGTGGTTGTTGTTGAGGTCGCCCCACTGCCCATTGGTGTAGGTGTCGATCTCGATGGCGATGGAGTTCTCAATGGACTCTCCGGCGACGGAGGTCGTGAACATCCCGTACCCGCAGGCGGCCGCATGGCGGCCGATGCCAGTCACGCCAACGCCCCCGTGGGTTCCCGCGATCGACTCGTTCTGGATGACGAAGGCCATGCCGTCGCCCGAGCCCGCCCCGGTGATCTGGAACTCGAAGGTCGTCGAGAAGCCGCCGACCACATTCATCGGCTGGTCGTACCAGATCGCGCCGCGGTTGTTACCGCCGGTCCCCGCGGTGTCATGCACGCGCATCACATTGCCCAGCTGCGCGGCACGCTCCACTAGGCTGAGGTTCGCGATCGAGGAGAAGTCCGGGTAGTTGAACGACTGAGCGGAGGCAGCTGCCGTCAGGGAAGCGGCGGCTGCGGCGGAGAGCAGGGGAATGGATCGAAGCATTCGAGGTCTCGAGAGGGGAGAAGAGGGAGCGCTAGGCTGTGGGGCCTTCCTCGATTTGTACCACTGAACGCTCGATCCGGCCATGTTCGCTGGCGCCTGTGCGGCTCCTTGGCCCCGCTGAAGCGCCTAGACTGCTGTGCATGAGTCACGAAGAGATTCGCACGACCTTCGACGCCTGGGCCGGGAACGGTCGCGCCGAGGGCATGGAGGAGGGCCACGGCGATGTGGTTCGGCAGGTGATTGGCCAGATGGGCATCCGGCCCGGCATGCAGAGCCTCGACCTCGGCTGCGGTCACGGGTGGGCGACGCGCCTGCTCGGGAAGGCCGCCCCGGGGGCGACCGCGATCGGCATCGATGCAAGCCCCGCCATGATCGCCAAGGCCGAGGAGACCCATGACCTCACGAGCCGCGCGCGCTATGTGCTGGGCACCTTCGACTCGCTGGAGTTCAAGGACGGCCGCTTCGACCGCGTCTTCTCGATGGAGGCGATCTACTACGCACCGGACCTCGCCGCCGCTCTGGCTGAGGTGGCCCGGGTGACCAAGTCCGGAGGCGAGGCGCACCTGCTCCTGGACCGCTTCAAGGAGTCTCCCCAGACAGAGGCGTGGTCCGCGCAGGTGGGCCTGCCCATGGCCTGGCTCTCGATCCCGGAGTGGGAGGAGGCCCTGCGGTCCGCGGGCTTCGGTGAGGTGACCAGCGCGCGCGTCCAGGACTCGCGGGGCCCGAAGGATCCGGCGGACGCAGGCCGAGTGGAGCTGCACGAGGCAGGCACCCTCTGGCTGCGAGGGCTCAAGGGCTGAGGCGAGGTGAGGTGAGCATGACCACTCCCGCTCTCCAGGCTGCCGACGCCGCTCCTGAGGTCCCCACCAGTCTGGCGGACACCCTCCGCAGCGCCTTCCCGGCCGACTCCCTCCTGCTCGACCGGGCCTTCCTGATCGAGAACTGGCAGTGGCTCGGCCTCCTGGCCCTGATCGGCGTCTCGGTGGCCTTCGAGCGCTTCGTCGCGGCCTTCCTGCGCCATGCCGCACGCAGGATCGCCACGAACGACCGGGTCCGCCTGGATGAGGGACAGCTCACGCGCTTCGTGAGGCCCTTCGGCCTGATGGTCACCTGGTGGGTCTTCCTGGCCCTGCTGCCGGCCCTCACCATTGAGAACGAGACGGTGACCGGCGTGCTCGATGTGGTGGGCAGCCTGATCTACTCGGTCGCCGGCGTGCTGGCCGCGTGGCGCCTGGTCGACCTGGTCTGCGACTTCTTCAAGGCGAGGGCGCAGCGCACGGAGAACAAGTTCGACGACATGCTCGTGCCGCTCATGCGGCGCACGCTGAAGATCTTCGTCGTCGTCCTGGGCCTCGCATACTTCTCGTCGCGCCTGACAGAGGATGTCTATCGGGTGATCGCAGGCCTGTCGATCGGCTCGGCCGCGCTCCTGTTCGCCTTCAAGGACAGCCTGGAGAACGTGTTCGGCACCTTCACCGTCCTGATGGATCAGCCCTTCCAACTGGGCGACTGGATCACCATCGACGGCATCGACGGAACGGTCGAGCAGGTCGGCTTCCGCTCGACGCGGATCCGCACCTTCTACAACTCGATCATCACCGTGCCGAACCGGCACTTCATCAGCGCCAAGGTCGACAACTGGGGTGCCCGCAGCTATCGCC
Organism: Planctomycetota bacterium; assembly: GCA_040265735.1. Classification (GTDB taxonomy): domain Bacteria; phylum Planctomycetota; class UBA1135; order UBA1135. Next base: position 11,780 of record JBDQFW010000031.1, on the reverse strand, counting down.
GCATCAAGACCACCCTCGGCGTGACCTACGACACCCCGCCGGAGAAGGTCGAGGCCTTCTGCGAGGGCATTCGCGAGCTGATCCGCCAGCACCCCTGCACGCGCAAGGACTACTACCAGGTCTACTTCACCGGGTTCGGCGCCTCGTGCCTCGAGATCCTGGTCTACGCCTTCGTGGTCACGCCGGACTGGAGCGCGGAGCTGCGCGAGAAGCACCGCCTCTTCGCCGACATCCTGCGCCTCGCGGAGCGCCTCGAGATCAGCTTCGCCTTCCCCACCACCAGCGTGCACATGGTCCAGGCCGAGGACCTCGAGCACCCCAACCGGCCCAGTGACGACCAGGCGGGCGAGGCCTGGGGCCGCGAGGTCGCGGGCCAGGTGGCGGCCTCCAGCCTGGCACACCTGGGCGGCGCACCTCCCCCGCCGGTGCAGTTCCCGAACCTCGGGAGCACGGGGAGCGGCAGCGAGCTCGAGGACGGCGAGGGCTAGAGCCCCAAGAACGCAGGCGGGGCGCGCTCCCGACTAGGAGACGCGCCCCGCTCCAGCGCGGCTGCAAGACCGCGCGGCCGATCCAGCCGTCAGGGAATGACCGCCAGCAGGTCCATGCTCTCCGAGGCCCACTTGTAGAGCGGGTTCCAGAAGATGCCGAACCACAGGGTCAGAGCGGCCATTGCGATCAGGAAGCCAGCCATGGGCGGCTGCGGCACCGGCTCGGGGTCGTCGGAGGTCTCGAGGAAGAGGACCTTCGCCACCCGCAGGTAGTAGTACAGGCTGATCGCCGAGTTGAGGCCGAGCAGGACGGCGAGCCAGCCCAGGTCCGCGCTGGAGTCCAGCATGGCGTCGAACAGCTTGTACTTGCCGATGAAGCCAACCGTCGGGGGGATGCCCGTCAGGCTCACCAGGAAGACGACCATCGGGACGGTGATCAGGGGCGCCTTGGGCCCCATGCCCTTGAGCGAGTCGTAGGTCTCGCGGCCGGTGACGCCGGTGAAGTAGAGCAGGAACCCGAAGGCGCCCAGGTTCATGAAGTAGTACGCCGCCAGGTAGAACATCGCGGCCTGCAGGCCGACCACGTTCATCGCCGCGAGACCCGCCAGCACATAGCCCGCGTGGGCCACCGAGGAGTAGGCCAGCATGCGCTTGACGCTCTCCTGGCGAACGGCCGCCAGGTTCCCCAGGGTCATGGTGACCGCGGCCACGAGGGCCAGCAGGGCTCCGATCTGATCGCGGTACTCGGCGACGGCCTCGTCCACCCCGGGAGCGATGAACAGCATGCCGAAGAAGCGCAGGAGGGCGCCGAAGCCGCCCGCCTTGGAGGCCACGGCCAGGAAGGTGGTCACCGGCGTCGGGGCACCCTCGTACACGTCGGGCGCCCAGAAGTGGAACGGCGCCGCGCTGATCTTGTACGAGAACCCGCCCAGGATCAGGACCATCGCCAGGGCCACGAGGCCGGGGCTCTGCTCGATGGCCATGGCCAGGCTGCGCGCCACGCCCTCACCAACCGGATCGGCGTCCAGGGCGCCCGACATCACCCGCAGGTCCAGGGTTCCCGTCGCGCCGTAGAGGAGGCTGATCCCAAAGACCATGACCCCAGCGGAGAGACCACCGAAGACCACGTACTTCATGGCCGCCTCGGCAGAGCGCTTCTCGCCCTTATGGAAGCCCGACAGGCTGTAGCTCGAGAGGCTGGCCAGCTCGAGGCCGAGGATGAGCAGCAGCAGGTTGTTGGTGCTCACCATGAAGAAGATGCCGATCGCAGCACCGAGCAGCAGGAAGTAGTACTCCCCGATGCGGTGGCGGCGCTCCCGCCGGTCCAGCATCACGAAGAGGATGCTCACGGCCGTGGCGGCACAGGTGAAGAGCTTGAAGAAGCCCCCGAAGCTGTCGATGGACACGAGGCCGAAGGCCGTGTCCTGGGTAGCGCCGGCACCGACCAGCTGGAATGAGGCGGCGGCCAGGCCGACCAGGGAGATGGCTCCCAGTCGCCAGGAGTCGCGCTCCTTCCAGACGAGGTCCATGACCAGCACGACCAGCGAGGTCACCACGAGGGTGAGCTCGGGCGCCAGCAGGCTGAGGCCGTGCCAGTGCAGGTCGGGGGTCTGAAGAAGGCCGAACATGGTTGGTCCTCGGGGTGTGGGGTCAGCCCGCGAAGGCCAGGATCTGCATCAGGTCCGTGACGCTGACCTCCATCCAATCGAGGATGAGGAAGGGGAAGACCCCCAGCACCACGCAGAGGATGAGCAGCGGAGCGAGGCTGAAGACCTCGCGTCCGGTGATGTCCTGGTAGTCCTTGTACTTCTCGTTGAGGGTGCCCAGGAAGACGCGCTGCAGCGCCCACAGGATGTAGGCGGCGGTCATCACAATGCCGATGGTGGCGATCAGGGTCAGCCACTGGAACGGCCCCCACATCCAGCCGGAGGCCTTGGCCTCCTCGGTCCAGCCCACCTGGGACTGGAAGGAGCCGACCATGGTGAGCGCCTCGGACACGAACCCGGCCATGCCCGGCAGGCCGAGGGAGGCGAAGAACGCGATGGTCGCAAGCGCCCAGTAGCGCGGCATGGGCTGGGCCAGGCCGCCGAACCCGTTCAGGTCCCGGTGGTGGGCCCGGTCGTAGATCACGCCCACGATGAGGAAGCAGGCGGCGGAGCTGATGCCGTGCGTAAACATCTGCAGGGCGGCCCCGTTCATGCCCCAGTCCGTGAGCGCCGCCATCCCAAGGACGACGAAGCCCATGTGGCTGACGGAGCTGTAGGCCACCATCTTCTTGAAGTCGCTCTGGGCCAGCGCCACATAGGCGCCGTACACGATCGCGACCACGCCAAGCACCCCGAGGGCGAACGCGAACTCATTCATCGCGTCCGGGACCACCGGGAAGCAGGCGCGCAGGAGGCCGTAGCCGCCGAGCTTCAGGAGGATGCCCGCCAGGATCACCGAGATAGGCGTGGGCGCCTGAACGTGCGCGTCTGGCAGCCAGGTGTGGAACGGGAAGGCCGGGATCTTGATCGCGAAGGCGACGAAGAGGAACCAGAACACCCAGGTGGTGAACTTCATCCCCAGCAGGGCCGGGCCCGTGAACCCGCCGGCCTTGCCGATGGCGACCAGCTCGGGGATCGAAAAGGTCCCCGTGTCGATCCGCATCGCCACCACGGCGATCAGCATCAGGACCGAGCCCGCGAGGGTGTACAGGAAGAACTTGATGGCCGCGTACTCGCGCTGCGGCCCGCCCCAGATGCCGATGAGGAAGTACATCGGCAGGAGCATGATCTCCCAGTAGACATAGAAGAGGAAGTAGTCGAGGGCGACGAAGACGCCGATGACGCCCACCTCGAGCATCAGGAAGAGCGCGTAGTACGCCTTCGAGAGGCGGGGAACGGTCTCACTGGCCGGGACGGCGATGAAGAACAGGATCGTCGTCAGCCAGATCAGCGGCATCGATATGCCGTCAACGCCCACCGTGTAGAAGATCTTGCCGAGCGGGATCCAGCTGAGGTTCTCCACGAACTGGTACCCGCTGGCTTCCTTGTCGAAGCCCGAGAAGTACAGCTGGGTCGCAATGACGAGCGGGATGAAGGTGAACACCCCCGTGGCGATCTTGATCGCCCGCATGTTCGTTTTCGGGATGAGCATCACCACCCCCATGCCGATGAGCGGCAGGAAGGTGAGCCAGCTCAGCACGTGGGAGGCGTTGGCCGTGTCGAGGTTGAGTTGATCCATGGCGATGGGCCTGGAGGTGAGCGTCCGGGGGGGTGTGGGAGGGATCAGGTCAGGATGTGGAAGGCCGCCACGAGGAGCGCCCCTCCCACGGCGAACGAGATGTACTGCTGGATGCGACCGGTCTGGAACAGGCGCACGACGGAGCTGAACGCCTGGGTGGTGTTGCCGACCCAGTTCACCGCTCCGTCCACGATGTGCTTGTCCACCCAACCGCAGAGGAAGCCGAAGCCCCGGGCGGTCTTGCCGGTGCCGACCACCAGGCCATCCACGATGTTGCTGTCGATCCAGCTCTGGACCCGGGCCGCAACCATGGTCCCGCGGATGACCGTCGCGTTGACGAACTCGTCGATGTAGTACTTGTCGCGCACGGCCTCGTAAACGAGCCCGAGCTTGCCGGTGACCTGCGCCGGGATCGGGAAGAGGGCGGAGGTGTCGCCGGAGGCGGCCTCCGAGTCCTGGCGCTTGGAGATGTACATCCACCAGGCAGCCAGCACGCCCAGGACGAGGACGGTCAGGGACACGCCCACGGCCCAGATGTGGCCCACATGGTGGTTGTGCTCGCTGACCTCCAGCATGTTCATCTTGAGCAGCTGGAGCGAGGTGCCGTCCGGGAGGACATACATGTCCTCCCAGCGGACGAGCTTGGTGAACCAGGTTCCGTAGTCCGACAGGGGATCTCCGGTCAGCCACATGTGGCCGCCGAACACGCCGAGGAGGCCCAGCACGATGAGCGGGATCGCCATGTTCGTCGGCGACTCGTGCGGGGTGTGAGCGTGGCCGTGGTGATCATCGTGGCCGTGGTCCTCGTGACCCGCGTGCGCGTCGTGGCCAGCATGATCGTCGTGGCCGTGTGCCCCGTGCCCGTGATCGTCATGGCCGCCCCGGTACTCACCGAAGAAGGTCATGAAGATCAGGCGGAACATGTAGAAGGTCGTCAGCATCGCCGCGAGCGGCAGGATGACCATCACGAACACGTTGCCGCCGCGCCACTGGGTGAGCACCGACTCGATGGCGGACGCGATGATGCGGTCCTTCGAGTAGTAGCCCGCGAAGAGGGGCATGCCGGCGATGGCCAGCGTGCACACCAGCATCGCGGCGAAGGTGATGGGCATCATCTTCCTCAGGCCGCCCATCTTGCGCATGTCCTGCTCGTGGTGGCAGCCGTGGATCACGGAGCCGGCGGACAGGAAGAGGCACGCCTTGAAGAACGCGTGGGTGACCATGTGGAACAGGCCCGCCACGATGCCGAGGCCGCCGGTCCCGATGGCCGCCACCATGAAGCCCAGCTGGCTGATGGTGGAGTAGGCGAGGACGCCCTTGATGTCGTTGACCGTGCAGCCGATCGTCGCCGCGAAGATGGCCGTGATGCCCCCGATGGCCATGACGAACTGCAGCGTCGTCGGCGACATCATCGGGAACATGCGACCGAGCAGGTACACGCCGGCCGCGACCATGGTCGCCGCGTGGATCATGGCCGACACGGGGGTCGGCCCCTCCATGGCGTCCGGCAGCCAGATGTGCAGGGGGAACTGCGCGGACTTTCCGACCGTGCCGCCGAAGGTGAAGAGGCCTGCGACCGTCATCCAGGCCGGGTAGTCCCCGCCATGGGCCTCCACGATGGCCCCGGTCATCTGCCACAGCTCACTGAAGCGGAAGCTGGAGAGGACCGTGTCGCCCTCGATGAGGCCCTGGCCGACGAGCTCGTTGTACTCGCGCGGCAGCAGGAAATAGAACATCGCCATGCCGAAGAAGAGGCAGGTGTCCCCCACGCGGGTGGTGAGGAAGGCCTTCTTGCAGGCGGCGGCGGCGAACTTGATCCGGGAGCTGGTCGGGTCGTGCGAGAAGTGCCCGATGAGCAGGTAGCTCATCAGACCCATCAGCTCCCAGAAGATGAACAGGAAGAGGATGTTGTCGCTGAGGACCAGGCCCAGCATCGCGAACGTGAACAGCGAGATGTTCGCGAAGAAGATGTGGTAGCGACGGTCCCCGTGCATGTAGCCCGTGGCGAACAGGTGCACGAGGAAGGACACCACGCCCACGACCATCAGCATCGTGGAGCCCAGGCCGTCATAGAGGATCCCGGCAACGAGGTTGCGGTCGCTGGAGACGGCGGAGGAGTCGTAGAGCCAGCGGAACACCGGGCCGCCCTCCGTGGCAGCCGACTCGTTCCAGAACGGCAGGGTCCCTTCGTGGCCCAGGGCCTTGCTGAAGAACATGTACACCGTGATGCACATGACGGCGAACATGCCGCCGGTCAGCAGCCAGTCTCCCTTCCGGGGCAGGTTGCGCCCGAAGAAGATCTGGATCACGTACCCGCAGAGCGGGATCAGGGGGACCGCAAGCAGGAGCTTGTAGTCGAACGCGGTCAGGGTGTTCATGGCTGCGCCTTGAGGGGGGGCCGGCGCTAGTCGCGCAGGATGTCCGCCTCGCTGGGTCGGACACTCTGGAACAGGTGGAAGACGTTGAGGACGATCGCCAGGGCGATCGCGGCCTCGGCCGCTGCGAGGATGATCACGAAGATCGCGAACATCCGGCCCTCCATCCCTCCGTTGCCGAAGCGGTTGAAGGCGACGAAGTTGATGTTGGCCGCGTTCAGGATCATCTCGACGCCCATGAGGACATAGAGGATGTTCCGACGGCTGATGATGCAGACGATGCCGAGTGCGAAGAGCACTCCGGCCACCGCCATGTAGGCCTCGACGCCCATCAGGCGACCTCCTCGGGCTCGAAGTCCTCAGTCCGTCGGCGGGCGATGTAGACCGCCGCGACGAGGGCCACGGTCAGCAGGAAGGCGGCCAACTCGAACGCGACCACATACTGCTCGGGGTGCAGGAAGGCGAGACCGATGGCTCGGTCCTGGGTCGTGGCCTCAGTGAGCTCCTCAGGCGGGAGCACCGCAAGGGAGCGCGTCGCGTTCTGCACGTGGTTCCAGACCAGGCCGGCCCCACCGAATACGAACACCACGGCCCCGCCAACCCGGGTGAGCTTGCGCTCGGTCAGGTCGGGCGGCGTGAGCATCACACCGAACAGGAGCAGGGCCAGGATGCCCCCCACATAGATGAGGATCTGGGCCATGGCGAGGAAGTCATGGCCGAGGAGCACGAACAGCCCGGCCACTCCCATGAAGGTCGCCATCAGGGAGAACGCGCTGCGGACCACCGAGCGCTCCCAGATGCACATCACGGAGCCGCCCAGGGTGAAGGACGCGAAGAGCCCGAAGGCCATGCCCTCGGCGCCGTGGGTGACCAGTCCGCCGCCGATGGCCGCGAGGACCGCCAGGGCCAGCACGGCGTAGAAGGCGCTCTGCTGGAGCTTGGGGTCCATCAGGCCTCGCCTCCGGGGGCCTCATCGGCCTCGGCCTTGCCCTCGGCCGGCTCGGCTGCGGCGCTCTCGGCGGCCTTCGCGGCAGCCTCGGCCTCAGCCTTGGCCTTCTTGGCGGCCTCCTTCTCGGCCTTCTTCTTCTCGGCCTCGCGCATGCGGATGCGCGCATCGAGGGCCATGCCCTTGAAGGACAGCAGGTCGTGGTTCAGCTCGCTGCGGTCCTCGACGACCAGAGCGAACTCCGTACCCATGTGGATGCAGTCCTTGGGGCAGGGATACACGCACAGCTCGCAGAACATGCACTTCTGGTAGTCGAGCGTGAACGACACCCACTCGAGCTCCTTGCCGTGCCGCACCGCATCCATCTCGATGCAGTCGATCGGGCAGGCGCGCGCGCAGGCGAGGCAGTTGATGCACTTCTCCTGCTCGAGGTAGTGGATGCCGCGGTACCGATCCGGGATCGGCATGCGCTCGTCCGGGTACTGCACCGTGATGGGCTTCCGCATCAGGTACTTGCCCGTGATGCTCATCCCCACCAGGGTGGTCTTGAGGGTGTCCCAGACGTTCTGGAAGTAGCGGGTGGCGCTGACCATGGTTGGCGAACTGGCTTAGGGGACCTGGAATCAGGAGAACAGCGCGTGGACGAGCGCCTCCCAGCAGGCGGCGCCGAGGACACAGAACAGGGCCAGAGGAGTGAGGTACTTGTACCCCATGGTCATGACCTGATCGATGCGGACGCGCGGCAGGGTCCAGCGCAGCCACATCATCAGGAAGATTCCGATGAGGCCCTTCAGCATCACGGTGCCGAAGCACACGAAGCCGAACAGGAGTGAGCTCTCCTCGACCCCGGCCGAGCGCAGGGCGCCCGTGACAGGGCTCTCGAACCCGCCGAACCAGAAGAACGCTCCGACGATCGACATCAGCAGCATCGCGGCGTACTCCTCGAAGAAGAAGAACGACCAGCGGATGCCGGAGTACTCGGTCATGAAGCCCGCGACGAGCTCCGACTCCGCCTCGGGCAGGTCGAAGGGCGCGCGCTTGGTCTCGGCCAGCGCCGCGATCGCGTAGATCAGGAAGGCCGGCAGCAGGAAGGGGTTGGTGAAGATCGCCCACTTCATCCCGAACCAGCCCGACTGCAGGGCGCTGGCCTCGCCGAGGCTGAAGGTGCCCAGAGCGAAGAGCGGAGCCAGCAGGGAGAGGCCGAGCGGGATCTCGTAGGCCACCACCTGAGCCGCCTCACGCATGGCGCCATAGAGCGACCACTTGGAGTTGGAGGCCCAGCCCGCCATGACCACCCCGATGGTGGTGGTCGACGACAGGGCGAGGATCGCGAAGACCCCGAGGTCCATGCGACCGAACCACCAGTCGTAGGAAATGGGCATGGCCGCGAGGGCGCCGAAGATCGAGGCCAGCACGATGGCGGGGGCGATCCAGAACAAGGTGCGGTCGGCGTCCTTGGGGACCGTGTCCTCCTTGGTCAGGAGCTTCACGCCATCCGCGATGGACTGGGCCCAGCCGTGCCAGCCGCCCGCATACATCGGACCGGTGCGGCACTGAATGTGGCCCGACACCTTGCGCTCGAGCCACACGCAGAACATGACCGTGACCGAGATCAGGCCAATCAGCAGGCCCAACCCGATCCCGATCCCGCCCAGCGCGACGAACCAGGTCGGAACCTGATCGGCGAAGGCCTCGGGGATGAGCCAGCGGTGCAGGCTCACGAAGATGGAGGCGTCCCCGTCGGGACGGGCCGCGTGCTCGAGCACGGGGCCGGCGGCGTCCTGGAGCAGGCTCATCGGTCCGTCTCCCCGATCACGATGTCCGTCGAGCCGATGATCGCCACGGAGTCCGCGAGCAGGGAGCCCGGCATGAGCTCCTCGACGACGGCCAGGTTGACGAACGAGGGGCCCCGCACGCGGCAGCGCACGGCGACCTTACCCCCGTCCGAGTGCACATAGTGCCCGAGTTCACCGCGCGGGTTCTCGATGCCGACATAAGCCTCGCCAGCCGGCACCTTCAGGACCTTCGGGACGTCGCCGATGATCGGCCCGTCCTCGATCACCTCGAGGCACCAGCGCACGAGCTTGATGCACTCCTTCATCTCGAGCATGCGGACGTAGAAGCGGTCCCAGCAGTCGCCCAGCGCGCCCTTCTTGCCCTCACCGAGGGGCACGTCGAAGGCGCCCGCCTCGTGGGCCTCGCCGTAGGCCATGTAGGGCATGTCACGGCGCAGGTCGAAGTCGACCCCCGAGCCGCGCAGCATGGGGCCCGTCAGGCCGAAGTCGATGGCCATCTCCTTCGGGATCACGCCGACATTCGCCGTGCGCATCACGAAGACATGGTTGACGGCCAGCAGGTCGTGGTACTCCTTCCACTTCTCCTCGAAGACATCGCAGAAGTGGCCCACCTCCTGCAGCCAGCCGGGAGGCGCGTCATTGAAGACTCCGCCGATCCGGATGTAGCTGTAGGTGAGGCGTGCCCCGCAGATCTTCTCGAAGAGCGCCTGGATCCACTCGCGCTCGCGGAAGGCGTAGAGGAAGGGGGTGAAGGCCCCAATGTCGAGGCCGTAGGTGCCGATCGCCACGAGGTGCGAGGCGATGCGGTTGAGCTCGGCGCAGATGGTCCGCAGCAGGGTCGCGCGGCGCGGGATCTCCAGCTCGGGCATCAGCGCCTCGACGGCGAGGCTGTACCCGAGGTTGTTGTTCATCGACGCGAGGTAGTCGTACCGGTCGGTGTACGGCAGGTACTGGAGCCACTCGACGTTCTCACCGATCTTCTCGGCGCAGCGGTGCAGGTAGCCCAGGTGCGCCTGCGCGCCCGTGACGAGCTCGCCGTCGCAGCGGATGAGCACGCGCATCACGCCGTGGGTGGCGGGGTGCTGCGGACCCATGTTCACCTCGAGATCCGAGGTGGTGACGTCGAAGAAGAACTCCTTCTCGCCGCTCGGCAGGGTGCGCTGCTCCTCCGGTCGAATGGAGGGCTTGTAGTCCTGCGGGGTCTGCTCGACCTCGGACTTTCCGACGGTGTCAGTCATGGCTCACTCGCACGAAATGCCGTGGTACTCCCGCGGGAACTCGTAGTCCTTGCGGAGCGGATACCCCTCCCAGTCGTCGGGGAGCAGGATGTGGCGCGGATCGGGGTTGCCCTCGAAGGTGATGCCGTACATCTCGGCGCACTCGCGCTCGTGCCACTGGGCCGCGCGATAGATGGCGGTCGCAGAGGCCACGGTGGCGGCGGCCTTCGGCAGCGGAGCCTTGATGGCGAGCCGGTGCCTGTGCTTGAGCGAGAGCAACTGGATCAGGATCCAGAGTTCCTCGGAGTCGGCCGACGGATCGGACGCCGTGAGATCCACCAGGATGTCCAGGGCCAGCTTGTCGTCGTCCCGGCAGACGCGCAGGAACTCGACCAGATGGGTGTGGTCGACGGTGACGAAGGGCATTCCGGCGCGGCCGGGATCCTTCTCCTTCTTGTTCGCCGGACGCGGCTCGTCGAAGCCGAGCAGGCCCGGCGCCGCCTGAGCCTTGAGGCGGTCGTGGATCGCTTGAAACTCCATGGGTGTCCTCCGGAGAGCCTCAGGCGGTCCGCGCGGGGCGGCGGATGACGGGGGTGCGCTTGATCTTCTCCTGGAGCTTCATGAGTCCCTCCAGGAGCGCCTCGGGCCGCGGCGGGCAGCCGGCGATGTAGACGTCGACGGGGATGATGCGGTCGACGCCCTTCATCACCGTGTAGCCGTACTTGTAGTAGGGGCCGCCGCCGGTCGCGCACGCGCCCATGGCGATGACGTACTTCGGGTGCGGCATCTGGTCGTAGAGGCGCTTGACCCTCTCGCCCATCTTGAAGTTGACCGTGCCCGCCACGATCATCAGGTCGGCCTGCCGCGGCGAGGCGCGGAACGCCCCGGCACCGAAGCGGTCCAGGTCGTGGTGCGCCGCGCCCACCGCCATCATCTCGATGGCACAGCAGGCCAGACCGAAGGTCATCGGCCAGATGCTGTTCAGGCGGGCCCAGTTGATGAGCCAGTCGACCTTGGTGGTCAGGACGTTCTCTTCGAATGCTTCCTCGAGCAGACCCATGGTGGTTCTCCTGCCGTTAGGCGGCTTCTTCCTCGGAGCCCTCTTCGGACTCCTCGTCGCGGTCGATCACGGCGAGGGGCGGAATGGTGCTGCCCTCCCTGCGCCCGGTCGGGATGTAGGACTCCTTCGACCAGGTCAGGATCCAGTCCAGGTCACCCTTGGCCCACACCGCGATCAGCCCGAAGAACAGGATGGTCACGAAGAGGAAGCCCTTGGCCAGCGCCCACAGGCCGATCTCCGGGGTCTCGAAGGCCCGCTTGAGGACCATCGCCCAGGGGAACAGGAAGGCGATCTCGACGGCGAAGATCACGTAGATCAGCGCGACGGTGTAGTACCGGATGTCGAACTGGATCCAGGTGTCGCCGATCGTCTCCTCACCGCACTCGTAGGTCTCGAGACCATCGGTCCCGCGACGCTTCGGTCGGATGAAGGACCCGATGACGAGGTTCGCCATCACGAACACGAAGCCCACGGCCACGAAGACCAGGACGTTCAGATAGTCGAAGAGCATGGCGGGGAGGGGACTCCCACCGACACCAGTGCGCTCCCCACCCGCGGTCCGTTGCATCCCCCTTGCGTCCAAGGGGTTGCGACGATTTGTCGCACCGCTGAGGGCTCGGCACCGGCCCGGTTGGGGGCGGGGACTGAAACTCGCGCGAGAGTCTAGGAGGGG
>JBDQFW010000030.1:0-22583 GCA_040265735.1 Planctomycetota bacterium | reverse complement strand
GGCCAGCAGGATTCGCCGCAAGAGGATGGCCACCCGTGGGACCGCGCGCAAGCCCTTTCCAGGGGCCGAGATGCGCCCCCGGAGGGACGAGGTGCGGTGCTTCGTCGCACGCCGGCCAGCGCGGCGGCAGGCTGTCGCCGGATCGCGTGGCGGCCCGTCGCAGCCCGTATCCCCATGCCTCTTCGGCAGGCTCTGGAGAGGAGGCTCCGGCCCGGCAATGCGGGGCTCCGAAGGACGAGGACGGCCAGCCCCGCGCTCACTTCTGGCCGAGGGCCTGCAGCATCCGCAGGGCGGCCTCGCGGACCCGCAGGTCCTCGCTCTCCTTGTGGGCCTCGAGGGCCGCCCGGGTGACCTCGCCGTAGCGGCCCAGGGCCTCCACCGCCATCACGCGGAAACGCTGCACGTCGCTGGCCCGCCGGAACTGCCCGGGAGACTCCTCACGCGCGCTCTCCCAGATCTCCGCACCCGCCATGTCCGTCAGCAGGGGGATGGCGGCCGGGTCGGGAGGATCCAGACGGCTGAGCGAGAGGCCCGCCGTGGCCCGCACCTGCAGCTCCTGGTCCCCCAGCAGGCCCTGGAGGGCCTCCTGAACGCCGTCGCCCGGCAGGGAGCCCAGGGCCCCAGCGGCCACCACGCGCAGGCCGGGGTCCTCATGGCCGGCGAGCGCCCGCACGGGTGCGGACGCGGCCAGGGCCTCGGCGCGGCCCATGTCCGCCAGCAGGCCCAGGTTCTGGACGGCCCCGAAGCGCACGCGGCCCTCCGGATCCTGGTCGTCGGTCAGCTCCAGCAGCTCGAGGAGCACCTCGACCCCGCGAGCCTCCCCCATTGAGCTCAGCAGGATGCCGAAGACCAGCATCTTGTCGTACTCGTCGGGATCGAGCCCCTCATAGGCGGCCTGAACATCCCGGGCGAACCCGACGGGGACCTCCCAAGGGGCCTCCCGGCCCTCGGCCAGGGCCGCACGGTTCTCCGTCACCTGGCGAGTGAGCCCGAAGAGGGCCTGCTGGCGCTCGTTCTTGCCGCCGCTGACCACCAGGGCCAGGTTCTCGGCGAGGGTCTTCTCGCTCCCGCCGAGGCTCCCGAACAGGGCGAACACGGCCACGATCGCAAACACGATGCCGGCGGGCACCACCACCAGGGGCACCCACAGGTTCTTGTAGGGGCCGCCATCGCCGGCAGCCTCGCTGTCGGCGTCGGCGATCTCGATGGTCGTCGTGGGCGGAGCCGCGGGGACCGAGGCGGTCTTGCGGGTCTCCGGGGCGTCTTCGCGGGGCTCGTCCATGGGAGTCTTGGCCAGGTGCAGCGCAGGGGTGCCCGGGGAGGGCCCTCGCACGCACTCGAGGGCCTGGGCCGCGCCGAGCAAGCCTAGGACGAGCCCAGGGCCGGGTCGATGGCCCGGCCCTGGGGAAGGTCAGCGGCCCGAGGAGGAGCCGCGACAACGCGCCGCAGAGAGCGCTGCGCCGCTCAGGAGGAGACGCGCGGGCTGAGGCGCTTGCCTGCCAGCAGCCCCGGCTGGGGAATCTCCCCCACGAGGGGCTGCAGCCACTCGAGGAACGCCGGCGAGACGTCGTTGTTGCCACGCAGGAACTCCTCGGGGAGCACGCGGGTCTTCTGGGCCAGGTTCTCCAGGGGAGCGAGGGCGTACTCAGGCCGGTAGCCCACGCCCTCGGCGCGGCGGATGACGACCGAGCCGCTGGGGCGGTCCTCGCCCATCGCGTACGCAACGGCGCGGCGGCCGACCTCGCGCGCCTCGAGGGCGTCCTGCGCGCTGACGGTGCCGGGGAAGCTGCGCTGCAGGTAGCCGAAGGTGTCGGCGCGCACGCGCGTGCTCTTGCCAAGGCCTGCCTTCACGCGCATGGAGAGCAGGTCGCCGAGAGCGCCGCTGCCCGAGAGCTGCACGTTGCCGTGGCTGTCGCGCTCCTCGCCCGCGCCGATCAGGGTGCCGTCCGCGCGGTGGATGCCCTCGCTGACGCTGATCACGCAGCGGCCGTGGCGCTCCATCGAGCGCGCCACGTCATCGAGGAAGGCGTCCATGTCGAAGACGCGCTCGGGAACATAGACCAGGTGCGGCCCGGAGCCGTCGTCGTGGCGTGCCAGCGCGGAGGCCGCCGTGAGCCAGCCCGCGTGGCGGCCCATGATCACGTTGATCTTGACGCCGGGCAGGCTGCGGTTGTCCATGTCGTCGCCCTGGTGCGCGAGCGCGACGAAGCGCGCCGCGGAGCCGAAGCCAGGGCAGTGGTCGGTCTCCATCAGGTCGTTGTCCACGGTCTTCGGAACATGGATGACCTGCAGCTGCTGGCCGCGCGCGCGGGCTGCGTCGAGCAGCAGCAGCGCGGTCTCGGCCGAGTCGTTGCCGCCGATGTAGAAGAGGTAGCGCACGTCATGGGCATCGAGGGCCTCGACGACCTGGGCGGCCTCGTCTGCGCCGGGCTTCTTGCGCACCGAGCGCAGGGCCGCGCCGGGGGTGGCCGCGATGCGGTCGAAGTGCGCGGGGTCCTCCCGGGTGAGGTCCACGAGGTCGCCCTCGAGGATCCCCTTCACGCCGTGGAGGGCGCCAAAGACCCGGCCGACGCCGGCGTGGGCCAGGGAGGCCTCGAGGACTCCCACGAGGCTCTGGTTGATGACGGCCGTGGGGCCGCCGGACTGTCCGATCAGGGCGTTGCCGAGGGGCATGGTCATGGTGCGGTGGGTCCAGTCGAGGGGGCTCCTGCGCCGCTTGGCAGCCCCGGCTCCCTCGTAGGGCGCGGGATTCTAGGACGAGTCCCCGCGGGTCCACTTGCAGAGGGGGCATTCTCTGGCTAACCTTCGCGCCCCGCGTGGGGCCTCGGCCCCGCTCGTCACCCCGCCAGCGGTCCTTGGGCCGCCCCTACCAGGGTGACCCGCAGCGCGCGGGACGCGCGATCGGGCCTCGCCCGATCGAGCATCGGCGCGGCCTCGGTCGCGGCCGTCGCGACAACTTGGGTGCCCGGGTGGCGGAATTGGTAGACGCGCAAGACTAAGGATCTTGTGGGGTAAAACCCGTGCTGGTTCGATTCCAGTTCCGGGCACCACTCTCGCTCGTTCGCGCGCGGCCACGGGGCCGCACTCGAGGCCTCTGGCCCCTGAACGAGCCGTCGCGCGCCCTCGTGAGCGGCGAGGGCCCACGAGCCCACCTCGTCCGGACCCCGTGCTCTGCGGACCGCGCTCGCCCGAGAGTCCTGGCCGCGAGCGAGCCTCCGTCCATGGACGGCCACCGCGCCCCCGAGCTCGGCCGCTCCGTGGCGACCGTTCCACCGTCGAGCCCTCTCACCCCGGAGGGGCCTCGGCCGAGGGAGCAGGCGCCTGCAGCGGCGCGCCGGTGCCTCGACATGGAATCAGGGCCGACGCCCGTGACGAGGACGCGACCCGCCCTGTCTCGCGCTGGATCAGAACCTGGAGTCGCGGGCCGCGCGCGCCCGCGGCTGCCGGAGGCTCACTCGTCGAAGGGAGTCAGAGCGCGCAGCGAGAAGCTGAAGTCCCGCGGGTCGACGCGCAGGCTCGCGAGCAGGGCCGACACCGTGCGCAGGTAGGTGGTCCGCCTCGCGGCCTCCGCCTCCAGCAGGGGGCGCTGCGCCCGGGAGTGCTCGCGGAACCAGTCCTGAAGCTCCACATCGATGGCGTCATCGAGGCGCGTGCGCTCCTCGGCGCTGAGCTGGTTGCGCTGCTTGCCCGGGAACATGGTCGGCAGCACGTCCAGCTCGACGCGCCGCCGCTCACGCGTCCAGTCGATCGCGTTGCGCAGGTCCAGGTCTACCTGGGCCTTGGCGGCGTGTCGAGGGTCGAGGCCGCGGCGCGGGGGTTGATCCACAGCAGCAGGTTGGAGGACGGCGTCGAGGAGTTGAGCAGAGCCTGGAAGGTCGGGTCCTCGGCCAGGGAGCGCTCCTGACGCGTGAGGCAGTTGATCACCTGGCGGAACATGCGCTCGTGGTTGGTGATGATGCAGCGGCCCTCGTCGTCGATGAGGGTCGCCACCATCCCGGTGCCCGGCACGAAGGGCGACCAGAACTCGCGCGTATCCATGCCGGCCTCCTCGTAGCGGTAGTACCCGGGATCGCCGGGGACGCCGCCCTTGAGGCCGAACTTGTCAGGGTTGCGCCCAATGGCGTCGCGGATGGAGTTGACGGTGTCCACCCCGGTCTCTCCGCGCAGCCAGGTGACCAGCGTGAAGGCGAAGACGGTCTGGCCGTCCGACTCCGGGCTCATCTCCTCGCCCGAGGACTCACTCAGGGCGCGGATGGGTCCGTAGTCGTTCTCGCGCACGATCAGCAGGAGCCGGTCATGGGCGGCCTCGCCGATCTCGCCGATGAGCGCGTCGAGAGAGGCCCAACGCCCGGTGGCACGGAAAACGTCCTCGAGGTTCTGGCGCAGCGCGGGCTCCAGGGAGGCGAGCGCCTCGCGCAGGAGGTCCGCCACGGGCCCGTGGAGGTAGGCGAGCACGGCGGTGTCCGCGGGCGCCATGCGCGCAACGCGCTGCAGGACCTGCTCGTGCTCGAACCCCTTCTCGCGGTAGACGCGCTGCTGGAAGGGCGTGATCTTCTCGGAGGAGAAGGTGCCCGAGAGGTCGACGGAGAGGCCGCCGTCGAAGCCGATGATGCCCGCGGCGTTCTTGCAGGCCGGCGCCTGGATGAGTCGGGCGAGGAAGGCCTGGGCGAAGCTGGTGGACTTCGGGTCGGGCCAGGGATCCGGCAGCTCGAGGGACTCGAAGGTCGTGCGCAGGTTCGCGAACACCTCGACCTCGGTCTGGTCCGGGCCCATGGCCGCCACCACCGGTCCCTCGTAGGTGGTCGCCAGGCGCAGGGAGTTCTCGCCGGAGGTCTGGGAGAGGGCGAGGGCCTCGTCCACGAACCCAACGCTGGTGCCGACGATCACCACGTCCTGAACGCGGCCAAGGAAGAGCTCGCGCTGCAGCGCGCGCCCCGAGAGCTTGAGGGCGCCGGAGTCGAGGGCCTCCACCTCCACCCCCTGGCCGGAGAGGTCGAGCCTGGGCAGCAGGGAGACGGCGAGCTTGCCGAAGAAGTCGACGCGCCCGTAGAGGGCCCAGTCGGCGTTGGCCGCGCGCTTGCCCTCGAGGTCGCCCGCGACCGCGACCTCGCGGCCCCCGAACAGGCTGAGCGGGTCCACCTGGACCGGCGCCTGGGACAGGGCCTCCTCGAGCTGGGCGAGGGCCTCGGGAATGCCGGCCTCGCGCAGCAGGGCCTCCTGCTCGGAGGAGCCCTCGAACGCGCGCCAGGCCGCCGTGTCCGCCACGGTCTGCAGCAGCTGGGGCTCCGGGAACGGCGCGAACCAGTCCCCGAGCTTGGCCTTGGCGACATAGACATCGACGGTCCGCGGGACGAGGGCCGAGATGCGGTACTTCCAGCTGCCCTCGGTGGGGCTGAAGAGCAGCGTCGAGAAGGCGAGGTAGCCGAACAGGAGGATCAGGCCCAGCAGGATGCCGGCGATCTTCAGGAGGCGCTTGCTCTGGCTCATGGGGATGGGGCTCAGACCCGCGAGGAGGCGAAGCGCGGGCCGGCGAGGAGGGTACGGAACAACGGGTGCGGGACGCAGGAGGAGGGGGTTCCTTCCCCGAAACCGGGAGGATCCCAGCTTGAGCGCGGTGGCTCCCTCGACACGAGCCGCCGCAGCGTGGCAGGATCATCGCTTCATGAAGGTCAGCCAGCGCGCATCCTCAGTGGCCGGTTCGGCGACGCTCGCCCTCGCCACCCGAGCCAAGGAGATGGCCGCCTCCGGCCTGGATGTGGTCTCCATGGCCGTGGGCGAGCCGGACTTCTCCACCCCTGAGGCCGTTCGCGAGGCCGTGCGGGTCAGCGTGGCCGATGGCCGCGTGCGGTACACGCCGGCTGGGGGCACGGCGTCCCTCCGCGCCGCCCTCGCCGGGGCAGCCGGGCGCAGCCGCGGGATCGAGCTGTCGCCGTCCCAGGTGGTGGTCACCCACTCCTGCAAGCACGCCCTCAACCTTGCGCTGGTTGCCCTCAGCGAGCCGGGGGACCGGGTGCTGCTCCTCGAGCCTGTCTGGGGCAGCTACGACGCCGCCGTCCGCTGGGTCGGCGCCGAGCCCGTGCGGGTCGCAGCGCGGGCCGACCTGGGCCCCGACCTGGATGCCATCGCCGCGGCCGCGCAGGGCGCGCGGGGCATCATGCTCAACTCCCCCACCAACCCCAGCGGGTTCGTGTGGAGCGACGAGGAGCTGCGCGGGATCCTCGCCATCGCCGAGGAGCACGACCTGTGGGTGATCTCCGACGAGATCTACCGCCGGCTGACCTATGGCGAGCGGCCCGCGACGAGCCCCCTCAGCCTGGGTGAGGGCGCGCGCGAGCGCGTGCTGGCCGTCGACGGCGCGAGCAAGAGCCTCGCCATGACGGGCTTCCGCATCGGCTGCGTGCTCGGTCCGGAGGCCCATGTGAGGGCGATCACGAACATCCAGAGCGAGACGACCGGCTGCCCCAACGCCCTGTCTCAGTCCGCCTGGGAGTCCGCGCTGCTGGAGGAGCCCGCTGAGGTCGCCGGCTGGGTCGCGTCCTTCCAGCGCCGCCGCGACCTCCTCGTCGCGGGCCTGCGCGAGCTGGGCCTGGAGTGCACCCTGCCCGGCGGCGCGTTCTACGCCTTTCCCGACGCCACGCCGTTCCTGGACGAGCGCGGCTCCGCGGGACTCTGCGAAGACCTCCTGGAGTCCGAGCAGCTGGTGCTCGTCCCCGGCTCGGTGTTCGGGATGGACTCGCACGTGCGCCTGTCCTACGCCCTCGGCGAGCCCGACCTCGAGCGCGCCCTCAAGCGCCTGGGGCGCTTCCTCGAGTCCCGCAGGGGCTGAGCTCTCGCCCCCCCGCCGCGGCTCAGCGCCCGCGGTCCGGGATCGAGTAGAGGTTCTTCGCGTCGCCCAGCTCGGCGACCGCGACCTCCTGGACCTTGCGCAGGACCACGGGGTCGCTCGTGTTGGCGAGGACATAGAACTTCCACAGGTCTCGGTAGGCCCTGCTCAGGTCCGCAAGCCGTGGAACCCGCTCCGCGTAGGCCGCCAGGGGCTCGACCCCCGGGGAGCCCGGCCAAAGCACGTGGATTCGGGCCTCCTTGAGCTGCATGCGCTTCGCGGGGCAGTAGATGATCACATCGACCTCCGTGCCCGTCGCGAACCGCACCAGCTCGGCGATCCGCTCCTCGGCCTCGACCCGCCGGGCCGCGCCGCCGGAGGCGAAGAAACGCTCGACGAGGGCGTCCTGCACCTCGCTGTTCTCGTAGCGCGGGAAGACGCAGGCGCGCTTGTAGAGGCGCCGCTCACGGTAGCGCTGGACCAGGTCCGTAACGCGCGCACACAGCGCGTCGTCCCCACGCTGGGCCGAGCGGACGAGGGTCTCGAGCAGGGAGTCGTCGGTGCAGTCGTAGAGGTCCTCCTCGACCAGCACTCCCGCGCGGACACACAGCTCGACGGCGCGCGCGAGGAGCGCGCCGGCAGCGACCTTGGCGTGGTGGTAGTAGACGCGCTCGCTGAACACATAGCGGGCATCCAGCAGCCGCACGATCTCGCTCAGGATGTCCTCGCGCAGGAGGTCCCGCTTGGCGAGGTCGATGTAGAGGTTCCCGGAGGAGCGGTCAACCTTGAAGTAGCTCGCCACGCGCTCGTCCACCGGGAGGTTGAGGCCGGTGAAGTACGCGTCCCGCGCGAGGTAGTCGAGGATGTCCGCGGCGATCGTCCCTGAGATCATCTGCACCCAGTAGGCGGGGACATCCTGCCGCCCGGGCGTTCCGGGTCGAGTCAGGACGCTCATGACCTCGTCGAGGAGACCGAGGTCCCGCAGCACGCGCCCGAGCGCACGCGTCGGGTCGAACATGCGCTCGTAGCGGTAGGCCGAGTCGTGGCGCTCGAAGAGCCCGTCCTGGTCCTCGAGGCTGTGCCCGTGGGGCACGTGCGTCACATCGTGAATGAGGCCCGCGATGCGGATCACCCGGGCCTCCTCCTCGCCGACGGCGAGGGTCCCCGCCGGGTCGAGCTCGAAGGAGAGGTTGACCGAGTCGATCAGCTTCTGGGCGACATGGACCGTGCCAATCGAGTGCTCAAAGCGCGTGTGCATCGCGCCAGGGAACACGAGGTGCGCCGAGCCCAGCTGGCGCACACCGCGCAGGCGCTGCATCTCGGGCGTGTCGAGGAGCCTCAGCTCCTCGTGCGTCAGGTAGATGTCGCCGTGCACGGGGTCGCGCACGACGGAGTAGCGCTTGCGTCCAGCCACGGTGCCTCCGGGCGGGGAAGATAGCCGAGGCCCTGCCCGGTCCGGGTCGGCGACCCCGCCCGCCGGCTCAGAATCCAGTCGCGACCCAGATCCAGAAGCGCTGCACGTCGTCGGCGAGGTTGGCCCGGTCCGCGGGAGCCTCGTCCCCCACATAGGAGGCGTACCGGATGCCGAGCATCGTGTCCTCGCTGAGGTCGGTGGCGAAGGCCAGGTTGAACTCGTCGCCGTAGTGGAGGCCGGCGTTCTCAGCGTCGAAGACGCGGTAGAGGGCCTTGAGGTCCCAGTCCCCGCCGTCGTAGCCGACCTCCAGGAGCTTCTCCTCGAGGCCCTCCCCGGGGATCCGGGCGGTTCGGTTCGTGAAGCCGTTGAGCCCGTGCCTCCGCCCGAGCGTGAACTGCACGGCGTTCGTCCCGTCCCCTCCGAAGACCTCGTAGCCCAGGCCCGCGTGCCAGGGGCCCCGGTGGGCGTAGAGCTCCGCGTGCGCATAGAGCTCGTCCAGACCCGAGTCGTTGTTGTGGGAGGCCGTCTGCTGAGCAACCTCCGCGCGCCAGCGCACGAAGCGCTCCCCCCCCGACTTGCCAGTCAGGGCAAGGCCCACCGTCGTGGAGGACTCGAAGGCGTCGACCTCCTTGGAGATCGAAGGACCCTCGGGGTAGTCGAGGTCGTAGAGGTAGGCCATCCACTTGGCGCCGGGCGCAACGGAGCCCTGGGCGTCGAGCAGCACGGCGTTCAGGTCCTTGTCCTCGAAGAGGCCGGTGTTGATGTTGTCGATCAGCCCTGCGTACCAGTCGACCCCGGCAACCTTGGCCGCGTAGGTCGCGGCGTCGTAGTTCTGCTCCATCATCCGCCACGGACGCTCGCAGACCCAGCGGCCGTTCCCGCGCCGGATGCGCTGGCGGCCGAGGACCAGCAGCTGCTCCTCGGAGGCCTGCCACTCGAGCTGCAGGCGGTTGATCTCGCTGCCCTTGACCACGAGGGCCTCTTCATCGGGGCCCAGCTGGGAGACGTTCGTGAACTCGACGAGGCCGCGCAGTGCTCCCCAGGCGGCTGTCCGCAGGCCGATGACCGTGCTCAGGGAGCCGTCCTCATCGCGCTCGCTCCGCGCCGCGTCGTCGCGGTGCTCGTACCGCCAGCGGAGCTTCGCCCACCACTCCGAGGACTCGACGGCCTCGCGGAGCGTGCCCTGCTCCAGCTCGACCGAGGGCAGCTCGTCCGTCTTCGCATCTCCTCCGGAGCCCCCGAGACCCACAGGAGCGGCAGCGCACGGAAGGGTGAGGACGACGAACAGGGAGCTGGAGAGGGTCATGGTCGCTGTGGAGGGGGCAGGGCTCGCGTTGCGGTAGGACGAGACCCTAGCCAAGGGCCCGTCTTCCGTCACCTGACAACCCCGCAGCTCGTCCCACAGAAGGAGCCCCCGGCACGCAAGCGCCGGGGGCTCCCAGGATCTGCACGCGCCGCCGAAGCTCAGGGGCAGAAGGTGACTCGGAGGGCGTCCGAGAAGTTGTAGCCCGTGAGTCCCAGCGCGGGGTCGCGGTACCAGAACTGGAAGTACCAGGTGTCGCCGGCGGCGACCTGAACCTGCGGCAGGCTCGGCGCCGTGTTGTCGAAGGCGAAGCTGACCGCGCCCGCGGGGCCCGTGTTCACGACGCCGAGGCGGTGAATGAAGCCAAGGGTCTGGGCGCCCACGCAGAGGACTCCATCCCCCACCACGGAGCTGGCGGGATCCAGGGCCTGGATGAAGACACCGTTCTGCCCGGTCGGCAGGTCGGTCGCGAGCAGCTCGAAGTCGTTGCTCGCGATGGAGCTCGTCCCGGCCCAGCCGATCTTGGCGAAGGTGCCCGTCGAGTTGTTGATCGAGGTGCAGTACGGAGTGATGCCGCAGGCGCTGCAGGCCTCGTCGTCGATGCGGAGGTCGTCCACACCGGCCTCGACGATCGAGCCGCTGCCCAGGTCGCTGGCGATGAAGCGCAGCCGCACATCGCTGGTGAGGGCCACGAAGTCGGTCACCTGGAACGCGTGCTGGATCCAGCCGCCGTTCACATCCCCGGTGGGGCCAACGGTCTCGACATTGACCCAGCTCGCGCCGCCGTTGTTCGAGATGTCGACCACGAACACATCGGCGTTCGGAGAGGCGCCCGTGCCGTTGCTGTCCCAGCGGTAGTAGCTGCCGGTCGGGTTGGCGAGGCCGGTCAGGTCGTAGGCCGGGGACATGAGGGTGGTCGAACCTCAGTCCACCTCGTTCTCCCCGAGCGCGCCGCCAGCGCTGCCCTGACCCGTGAAGAAGCACTGGGTGCCCGCCGCGGTGTTGTCGTTCTCCGGCTGGGCCGCGGTCCCGATGGGGTCGCCGCGCTCCCAGATGCCAGTGGTGGCGTCGTCGCCGGGCATGCCTGCGGTCCAGCCCGAGGGCGCCTCGAAGGCGTCGTCTGCCGCGTTCACGAGGATCTGGGAGGCCGCCGTGAAGAACACCGCCGGTGCCTCGGCGGGCTCATAGATCGGGGCACCCGAGGCGTCCGCCGCCGCGAAGTAGTACTGCACGGTCGAGCCGCACGGGGTGGCCGGGAAGGTGGCCAGGTACTGGTCCGGGCTGGTCTCGATGCAGGAGGCCTGCGACCAGCCGGAGCCCAGGTTGATCCAGAACTCGCCGCTGCCGCTGGCAGGAGTGCTGGTGCCCGGCTCCAGGAGGAACGCAACGGTCTCGCCGCCGGCCGGGTCCAGGGTGGTCGGCGGGGTGTCCAGCAGGGTCAGGCGGATCGGCCGCAGGGCCTCGTCCATGGCCTTGCGCACATTGATGCGCCCATAGCCGTGGGTGTCGTCCACGCCCGGAGCTCCGAGGTCGTCACAGGTGCTGCGGAGGATGTCCTCGACCTCCTGGGGCGACAGGGTCGGGTCCGCGCTCCAGATGAGGCCGATCAGGCCCGCGGTGATGGGAGCCGAGAAGCTCGTCCCGCTCACGGCCGAGTAGGTGCCGCCGGTGTTCGTGGTCAGCACGCCGGCTCCCGGGGCGAGGAAGTCGATGCCGGCACCGAACGCCGACCAGCTGGTCTTGTTGTCGGAGGAGTCGGAGGCTCCGACGATGATGACGCTGTCGTCGCGGCTGAACTGGTGGTTCTCGGAGCTATTGCCGCCCGACCACACCAGCAGCGAGCCCAGGCTGCGGATGTAGGCGCCGGTCGTCTCGACCGAGCCGGAGGCCACGCCGCTGTAGCTCACATTGGCGACCTTGTCGCCCGCCTCGACCGCGGTACGCGCCGCGTTGGTGAGGTTCGAGAGGGAGGCCCCGCCGCCGGAGTCATCGGTGACGCGCATCATGCGGTGGCCCAGGTTCCAGCCGACGCCGGCCACACCGATGCCGTTGTCCCCGTTGGCCGCCGCGCAGCCGGTGACCATGGTTCCGTGCGGGTGAACCGGGCTGATGTCACCTCCGCTGTTCTCCCAGGTGTTCGAGGGGGCGTTGAAGCCCTCGCGACGGTGGAGCTGAAGGTCGGGGTGCCCGACCTGGATCCCGGTGTCGCAGATCGCCACGACCACGTTCGGATCGCCCGTCTCCAGGTCCCAGCCGGCGCACGACTCCATGTTCACGTGCTGCCACTGGCCGCTGAACTGGTTGTCGTTCGGACAGCCCACGGGGTAGCAGAGCCAGTCGGGCTCGACGTACTGGAAGGCTCCGGTCCGCAGCAGCTGGCTGGCGACCTCGTTCTCGGAGGCGCCCGGGCCCAGCTCGATCAGGTACTCGTCGGTGGCCTCCACCCAGCGCTGAACGGACAGGCCCTCGAGCAGGGCAAGGGCGTCCTGGTAGAGGGCCTCGCCCTGCGCGCGGGTCAGGCCGCGCTCGAGCGCCTGCTCGAGCTGCAGGGGGCGCGCGCAAAGGACGCCGGAGAACTCGAGCAGGCCGGGCTGCTCGACGAACGGACGGAAGGACTCCTGGTCCTGAGCGAGGGCCAGGGGAGAGGCGAGGGCGAGGACGCCCAGGGGGAGGAGATTCTGCATCGAAGTCACGGGCCCGCACGGAACGCGGGACCTGCCTTGGACTCTCTAGTCTGCGGGAGGGTTCCGTCCCAGGGCGTGCGGATCGGGTCCCGTGGTGCATGCGGACACGGAATGGTCTCTTGCCGCGGGCGCCCAACGCTCCGACCTGTCGATCTGAGGCACCCCAGGATGCCTCCGGCTCCGCCGACCGGCAGGCCCTAGCCGCTGACGCGCTCGCGCAGGGCCTGGGTCACCAGGTCCCCGACCTCGGGCGTGGGGTGATCTCCCACCTCGACGCCCTTCAGGCGGCCCGAGCGGAAGAGATCCACCACGGTGGCCTCGATGGCCGCCCCGGCCTCCCGCTCGCCGACATAGTCCAGCATCAGCGCGCCGGCGAGGATCGCCGCAACGGGGCTGGCCGTGTTTGTCCCGGCCGCCTGGGGGAAGGAGCCGTGGATGGGCTCGAAGAGGCTGACCTTGCCGGGGTTCAGGTTGGCGCTGGCCGCGATGCCCATGCCGCCCTGCAGCATGGCGCCGAGGTCGGTGATGATGTCCCCGAACAGGTTCGTCGTGACCGCCACGTCGTAGTCCTCGGGCGTGTTCACGATCCGCATGCAGGCTGCGTCGATGTAGTCGTGCCCGGTGGTGACGTCGGGGTACTCCGCTGCGACCTCTGCGAACACGCGCGTCCACAGGTCCTGGGAGCGCAGCGCGTTGGCCTTGTCGATGAGGGTCACATGCCTGCGCGGACGGGTGCGCGCCACCTCGAAGGCGTAACGGATGGCACGCTCCACGCCGGCCCGCGTCCACACCATGCTCTGGGTCGCCACCTCGAGGCTCTGACCCTTGTGCGCGAAGCCGAAGGTCCCCGTGTAGGCCCCCTCGGTGTTCTCGCGGATGATGACCATGTCGATGTCCTCGACGGTCTTGCCCTTGAGCGGGCAGAGGCGCTCGTCGTACAGCTTGATCGGCCGCACGTTGAGGTAGAGGTCCAGGTCGAAGCGCGCGCGCGCGATGATCCCGTACTCGATCTTGCCCACCTCGATCCGAGGGTCCCCGATCGCGCCGAGGAAGAGCGCCCCCATGCCCTTGACCTCCTCGAACGCAGCGTCGGGCCAGATCTCACCGGTATCCAGGAAGTGCTGGCTGCCGAAGGGATACTCGGTCTTGGCAAGGCCGAAGCCGAAGAGCTCGGCAGCCGCGTCCGCGACCTTGAACGCCTCGCGGGTGACCTCGGGACCGATGCCGTCTCCGGCGATGATGGCGATGTCGTGGGTGGCCATGGTGGGCTGCTCCTGGGGCTCAGGCGTCTGCTGAGGCGGCGGCCTCGGCGAACATGCCCGGTCGGTAGGCAGAGATGGTGCCCATGACCGCGCTGGCCGCGACGGTAAGGGGCGAGGCGAGATAGAGGCTGCCCGGGCCGCTGCGACCGCTGAAGTTGCGGTTGATGGCGCTCACGGTGACCTGCTCCTTGGTGTCGGAGACGCCGGGCCCGCAGCCGATGCAGGCCCCGCAGCCGGGGTTGATGACCTCGACGCCCGCGGCCTCGAAGATCCGGTCGTAGCCCTTGGCACGGGCGCTGTCGCGCACGGCCTCCGAGCCGTACTGGACGAACATGCGCACGCCAGGGGCGACCCGCCGCCCGTGGTCGAGGGCGTCCTGGAGTACGCGCGCGTAGAACTCGAAGTCGTCCTCCTTGCCCGCGGTGCAGGAGCCGCCATAGGCGATGTCGATGCGCACGGGCTCGAGGTCGGAGATGGCCTTGCCGTAGGTGGGGTCGCCCGGCTCGGCCACCATGGGCCGGATGGCGGACAGGTCCAGGGTGTGGACACCGCCCGCGTAGGAGGCGCCCGGGTCGGGGGCCACGAACCCTGCGGCGACCTGCTCGGGCGTGAGGCCCTCACGCCGCGCCGCGACCCACTGGGCCAGGCGCTCGTCGCCCTCGCAGATGCCCGAGCGTGCGGAGCACTCGGTGGCCATGTTGCACAGGGTCGCGCGCTCGTCCGGCGAGAGCGAGGCGAGCCCGGGGCCGCCGAACTCCATCACGCGGTTGAGGGTGTCCTCGCGCTTGGCGTAGGTGTCGAGGATCTCGAGGATCACATCCTTGGCCGTGCAGCCAGGATGCAGGGTGCCCACCAGCTCGAAGCGAATGGACTCGGGCACCTCGACGAAGGTGAAGCCCGAGTGGATCAGGCCTGCGTACTCGGTGGCCCCGACCCCCCAGGTGAGGGCGTTCGAGCCCCCGCCCATGCAGGTGTGGCTGTCTGTGGCCTGGATGAAGTCCCCAGGATCCACGAACTCCTCGCGGGCGATCTCGTGGCAGATTCCGGGGCTCACGCCGTCCTTGGCGCTGTAGTCCCGTACGCCCGTGTGGGCCTGGAACGCATTCTGGAGGTCGCGCAGGGTCTGGATCTGGTCCTGGAAGGGCTTCATCCGCTCGACGCCGGTCGCGTAGAGCAGGTGGTCCTCGAAGATCGCGAACTTGTCCGGGTTCACGACGCGGTAGTCCTCGCCGTACTCGAGCCCCAGGAAGTGGTGCACCTGGGCGGTGGTGAACTCGTGGCTGTAGCCGCCGTCCACATTCACCAGGCACACGTCCCCCGGCTGGACCGCGCGGGTGCCGTCCGAGCCCACCAGCTTGGAGGCCAGGATCTTCTCGGCCATGGTCATGGGCCGAGCCTCGGTCGCCGGCAGCGGCACCTCGACCTCGCCCGCCTTGGACTTGGCGGCAAACGGGAAGAGCCCGCCGGCCTCGAGCATGACGCGGGTGACCGGGTCGTACTTACTGGTGAGCTCCTCGAGGGGGATCTCCTCGCCGGCCTGCAGGCGCTCGAGGACGCTGTAGCCGCCCATCAGCTGCCCGAGGTTGATGTTGTTGCGCTCGTGGATGGGCGCGAACGAGTGAGCGATGACCAGGTGGATGCCGCTCCACTTCTCGGCCTGGGGCGCGGTCTCGCGCGAGGAGCCCGTCCCCTTGCGATGGCCGGAGACGATGACCTCGAACCCCCCGTCCATGAGCGCACGCGTGGGGAACACGCGCTCGCCGCCGCCGTCGACGAGGCCCGCGTAGGCGTCGAGGGCCAGGTCCTCCGGCCGGTGCCGGAAGCAGACCCATGCGGGGGTCATGGTGTCGGTGTTGATGTCGTCCAGGAGGGTCTCCGGATCGACGTCGCCCATCCGGAGGTCGAGCTCACCCCGCAGCTGGGCCCGAATGGTCTCCAGGTCCTTGGTCAGGAACAGGACCCGCTTGCCAGGGGTCAGGCGAACGACGCGCTGGCCGTCGCCCCGGGTGTGGATCAGAGGGTTCACCGTGATCAGCCCTGGGCAGCGGGGTTCTCGATCAGGATGGCGATGCCCTGGCCTCCGCCGATGCACGCCGAGGCCACGCCGTAGCGGCCGCCGCAGCGGCGCAGCTCGAGGGCGAGGGTGAGCACGATGCGGGTCCCGGTGGCGCCGAGGGGATGGCCGAGGCTGATCGCGCCGCCGTTCACGTTGCAGCGGTCGCGGTCGAGGCCGAGCTCCTTCTCGCAGCCCAGGTACTGGGCGCTGAAGGCCTCGTTGATCTCCACGCGGTCGATCTGATCGAGGGTCAAGCCGGCCTGGTCCATGAGGCGCTGGATCGCCGGCACGGGGCCGATGCCCATCTCCTTGGGATCCACGCCAACGGCGCTCCAGCCGCGCACGACGGCCAGGGTGTCCAGGCCGTCCGCCTGGGCACGCTCAGCAGTGGTGACCACGACGGCCGCCGCGCCATCCACGATGCCGCTGGCGTTGCCCGCGGTCACGGTCCCCTCCTTGCCGAACGCCGCGCGCAGGCGGGCGAGGCCCTCGAGGGTCGTGTCCGGCTTGATGTGGTCGTCGGTGTCCACGACGAGGTCACCCTTGCGTCCGGGGATGGTCACCGGCGCGATCTCCTCGGCGAAGCGGCCCTCCTGCACGGCGGCGGCGCCCAGCTCGTGGCTCCGCAGGGCGTAGGCGTCCTGCTCCTCGCGCGAGATGCCGAGGCGCTTGCCGATGCGCTCCGCGGTCTGCGCCATGTAGGAGTCGGCGTAGGGGTCGTAGAGGCTGGCGAAGAGCGAGTCCTTCATCTCCGGCGCCTGGCCGAAGCGGAAGCCCTGGCGAGCGCCGTAGAGCACGTAGGGCGCCTGGGACATGTTCTCGGTGCCCCCCGCGAGGGTGGTGGTCGCCTCGCCCAGCTGGATCATCTGCGCGGCGCTGACGATGCTCTGGATGCCGGAGCCGCACAGGCGGTTGACGGTCAGGGCCGGAACGGCCTGGGGAACGCCCGCCTTCAGGGCGATGTGCCTCGCGCCATAGAGGGCGTCGAGCGAGCTCTGGAGGACGTTGCCGAAGACCACGTGATCCACGGACTCGGGAGCCACCTTGCTGCGCTCGAGGGCGGCCTTGGCCGCGTGGGCGCCCAGGTCCAGGGCCGAGAGGTCCTTGAACTTGCCGAAGCCGGGGGTGCCGATGTACTCGGCCATGGGCGTACGCGCGCCGCCGACGATGACGATGTCCTGGGTCATGGGGATGCTCTCTCTTTGGTGTCTTTGGTCCTGGGTTGCGCCGGCTGGCGCAGGCGATCTGCGGCACGCCCGGGCGGGCGCGCGGGGCGGGGAGCCAAGGCTCCCCGCAGTGCCAGGCGCGGACGAGCCGCGCCCGGCCCGTCAGCGGCCCTTGAACTCGGGGCGGCGCTTCTCGAGGAAGGCGCTCATGCCCTCCTTCATGTCCTCGGTCTCGGAGGCCTTTCCGAAGTACTCGGTCTCCATGGCCTCTCCCTCGGGCTGGGTCATGTCCCAGCCGCGGAGGACCGCCTCCATGCCGAACCGAAGAGCAACGGGCCCCTTGGCCAGCATGGAGCCGACCATCTTGAGGGTGCCCTCGCGGAGCTCCTCGGGGGCGAAGATGCGGTTGATGACGCCCACGCGGTGGGCCTCCTCGGCGCCGAACATGTCGCCGGTCAGGATCCACTCGCGCGCGACCCCGGGGGACGCGATGCGAGCGAGACGCTGAGAGCCGCCGTAGCCCGGGATGATGCCGAGGCTCACCTCGGGCAGGCCCATGCGGGCGCTCGTCGAGGCGGTCCGCAGAGTGCAGGCCAGGGCCAGCTCACAGCCGCCGCCCAGCGCGAACCCGTTGACCATCGCCACGGACGGCTTCCCGAGGTCCTCGAGCTTGCGGAAGATCGACTGACCGAAGCCGGCCAGGTCGGCAGCGCCCTGGGCGTTGCCCGCGACCTGCATTAGCTCGCCGATGTCGGCGCCGGCCACGAAGGCCTTCTCGCCCGAGCCCGTGACTACGACCGCGCGGACGGCGTCGTCGGCCTTGGCCGCGTCGAACGCCTGGCCCAGCTCCGTGAGGGTCTGGTGGTTCAGGGCGTTCATCTTGTCAGGGCGGTTCACCGTGACGAACGCCACGCCGCCGTCCACCTCATAGAGGACGTTCTCGAGGTTCATGGTCAGGCCTCCTCGACGGTCGCCTTGGTGATCTCCACCGGGTCCACGGGCGCGGAGCCCTCGCCACCCGGCTTGCAGGGAGCCGTCGCGATCTTCTCGAGGACATCGTCGCCCTCGCACAGCTGGCCGAAGGCCGTGTACTGGCCGTCCAGGAAGCCCGCGTCGCCATGGCAGACGAAGAACTGGCTGCCAGCGGAGTTGGGGTCCTGGGAGCGGGCCATCGACAGCACCCCGCGCGCGTGGTGCACATCGTTGAACTCGGCGTTCACGCTGTGGCCGGGCCCGCCAGTGCCCCAGCGGTTGCCCCCGCCCTCCGGCTGCTTGGTGTTGGGGTCCCCGCCCTGGATCATGAACCCGGGGATGGTGCGGTGGAACTTGGTCCCGTCGTAGAAGCCCTGCTTGGCCAGGGAGATGAAGTTCTCCACGTGGTTGGGCGCCTTGTCGGGGAAGAACTCCACGACCATGTCGCCGTGGGAGGTGGTAAGGCGCACGCGGGTGGTCTTGGCATCGCTCATGTCACTGGCCCTTCTTCTGGGGGTTCTGGTCCTTCGGAGCGGGAGCCTGCTCGGCCCCGCGGGCGGCGCGCACGACAATGGCGCGCTCGATGGTCTGGGGCGTCGTCGGAGTGAAGCCACGCTCGGTCTGCGGAGAGAAGCGCGAGTCGCCGGTGACGACGATCTTCTCCACCACCTCCATACCGGACTTGAGCTTGCCGAACGCCGAGTAGCGCCCGTTCAGGCTCGGATAGTTCCGGTGCATGACGAAGAACTGGCTGTCCGCCGAGTTCACGTCGTTGCCCAGGCGGGCCGCCGAGAGGACGCCCGCCTCGTGCTTGCGCGCGTTGAACTCCGCCTGCACGCGGCGCGGCGCAGGGGTCCCGGGCTTGGCGCGGCCGCCCTGGATCATGAAGCCAGGAATCACGCGGTGGAAACCGGTGCCTGCGTAGAACCCGCTCGAGGCGAGGTCGAGGAAGTTGCGCACGTGGTTCGGGGCGACCTCGGGCCACAGCTCGAACCACAGGACGCCGCGGTTGGTCATCATCACGACCTCGAACTGAGCCAGCTGCTCGGCCTCCATTGCCATGAAGTCGAGGCCAGCCTCGACCGCGACCGGCGACACGACCTGCTGGGGTGCCGAGGCTCCCTCGAGGGCGCAGGCGAGCTCGAACGCCCCCTTGGGAGCGAGCGCGCCCAGGGCAGCGCCCAGGTCGAGGATGGTCTCCACCACCTGGCCGGACTGGAGCGTCAGGGAGCCACCCTCACCGCGGGGCGCAAGGGGCTGGCCCGCCACCTCGAAGGCGGCCGGGCTCAGCGCCCAGACCGGCAGGGTCAGGCCGCCCTCGGGTGCCTCGAGGCGCAGGGTGACCGGGAACTCCGCACCGGCCAGCCAGAGGCCGGGGGCAGACCACTCCGCGGTCGCACGCGCGGCCGGTGCCTCCTGGTCAGCAGGGGCTCCGTCCTGGGCGGCGGAGACGACGCCCTCGGCGCCAAGGACACCGCCCGTGAGCAGGGCGAGAGAGACGAGCAGGCTCATGCCTTCTTGTCCCCGTCCCACTTGTAGTAGCCCTCGCCCGTCTTGCGGCCGAGCTTGCCCTCGGTGACCTTGTCGCGCAGGGACTGCGGGATCGCGAAGGCCGGCTCGTCGGGGTAGCGCTCGGTCCAGCCCTCGAGGATGAACAGGGTCGTGTCGAGGCCGACGTAGTCGGTCAGGGTGATCGGGCCCATCGGGTAGCCGCAGCCGAACTGCATGGCTGCGTCGATGTCCTCTGCGCTCGCGTCGCCGCGGTCGAGCATCTGGATCGCCTGGACCATGTAGGGCACGAGCAGGCGGTTCACGACGAACCCGGGGGTGTCCTTGCAGGAGACCGGCGTCTTCCCGCAGGCGGCGCCAAAGGCCTTGGCGGCCTCGAAGACCTCGGCGTCGGTGGCGTCCGTCCGGACGACCTCGACCAGGCGCATGAGCTGGACGGGGTTGAAGAAGTGCAGGCCCACGAAGCGCTCGGGGCGCCCGGAGGCCGACGCCATCTCGCCGATCGGGAACGAGGAGGTGTTGGAGCCGAAGATCGTCTCGGGCTTGCAGATGCCGCCGAGCGCCCCGAACAGCTCCTTCTTGGCGTCGAGGTTCTCGACGATGGCCTCGATGACCAGGTCACAGTCCGCGAGGTCCGCACGGTCGGTGCTGCCGGTGATCCGGCCGCGGGTCTCCGCAACCCACGCGTCCGCCTGCTCCTGGGTCATCTTGCCCTTCTCCACGCCCTTCGCCGCCAGCTTGGCGAGGCTCTTGTCCACGCGGGCGAGGCCCTTCTCGAGGTACTCCGGCGCGGTCTCGAGGGCGACCACCTGGCAGCCCCCCTGGGCGGCGACCTGGACGATGCCGTGGCCCATGAGGCCACATCCGACGACTCCGACTTTCTCGATCTTCATGTACTTGGGGTTCGGTTCAGGGGCAGGGTTGCTCGCGCCCGCGCTCAGGCGCTTGGCGTGCGGTGGAAGGCGGAGGCCAGACCCATCCCGCCGCTGATGCAGAGGGTGGCAAGGCCGTTGTCGACGCCGCGACGGCGCATCTCGTGCAGCAGGGTGACGACGATGCGCGCCCCGGTGGCGCCGATCGGGTGTCCGAGGGCGATCGAGCCCCCGTTCACATTGAGGCGGTCGGCGTCCAGGTGAAGGTCCCGGTCGCAGGCGAGCACCTGCGCGGCGAAGGCCTCGTTGAGCTCCACCAGGTCGTAGTCGCCGACGGCCAGGCCGTTGGCCTCCTCGAGAGCGCGCACGGCGGGCACGGGTCCGATCCCCATACGGCGCGGGTCGACGCCTGCGCTGCGCGACTCGCCAACCCAGGCGAGGGGCTCGAGGCCGAGCTCCTCGGCGAGGGTCTCCTCCATCAGGAGGACCGCGGCCGCGCCGTCGGTGATCCCGGAGGCGTTGCCGGCGGTGACCGTGCCGCTCTCGCGGTCGAACACCGCGGGCAGCTTGCCCAGCCCCTCGAGGGTGGCGTCCGGGCGCGGGTGCTCATCCGCGTCCACCGTGAAGGAGCCCTTGCGCGACTCGACGGTCACCGGGGAGAGCTCGTCGGCGAAGCGGCCGGCGGCGATCGCCGCCCCTGCCTTGCGCTGGCTCTCGAGGGCGAAGGCGTCCTGGTCCTCGCGGCTGATGCCGAGCTCTTGGGCGAGGGCCTCGGCCGTCTCGCCCATGACCATGTCCGCCAGCGGGCAGACGAAGCCGTCCTTGTACATGGAGTCCACGACGGGCGCGTGTCCCATGCGATAGCCCCGCCGGAACTTCGGCAGGAAGAACGGCAGGCCGCTCATGCTCTCGGCCCCGCCAGCCACCACGGCGCGCGCGCGGCCGAGGCGGATCCAGTCGGCGCCCAGCCCGATGCTCTCGAGGCCGGAGCCGCAGGCCTTGTTGATGGTCGTCGCGGGGCAGGCCTCACCCAGGCCGCCGCGCACGGCTACCTGGCGCGCGAGGTTCGGTCCGCCGCCGGCCTGCCGGCCGTTGCCGAAGTACACCTTGCCCACGGCCCCGGGCTCGACGCCCGCACGGCCCACGAGGTCCTGCACAACCGAGGCGCCGAGGTCCGCCGCCGAGAGGTCGGCGAACGCACCCAGGTAGCGCCCGATGGGCGTGCGCAGGGCGTGGGTGAGGACCACCCGCGGGGAGGAGGTGTGGATCACGGGGCAGTGAGGGGCAAGGGCGGGGGTCCGGCGGCGCCGAAGGGTCCCCACGGGCTGTTCCGGCGGGCCTGTGAGGCCTTTGGCCGGATTTTGAGGCCAACCAAGATAGGGCTGGGGTCCCCCAGGAGCAAGGAGGACCGGGCAAGGCGCGGAGGACGGAGGGACAACCCGGGGTTGGGATCCGGAGCGTGCGGGGGCATGATGGGTGCGTCGCCACGCGAGATGCCCCCGCTCCCCCCCGCCTCGCCCTCTCCAGGCCACCTGGACCTGCTGATCTCCCTGCTCTCGGACGAGTCCCCGACCGTCCAGGGGGCGGTACGGAGCCGGATCCAGCGGCTGGGGAAGGAGGCGCTCCCGGGGCTGATGCGTGGTTCCCGCAGCCAGGACCCGGTCCTGCGCGCCCGGTGCCGGGAGCTCGTGCAGGAGCGCGGCCGTGAGCGGGCTGCCCGCCGCCTGGTGCGCTATGCGCTCCACGCCCGACACGACCTGGACACGGCCCTACTGCTCCTGGACGACTTCGTGGACCCGGGCCGCGACCCCCGCCCCACCCTGCGAGCCATTCATGCCATGGGCCAGGAGGTCGCGCGCCGGCTGCGCCGCCGCGGGCAGACTCCGGCCCAGGTCCTCTCGGAGTACCTCTACAAGGAGCGGGGCTTCACCGGCATGGAGTCGGTCGAGCCCGCCCCCGGCCACGCCTCCCTCGCCCGGGCCGTCGAGACGCGGACGGCGATGCCTCTGGTGCTGTGCGCGCTCTGGCGCCGGGTCGCCGCGACCGCGGGCCTGCGCTGCGAGCTGCTCCCGGTTCCTGGCCATGTGGTCCTGCTGGTGCGCCAGCCCGACGGAGACCAGCTGGTCGATCCGTTCGGCGACGGGGAGCTGATCGAGCGCGAGCACGTGCTCGGCTACCTCTCGGCCCACAACCTCCCGCTCCAGGAGGAGTGGCTGAAGCCGGCCCCGACGACCTCGATGTTCCTGCGCCACACTCTGAACACCGCGGCCTGCTTCCGCGCCATCCGCCGCCGCGGCGAGGTCCGCCGCCTCGCCCGCGTCGTCCGCCTCCTGGCCGGCCACCCCGAGGTGCCGACCCAGCCCCTCGGCTGAGAGAAGACCCAGCCCCTCGGCTGAGAGAAGACCCAGCCCCTCGGCTGAGAGAGATTGCAGCCCCTCGGCTGAGAGAGACCCCAGTCACTCCTCTCCGCCCACACAGTCTCCCGCCTCGTGCGAGAATCGGACGCAAGCCGGGCCTAAGAG
>JBDQFW010000029.1:7777-22643 GCA_040265735.1 Planctomycetota bacterium | reverse complement strand
GGCCCACAGGCCCCGGGCCGGGGGCGGGCCGGGCGGCGGGAGGGCGCAGGTGGCGCCGGGGTCGGGATTGCGGGGCTCCATGGTGGGCTCGGGCTCCTCCAGGCAGGGGCCCCTACGGCTCATCGGCGCAGACGGTGGGAGCCCGCCAGCCTTTCCGGGCCCGGCCGGTCGCCCCGTCCGACGAGCCGGGGTGCCTCCTCAGTCGAGGAGCCCCAGCGCCTCGAGCTGGCGCTCCGCCTGGGGCGCCCAGCCCCGGTTGGCGATGGGGCTGGCGGGGGAGGGATGCAGGATCGTCCCGATGGGCGGAGCGCCCTCGCCGAGGGCCCGCCGCGCCGCGGTCTCGGCCACGCGCCCGACCCCGACCACCTGCTCGGGCTGCAGGGCCTCCACGATGCGGGCCAGGCTGCGGTCGCACGCGGCCTCGAGGGCGGCGCGCTCGGCCGCGGGGAGCTTGTCCGGCGTGCGGTTCCGCCCGCCCTCCTCGAGGAAGGCCAGGGGGCACCAGTTCCACACGAAGAACCGCTCCGCGAACTCTT
Organism: Planctomycetota bacterium; assembly: GCA_040265735.1. GTDB lineage: Bacteria > Planctomycetota > UBA1135 > UBA1135. The sequence goes on along the minus strand of JBDQFW010000029.1, from coordinate 22,107 downwards.
CGGGGCTGGCGAACCGCTCGCGCGCCCAGCCCCAGACGCGCGCACCGCTCACCTCGCTGCGCGTGCTGTCGAACCCGAGGATCGGGCGCTTCTCGTGCTCGATCGCCGGGCGCTCCACGGGGGCCGCGACCCCGAGCCAGGTGCGCGCCAGCTCCACCTCTCCGAAGGGGATGCCGGTCTGCACCATTCCGAACGGTCCGGGGTTCATTCCCCAGCAGCAGCGCGCGCGGCCGCGGCCGCCACATGCGCTTGAAGTAGCGCGCCAGCGGCGCTCGCGCGTACCGGAGGGGGTTGTAGACGCAGGCCACGGGCGGCGCGAACGCAAGCGCATCCACCTCGGCGGCGAGCTCGTCCACCAGCTTCATGGGGTCCATGGCCCCATCATTTCGATGGCGCGGACCCGTTCCAGTGCGGAAGCGTTTTCCCGCGGACCTGGAAGCCCTTTCTCAACGCCTGCCGGCGGGACGCGCAAGTCGAGCGAAGCGCCGGAGATGCGCCCGGGGCGGGCCTGGTCGCGGACTTCGCGCTCCTCCAGGGGGCGGAACGACGATCTCTCCACTGACCATGCAGATCCGCCCCGACACCCGCGCCCTCGCTCCCGCTCTCGCCGCCGCGCCGAGGCCCGCCGCCCCGGCGGCCGCTCCCCGTAGCGATGCCGCACCCGGCGGCCCCCGTCCCGAGCCGACGGGTGACGGCGCCCTGGCGGGAGGCTCCGCGGGGCAGTCCGCGTCGGAGCGCGTCGCCGCGCTCGGGGAGCGCCTGCAGGATCGCCTGGCGGGCATGACGGAGGGGCTCGCGCCTCGCGCGGCCCACGCCGTGCGCCAGGGCGGGGCGGAGGCCCTGCGCGGGATTGCGCGCCTCGAGGCCGGGCTCCAGGCAGGAACCCTGGATCCGCGCGCCGCCGGCGGTCTCCTCGAGGGGATCCTCGGGGACCTGGCGGCCGAGCTCGCGCCCGCGCTCGAGGAGGGCGGGCTCCCTGCGGACCCCGGCGCGCGCACGGAGCAGCGCCTGACGGGCTTCTTCGCACAGCTGCACGAGCGCCTCGACGGCGAGCTGCGTCCGGGGACGGGCGCCTCCCGTTCCGCGCATGCGAGGCTCGAGGCCCTCGAGACGCGGGCGATGGACGCCCTGCGCTCCGGCCACCTGGACCGTGACGCCCTGGCGGCGGCACTGCAGGGATTGGCTCAGCGGGGATCGGCTCAGCAGGGGGGCACCGAGGACGGGGTCGGCGCGGATCGCTCCGAGGGAGGGCTCCCCCCCCGGATCGAGCACTGGATGGAGCAGGCCGGCCAGCGCCTCGCGGCGGCTGCCGGCTCGAGCCCCGAGGCGGCCTCGGCTGCTCGGGAGTTCATGGCCCTGCTCGAGCGCATGGGCGGAGCCCTCGACGGCTCGCTCGACGCAGCCGGCGGGGCGCGCGTACTGGGCCGGGCCCTGAGCCATCTGCGCGCCGAGTTCGCCGCCGCCGGCGCGGAGCCCGCGCTCGCCGGCCCGAGCGCCGCCCGCGTGGACCGCTCCGTCTGAGGGGCGCGCCCCGCGAGGGTTGGACCCCGCTACGCTCGGGGCATGCACACCGGCCCTGGCGAGCACCCGAGCCGCGCCCCTCGGGACGCGGCCTCGGCCGGGGATCTGCATTCCCAGGACCTCGCAGCGCGGCAGGAGCCCCGCTGGACGCGCGCGCGGACGGACGACGGGAGCCACACCCTGGTCGATCCGGCCGGCCGCTCCTGTCACTCCCTGGCGGGGGCCTGGTCCCAGGCGCGTGAGCGCTACGTGGCCGGTGTCGAACTGGCCGAGCGCCAGGTGGGGGGGCGCGTCCGGCTGCTGGACGTGGGCACAGGCCTAGGGCTGAACATCGCCGCGGCGCTGGAGGCCTGCACGCGGGCCGGCCTTGCGCTGGAGGTCGTGGCGCTCGAGGCCTCACCAGAGCCCATGGAGCTTGCCGCTCGCGAGCCGGAGCCCGCGGCCGAGCCCTGGCACGGGGCGGTCGCAGGCGCCCTGGCCCGGGCGCTTGGGGAGGTCGCGCGCCGACCGCGGGCCGGAAGGGCGCAGCCCCTCGCCAGCTCCTCGTGGACCCCATTGGGAGAGGGCGGCCGGCTGCGACTGCTGCTTGGGGACGCTCGCGAGCTGCTCCCCGTTCACGATCCCGCGTGGCAGTGTGACGCAGTGTTCCTGGATCCCTTCGCACCCGCGGAGGACCCCGGCCTCTGGGAGCCGCCGTTCCTGGCTGCGGTCGCCGCGCGGATGGCCCCCGGCGCGCGCCTCGCGACCTACTGCGCGGCGGTCGCACCCCGGGTCGCCCTGGTGGCGGCTGGCCTCGAGGTCGGCCGTCTGGGACGCGTGGGGGCCAAGTCCGAGGGCACCGTGGCCTCCCGGGGCCCGGCTCCCCTGGAGCCCCTGCCGCCGCGTCTGGCGCGGCGCCTCGCACGGCGGGCGGAGGAGCTGCGCTCAGGCCCGTCGGGCCTTGGGGCGCCGGCATCCGGGCGGGTATGATGCGCGCCGCGGCTTGCCGCGCGTGCTGCCATGACGACCGTTCCCTTTGCCCTGACCGGCCTGCCCGAGTGGTGGATCATCCTGCTCGTGGTGCTCGTGCTCTTCGGGGGCCGCAAGCTGCCGGAGCTGGCCCGCTCCATGGGCAGCAGCATCACCCAGTTCAAGAAGGGGCTGAAGGAGGAGAGCGAGGACGCCAAGGCCTCGATCGACTCCGGAAAGACCACCGACGGCGAGTGAGTCACGCGCGGGGTTCGGGGTTGCCCGCGTGGGCCCCGCGTCCCACGAGGATCCCATGACCGCGCCCTCTCCGAGCCCCACCGAGGACCACGGCTCCGGGCCGGGTCCGGGGCCGTCCGAACTCCCCCTCGCGGGATCCCTGAGCGCCGCACTCCTCTGCGGCGGCGCAAGCCGGCGCATGGGGCGGGACAAGGCCCTCCTCGAGCACGAGGGCGAGCCCCTGGTGGCCCGCGGGGCGCGCGCCCTCGCGGCCCTCTCGCCGGAGGTCGTCCTGGCCTGCGGCGCAGAGCCGCGCTATCAGGACCTCGGGTGGCTGCTGGCCCTCGAGGGCGAGGCGGACCAGGGTCCCCTGGCCGGCATCCTCGCCGCGCTCGAGGCCACCCGCGGCGAGCGCGTGCTCGTGGCCGCGGTGGACCTGCCCGATCTCGCGCGCTGCCCGCTGGCGGAGCTCGCGGCCCTCGCCGCGAGCCACGACCTGGACCTCGCGTGTCTCGACGACGGGCGCGCGCGGCCACCGCTCGTGTGGGTCGTTCACCGTCGCTGTGAGCCCGCTCTCAGGGCAGCCTTCGCGCGCGGCGTGCGGCGCGTGCTGGATGCGTTCGAGGAACTCTCGTGCGGGACGGTGCCCGTGGCTCCGGCCCTCGCGCGCAACTGGAACACGCCCGCGGACGCCGCGGCCTTCGAGCGGCGGGAGGGCGTGGCGTGACCGCGGCCCTCTCGGACCTGCTCGCTCCGCTCGAGCCCCAGCTGGAGGCGATGCGCACCGTCCTGGCGCGCGAGCTCGAGAGCGACGATCCGGCGGTCGCCGGGATGCTCGAGCACCTCTCGCGGTTCCGTGGCAAGCAGCTGCGCGCCACGCTGCTCCTGCTCATGGGGCAGGCGAGCGGCAACGACCACCCCGAGCTGCCCGAGGTGGCCGCGATCATCGAGATGATCCACCTGGCCACCCTCGTGCACGACGACGTGTTGGACGGCGCCGAGGTCCGGCGCCAGCTCCCGAGCGTCAACCTCGAGTGGGACAACCAGACGGCCATCCTGCTCGGGGACTGGCTCTATGCCCGCGCCTTCGGCCTGTCCACGCGGCTGGCCTCGCCCCTCGCCAGCCAGGTGCTCGCGAGCGTCACCGCGCGCATCTGCGTGGGAGAGATCCGCCAGGCCCAGGGGCGCTACGCCTTCGACGCCAGTCAGCGGCAATACGAGGAGATCGCCGGAGCCAAGACCGGCGTGCTGTACGGGGCCGCCGCCGAGCTCGGGGTGCGCTTCGCTCGGCCCGAGGCCGAGGCGCTTGGCGCGCAGATGCGCGCGCTAGGGGAGGAGCTCGGGCTCGCGTTCCAGATCGCCGACGACCTGCTGGACCTCGAGGGCGAGGAGAGCGTCGTGGGCAAGAGCGTGGGCACGGATGTGGATGACGGGAAGGTCACGCTCCCCGTGCTCTTCGCGTGGCAGGCTGCGGATGTGGAGACCCGCGCCGCGATCGAGTCCGCCTACCGGGCCCCTGGAGTCCCCGACCGCCGCGCGGCCCTCTTCGAGGCCTGCAACCTGCCCCGCGGGTGCGCGCTTGCGCGCGCGCGCGCCGATGAGCTTGTGGCGAGCGCCCGCGCTCGCCTGGAGCAGCTTCCGGACACGGCCTCTCGGGAGGCCCTCGAGCGGGTGCTCGAGTTCACCCTGGAGCGCCGCTCCTGATCGACCGCATGCGACGAGCCCCTATCCGACGAGTCTCCGCACTCGCGCTGCTCACCCTCCCCCTCGCCGCGGGCTGCGGCGAGGCCCCGGTGAAGACCATCTCCACGCGCCGCACCGCGCGTACGGCGTCCGAGCCCGTGCTGATCGGGGCCACCAGCCGCCAGCGGTTCGGCCCCATGGGAGGCGCTGCCAGCGCGGCGCCCCAGGAGAGCGCCCCGTCCTCGGGGAGCGGTGGGCTACCGCCGTTCGAGTACGACCTCCCGAGCGGCTGGAGCGCCCGCGCGGCGTCCGGCATGCGCGTCGTGGACCTCGAGGTCGCGGGTGATCCTGCTACTGAGGCCTACCTCACGATCCTGGGCGGCAGCGGTGGGGGCCTCGAGGCCAACATCGAGCGCTGGCAGGCGCAGATGGGCGACGACGGCCAGCCGGCGCCGGTGGTCGAGCGCGCCGAGGTGCCGCTGCTCGGCGGGCAGGCGGTGCTGGTCGTGATCGACGGCCACTACCGGGGCATGGGCGAGGCCGACCTCGCTGAGGCGCGCATGGTCGCGGCGATCCTGCCCTCGAGCCAGTTCACGGTCTTCGCCAAGATGGTGGGGCCCCGCGCCGTCGTCGAGGCGGAGCAGGACGCCTTCCGCGCCTGGTGCACGAGCCTGCGGCTGGGCGAGGGCCTGCGGGCGGAGGAGCCTCCGGCGGCGCCGGCCGGCCCTCCCGCCGGAGAGCGCAGCGTGGCCTGGAACCTGCCCCCGGGCTGGCGGGAGCTCGGTCCCCGTCCGATGCGCCTCGCCACCCTGGTCGGGCCCGAGGGCGTGGAGATCAGCATCAGCGAGGCGGGGGGCTCTCCGCGCGCCAATGCCAACCGCTGGCTGGGCCAGGTCGGTCAGGCCGCCCTGGATGCCGCGGGCTTCGACGGCTTGCCGCGGCTGCAGTCGGGGCTCGGCGAGGCGGTCCTCGTGGAGGGCACCGGGCCGTTCTCCGGGATGGGCGCGGCCGACATGGCTGAGGCCACGCTCCTTGGGGTGATTGTTCCCCGGGGCGCGAGCAATGTGTTCGTGAAGGCCGTTGACCGCCCCGGCGCGGTGGCCTCGATCCGCCCGGCGCTCGAGGAGATCGTGTCGAGCCTGCGCCCTGGAGGACGCTGATGCCCAAGGACCTGCACACCCTCGACCTCACCTGGCCGTTCTGGGGGGCGCTGGTCCTCGTGGTCGCCTGGAGCTTCACGCGCGAGGACCGGCGCGAGCGCGTGCTGGACGGCCTCGCGAGCTACCGGCTCTCCGTGGCCAGCCTCGGCGGGCTGTTCCTGATCTCCTGGCTGGGCACGGTCGCCCAGGTCGATGTGGGGCTGTTCCGGGCGCAGAAGATCTACTTCGAGTCCTGGTTCTTCACCGAGCGCGTAGGCCTCTTCGGGGACTGGCGCCTCGCGCTGCCGCTCCCCGGCGGTCAGCTCCTCATGAGCCTGCTCGCGGTCAATCTGCTCGTGGGAGGCCTCGTCCGCGTGGGCCAGCGCTACGCCAAGGCGCGCGGCACCCGCAGGGGGATCCTCCTGTCGCTGCTGGCGACGCACCTGGGCGTGGTCGTCCTGCTGGCGGCCGGCATCGTCAAGCTGCACGCCTCGGACAACGGCCATGTGACGCTCTACGAGGGCGAGTCCACCAGCGAGTTCGTCTCGTTCCACGAGTGGGAGGTCGCCATCCACGACGCTTCCCAGAAGGAGCAGGTCGAGGAGTGGATCGTCCCGCAGGAGGACTTCCTGGATCTCGAGCGCGGCTCGCGCCGGTTCGAGACCGCGGAGCTGCCCTTCGACCTCGTCCTCGAGCAGTTCGCGCCCAACGCGCGCGTGCTGCCCCAGGGTGACCACCCCGGCGTGGCCGTGGGGGCGGTGGATGGCTGGGCGCTCGTGCCCCAGGAGATGGAGAACCAGCACGAGCGCAACTTCGCCGGGATCCTCGCGCGTATTCAGCCGCGCCAGGCGGGGAGCACCTCGAGCGCGATCCTGTCGGGCTGGTCGCGCTTCCCGCACACCTTCGAGGTGGACGGGCGCACCTGGGCGATCAGCCTGCGCCGTCGCCGCTTTGACCTGCCCGGGGAGATCGAGCTGGTGGACTTCCACCGCGAGCTCCACCCGCGGACCGGGATGGCGAGCGTCTTCCGCTCGGATGTCCTGTGGCGTGAGGACGACGGCGCTGGCGGGCGGAGCGAGGACGCGATCCGCATCGCCATGAACGAGCCCCTGCGGCGCGATGGTCTTGCCCTGTTCCAGGCGAACTGGGGGCCCCAGGACGACCCGGACGCGGCTCGGCTCTACTCTCAGCTCGAGGTCACCCGGAACCCCTCCGACCACTGGCCCACCGCGGCGGTGATCGTGATTGGCGTGGCCATGACCCTTGCCCTGGCCCTCAAGTTCCGGCAGTGGCTGCGCCAGCAGGCGGCGCGCGCGGCCCGGGCCTCCTGATCCTTCGGCCTCCTGATGAGCAGCACCATGACCCTCCAGCGAGTCCTCACCCTGGGCCTTGCGGCGCTCCTCGCGCTCGCGGCCCTGCCCCCCTTGGCCTCTGCGGGAGAGCCCGCCGAGCCGGCGCGCGACGAGGCTCCGGTGCGCTGGAGCGAGGAGACGGCCGCAGCCCTCGAGCGCCTCCCGCTGCAGCATGGCGGTCGCGTCAAGCCCCTGCGCACCTGGGCCGACTACAAGCTGCTGGCCATCGCCAACGGGCGCAAGCTGACGGTGGAGCGGGGAGGCGAGGAGGTCAAGCTCGACGCGGTCGACTGGGCGCTCGACTGCTTCTTCGACCCTGATCTGGCGGCCACCTATCGGGTCGTGCAGGTGGACGACTGGGATGTCCTCCGCGCGGCCGGCGTGGATCTCGACGCCTTCGCCGGCACCCACAAGAAGCGGGACCGCTGGAGCTACCGTGAGCTGGCTCCGGTGCGTGACGAGCTCATGCGCCGCGCGCAGCGCGCCCAGGCCAAGGGCGCGGACGAGCGCACGCGGGAGGAGACCCAGACCCTCGACCTGGCCCTCAAGGTGCGCGCCCTCGAGGGAGTGATGGGAGCCCTCGATCCCCTGCGCGCGGGCATCAGCGCGCCCGAGGGCTCTCCCCTCGGCGACCTTGCGGTGGATGGGCGCGTGGACCTGATCACGATCCTGCAGGACCTGGAGACCTTCCGCTCGGCCCTCGCCGAGGCGGGGACCGAAGGGCAGCAGGTGGCCCGTCAGGTGGCCGCCGTGATGGAGAGCGCGGAGGCCTCGGCCTTCCACGAGCTGGCGCTCGTGCCGCCAGTGGGCACCGCCACCGAGGAGCCGGAGTGGCTGGACCTCGGCGACACCCTGGTGGCCGTGCTCTCCGGCGCGCCTTCTGGCGAGCTCGCCTCGCCTGCGCTGGACGCCCTGGGAGCCGCCCTCGGCGGCGCCGAGCGGCGCGAGGACTCCGCGGTGCGAGCCGGCCTCGAGCGCTTTGCCAGCGTGGTCGAGCCGGTCGCCGCCCAGCGCGGCGAGCTGGAGCGCGTGGGCTCCGAGGTCTCGTTCCAGAAGCAGCAGCTCTTCACCAAGGCGCTGGTGGCGTTCCTCCTGGCGTTCCTGCTGGGCGCCCTGTCCTTCCTGCCGGGCGTGGCCTGGCTCGGGAAGGGGGCCTGGGGGGCTGCCAGCATGGGCGCCGCGGCGCTCGTGGGCGGAATCGCCTGGCGCTGCTGGATCAACGGGCGCCCTCCGATCACCACGCTGTACGAGACCGCGCCGTTCATCGGGGCCTGCGGGATCCTCCTGGCTCTCGGGCTCGAGCGGCTCCAGCGCCAGCGCGTCGCCCTGACGGCGGGAAGCGCCTTCGCCGTGGCCGTGCTGTTCCTCTCCTTCGTTCTGGAGAAGCAGGACGCCGCCGCGAGCGGGGACTCCATGAAGAGCCTCGTCGCCGTGCTGGACACGAACTTCTGGCTCTCGACCCATGTCACGACCGTGACCTTCGGCTACTGCGCCGGCCTCTTCGCTTGGCTGCTGGCGACCGTGTGGCTCGTGGCGCTGCCCTTCGTGAGCCGGCTCCAGGCGGCGGGTCGCGAGGTCGCCTGGCACTCCTCCCTGATCCGCTCGGTCTACGGCGTCGTGGTGTTCGGCCTCCTGTTCTCTCTCGTGGGCACCATCCTCGGGGGGATCTGGGCGAACTACTCCTGGGGCCGGTTCTGGGGCTGGGACCCCAAGGAGAACGGGGCCTTGGTGATCGTGCTCTGGCAGCTCGTGATCGTTCACGCGCGCCTGGGCGGCATGATTCGGGACCTCGGCCTGGCCCTGCTCACGGTCGTCCTGGGCAGCGTCGTGGTGTTCTCGTGGTTCGGCGTCAACCAGCTCGGCGTGGGGCTGCACTCCTACGGCTTCACCACCGGCGCCTCCACGGCCATCACGATCTGCCACTGGACCAACGCTTCTCTGGTGGCGTTCGGCCTTCTGGCCGGACGCTGGGCCAAGGGAGCCCTCTCCCGCGCCAAGGCGCTGGCCCCCAAGCCCTGAGCCCCTTAGCCTGCCCCGAAGGAGCGCGCAGAGCCCAGCGCGCCGCCCGCAATTCCCGCCGCGTCGATCATGACCAGCCCCTCCACCCAGCTCCTCGACGGCAAGGCCACCGCGGCCGCCGTTCGCGCCGAGGTCCAGGCCGCCACGGCCGCCCTGCGTGAGGCGCACGGCCTCCAGCCCGGACTGACCGTCGTGCTTGTGGGGGAGGACCCCGCGAGCCAGGTCTATGTGCGCAACAAGGACCGCGCGGCCACCGAGGCCGGGTTCCAGGTCGACACGGTGCGCCTGCCGGCGAGCGCCAGCCAGGAGGAGCTGCACGCGGTGGTCGATCGGCTGAACGCGGACCCCGCGGTGCACGGGATCCTGGTGCAGCTGCCTCTGCCCGCGGGCCTGGACGCGGACGCGGTCATCGACCGCCTGGATCCGGCCAAGGATGTGGACGGCCTGTCCCCGCGCAGCGTCGCGGCCTGGACCCTCGGGCGTCCGGGCCACCGGCCCTGCACCCCCGCCGGCTGCCTGGAGCTGATGGCCCGCTACGGACTCGAGGTCGCGGGCAAGCACCTCGTGGTCATCGGGCGCTCGATGCTGGTGGGCAAGCCCATCGCGACGCTGGCGCTGGAGCGCAACGCGACGGTCACGATCTGCCACAGCCGCACCCAGGGGCTCGAGGAGCACTGCCGCCGGGCGGACATCCTCGTGGCGGCCGTGGGCCGCGAGCGCATGGTCAAGGCAGACTGGATCCGTCCTGGCGCCGTTGTGCTCGACGTGGGCATCAATCGGGGCGCCGACGGAAAGCTCTGCGGAGATGTGGACACCGAGGCCGCCATGGGCGTGGCCGGCTGGATCACGCCGGTTCCGGGCGGCGTGGGACCGATGACGATCGCCATGCTCCTGCGCAACACCCTGTGCGCGGCAGCGGCGTCCGCCGGCGCGGACGGCGAGGCCCTGCTGGCCGAGGCCGCGGGAGCGCACGCGGGCTGACCATGAACGCTCCCGCAGGCGGCCTGCGCTACGGCTACCCGCCGCTGACTCCGGGCGTGCGGCGCCTGCTGCTGATCCTGGGCGGAGCATTCGTCCTGAACCTGCTCGCCTCGCTGAGCCCGGCCGCGCGTGAGGCGATCCCGCGCTCCCTCGGTCTGAATGCGGACCAGTGGGGCCGGCCTCCGGCGTTCGCCCCCCTCTGGCAGCTGGTCACCTACGGGTTCCTGCACTCGGACTCGGGGCTCTCGCACCTTCTGTTCAACGCCCTGGGCCTGTACTTCTTCGGCACCATGCTCGAGGGCCTAGTGGGGACCCAGCGGTTCCTGACCCAGTTCCTGGCCGCGGTCGTGGCGGGCGGGGTCGTGCACCTCGTGGCGTCGTGGCTCCTGGGCGGCGGGCGCGTTCCGGTGGTGGGGGCCTCCGGGGCGGTGCTGGCCCTGGTCTGTGCCGCCGCGGTGCTCGAGCCCCGGCGCTCGGTGCTGTTCCTGTTCATCCCCGTGCAGCTCTGGGTGCTCGCGGCCATCGTGGTCGCTGGCGACCTGGTGGGGGTGCTGACCTCCCTCCGCGACGGAGGCGGAAGCGTTGCGCACTGGGTGCACCTGGGGGGCGCGGCGTGGGGCGTCCTTGCTGTGAAGCGCCGGTGGATCTGGGCCGACCCGCTCGAGCGCCTGCGCCGCTGGCGCGCCGCCCGGGACGCGGAGGCCGCCCTCTCGGAGGAGGCGGAGGTGGACCGGCTGCTGGAGAAGATCCAGCGGGAGGGGATCGGTGCCCTGGACCGCCAGGAGAAGGCCCTCCTGAAGCGCGCGTCCGCGCGCCGGCGCGGCTGAGGCGCGCGGCGCCCGCCGAGGGAGGCGCGCAGGGAAGGCCGGCCCAGGGACGGCCGGCTCAGGGGCGGCCGCTGCCCCGTGGCCCGCGGGCCTCGGGCGGCTAGAATCGCCTGCTGCGGGCACATCGTCCGCGCCGGACCGCTCCGGTCCCCCGAGCCATGAGACCCCTCCTCCCGCGCCTCCTCGCTCTCGCCCTCTTCGTTCCCGCCGCCTCCGGCCTTGCGCCGGAGGTGCCGACGGACGCCGCCTCCGGCCTCGCGCCGGAGGTGCCGAACAACGCCGCCGCCGCCTCCGCACCGCAGGGGCTGGAGGACTTCAAGGAGAAGTTCGAGCAGGCCCGCAAGGTGAACGCCAAGGAGGAGATGCGCAAGCTCGTCCGCACCCGCAAGGACGACGCCGTCTTCTATGTGGTGGAGGTCGCAGAGAGCATCGCCAACAACCCCAGCGAGGTTGTGTTCGAGCGCATGGCTGCGATCCGCGAGGCCTGGAACGCCGAGGTGCGCACGAAGTTCTGCGAGAACATGGAGGTGTTCTTCTCGAACCTCTCCGGGCCGTTCAAGGCCGACCGGCGCAAGTTCATGCTCGAGTACAAGAAGCTCGAGAGCGCGTGGCTGGCGAATATCGCCGGCGACAAGGACCGGGTGATCCTCAACCAGCACGCGGCGGCGTTCCGCGGCTTGGCCGACTCTTTCAAGGCCATCGGCGACAAGTACTTCGAGTCGAACTCCTGGCAGTTCGTCGCCCTCTCCCTGGATGACATTCACGAGAAGGGGGGCCCGGATCTCCGCGGCGCGGCCGAGGGCTACAAGGCCTGCCTTGACTTGCGCGAGGCGGTCGGCCTCAAGGACAAGGTGGTGACCGGCTACGAGGAGCGCCTGCGTCAGCTCACGGCCCTCGGCTATGGCGAGGCTCCTAAGGAGGGGACGCCGGAGGCCGCCGCCGCGGCCGAGGCGGCCAAGCCCTTCGCCGTGGCGGCCACGCCCGCGGCGCCTCTGGAGGTGGACAGCCTCGAGCGCCCCAACTGGTTCCTCGACGACCACTTCGTGATCTGGCACCAGATCTACCTGCAGGGGAAGGGCTCCGCGGCGCAGATCGGTCGCCTCGAGGGTGGCCCGCAGGCCCTGCGCACCAAGGCGGCCGAGGTCATGGTGGATGTGGACCGCGACGGTCAGGGCGATGTGGAGCTGCCCCTGCGCGGCAAGCCCCAGGTGATCTCGATGGAGCTCGGGGATGGCGATGCGCGCCGACCCTGGTCGTTCCTGGCGATGATCGGCCACGACCAGACCCAGTACCAGGGCCTCCAGTACAACTCGGCCCTGCAGGACAACTCCGCACTGATCTTCATCGCGCCCTCTGCGTCCGTGACCCTCGACATCGAGGGGACCTCCGTCCAGGTCATCGACGAGAACATGAATGGGGAGTACGGCGACACCCCCGGGACCTGGGCCCACATCGGCCTCTCGGAGGGTGTCTACCAGCCCGAGCCGGACTCCATGGTGATCGGTGGCGGCAAGCGCGCGGTGCCCTACAGCGAGTTCGTGAAGCTCGGTGACCAGTGGTACCAGCTGACTCCTGAGAACGGCGGCGCGAGCTTCCAGGTGGCTCGCGTGAGCTTCCCCGTGGGCGAGCTGAAGCTCGACTTCGGCAAGGGCCCGAAGCCCTCCTACGTGATCCTCAAGGGCCGCGACCGCTTCGAGAACCTCTATGTGGACCTCGTGGGCTCGAAGACGGTGGAGGTCCCCGTGGGACGCTACACCCTCGCCTATGGCATGGTCTCGAAGGGCAAGAAGCTCCAGTCGGTGAAGGCCCTGATGGTCTCCGACAGCAGCACCAAGGCCTGGGACGTGCGTCCGGGCGAGACCACCGAGGTCGAGCTCGGCGGCCCCTTCGACCTGGACTTCGACGTGCAGCTCGAGGGCGATGAGCTCACCGTTCCCGGCCAGTCCGTCGTGGTGGTGGGGCGCGGCGGGGAGCGCTACGAGCGCATGTGGAACTGCGTCCTCGATCCGGAGGTGAGCTGGCGCAAGGCGGGCAGCGGCCGGGGCTCCAAGCCCGAGGACATGGGGGTCCACATGGACCGGGACGCCATGGAGAAGTTCGGCTATCCAGCCGTCTGGTTCCCCAAGGACCTGACCCTGAGCGTGAAGGCCGGGGACGAGGGCGCCGAGGCACAGCTGTTCGTCAAGAAGAACAAGTTGTTCGGCAAGCTCGAGTCCTCCTGGCGCGATTGATCCAGGACACCCCAGACCGCCGTGCTCGACCTCAAGCTCATCCGCCAGGACCCCGACGCCGTGCGCGCAGGCGCGGCGAAGAAGCGCATCCCCTGCGACATCGATCGCATCCTGGAGCTGGACGCCGCGAGCCGTGAGGTCGGGGTCGAGGTCGATGGCCTGCGCCAGCGGCAGAAGGAGGCTGGCGGCCGCATGGCCAAGGCGACGGCGGAGGAGCGGGCCGGGCTGCTCGAGGAGCAGCAGGCCCTGAAGGCCGAGCTCAAGGCCCTCGAGGAGCGCAAGGGGCAGCTCGACGGAGAGCTGGGCGAGCTGCTGCTCAAGGTTCCCATGCCGCCTGCGGCGGAGGTGCCCGACGGGGCCGACGACCAGGAGAACCAGGAGCTGCGCCGGGTCGGCGAGCCGCGAGCCTTCGACTTCGAGCCGCGCTCCCACCAGGATCTGGGGGAGCTGCACGGCTGGATCGACACCGAGCGCGGTGCGCGCCTGGCAGGGTCGCGGAACTACCTGCTGAAGGGGGACCTCGTCCTCCTGGAGTCGGCTGTCCTGCGCTACGCGCTGGACCTCATGGTCTCGCGGGGATTCACGCCGGTCACGGTCCCAACCCTGGTGCGCACCGAGGCCATGCAGGGCACGGGCTACTTCCCCGGCGGCGAGGAGCAGGCCTATCGCTGCGACGACCGCGATGACCTGTGGCTCGTGGGCACGGCCGAGGTTCCTCTCACGGCCATGTACGCGGGCGAGATCCTGTCTCATGAGGACCTGCCCCTGCGCTTCGTCGCGCACTCCAGCTGCTACCGCCGCGAGGCCGGCACCTATGGCAAGGACACCCGCGGCCTGTACCGGGTGCACCAGTTCCAGAAGGTCGAGCAGGTGGTGGTGGATGTGGACGACGAGGCGCGCTCGCTGGAGCACCACCAGAGGATCCTCCAGAACGCCGAGGACCTGCTGCAGTCCCTTGGCCTCCCTTACCGAGTCGTCAACGTGTGCGGCGGCGACCTGGGCCAGGGACAGGTCCAGAAGTTCGACATCGAGACCTGGATGCCCTCCCGCGAGGGCTACGGCGAGACCCACTCGGCCTCGCGCTTCCACGACTTCCAGGCCCGGCGCCTGAACCTCCGCTACCGCGGCGAGGACGGCAAGGTCCGCCACTGCCACACCCTGAACAACACGGTGGCCGCCTCCACGCGCATGCTCATTGCCTTGCTGGAGAACCACCAGCAGGCGGACGGCACGGTGCGCGTCCCCGAGCCGCTGCGTCCCTACCTGGGTGGGCGAGAGGTCCTTGGCAAGCCGGTCGCCTGAGGTCCAACGAGAGCCGGGGACCCGGCGAGGGGTCGTCTAGCCCCCGCCCTTGCCGCCGCCGCCGCCCGCGCCGCCGCCGCCGGCGACCGC
>JBDQFW010000029.1:0-7767 GCA_040265735.1 Planctomycetota bacterium | reverse complement strand
CCCATTCCGCCCGTGCCGTCGATGGGGCCGGCTGGCGCCCCGCCGCCCGTGTCGGGCCGCTGTGCGGGAAGGGCCAGGCGCGGGGTCTCGTCGAGAGCTACGCGCAGCGGATCCGGGAAGCGGACGATGCGGGTGTAGGTCACCACGCGGTCGCCAGGGTCCGTGCGCACCAGCTGCTCGCGCAGGAGGCGAGGGGCCAGCTCCAGGGTCATCGAGATCCGCACCCAGGCGGGGAGGCCCGTGGTCTCCTCATCCCCGACCAGGACGCCCCACTCCTCCTGGAGCTCCGCGTCCACGCCGTCCTCACCAAACACCTCGATGGAGAACCGCATGACGCGGTCGTGGAGGAAGGTGTAGCGGCCCCCGCTGAAGGGCTCGTCATCCACCCCGAAGTCCTCGCGCCGGTAGAGCTCGAGGAACTCGTCGTACTGGGGGTTGGGACGCGCCACGTAGCCGACCTCGTTCAGGTCCGCGCGCGCCGCGCGGTCCTCGAACATCTCCCACTCCTTGCCGTCGGTGGTGGTGACGAAGTCGATGCGGTCGGCGTCGAGGCCAAGCTCCACCCGGTTGCGCACGCGCAGGTGCAGCTGCTTGGGCCGATCGAGGGTGAAGATCGCCAGCAGGTCGCGCTCGACCATGTCCATGATCGCCGGGCCGGCCATCATGGTCTCCTGGGTGTTGTGGATGTGGTCGCGGGTGGTCCGCACCGTCGTGAGCATCCGCGTGATGCTCGTGAGCATCAGCGCCATGATCAGCAGGGCCACGAGGACCTCCACCATGCTGAAGCCCGAGCGCTGGGAGGGGGAGCTCATCGACCGCCTCCTTTCGTGGCCGTGGTGGCGGACGAGGCCGGGCCGCCGGCGCTCGCGCCGCCAGCCCCTCCGGCAGAGCCGCCGGAGCTCCCCGGCAGGTCTGCGTCCTCGAGCCCGTCCGCGCCCTCCTCGTCCTCGGAGGGGCCATACACCTGCTCCCAGGGGATCCAGCGCTCCAGCTCGATGTGGTGGTCGAGGTCCTCAAGGCCGGGCAGGAACGGGAACGAGACCCGTAGTCGCAGCTGCTCGTACTCCTCCACGGTCTCCTCCTCGGCGTCCATGTCCTCGGCCGAGGAGTAGCCGCTGTTGATGGCCTCCTGGTCGCGGCGGTACTGCCAGTTGTCGAAGCGCTGACCCTCCCACGCAGCCTCGTCGCCAGTGCGGACGGCCTCGAGCTGCTCATCGCCCAGGGCAAGCTCCCAGGTGTACTCGGGGCGCTCCTTGTCGGCGAAGGTGCCGTAGCGGGTGCTCTCCAGCTCGTCCCACCAGAGCCCCGCCGCGATCTCTCCCAGGTGTTCCACGCCCAGCTCCCGGGCGATCTTCATGCGCTGGGTGTGGGCAGCCGTCTGGGCCGCGCCGTTCAGGGCCTGGACGGAGAAGGCCAGGCCGATGCCGACGATGGCGATCGTGATGGCCGCCTCGGCGAGGGTGAAGCCCGAGCGTGCGCCGGGAGCAGGGCGGCGGGGGAGGCGCATCAGTCGAAGTCCCTGTCGGTGGGGAGCTCACGCTCGTAGGTGCCCTCGTGGAAGCGGATCAGCCCCGTCAGGGGCAGGACCTCCACGGTGAAGGTGGTGTTGTAGACGGGTTGGGTCAGCGTCACCAGGTGGTCCGAGGCCGAGCCCAGGGGATCGAAGCGGACGCGCACGAGCTCGCCCGCGAACTCGGTCCCGGCGAGGGTCAGCTTCAGGAACTCGACCCCCGGGCGCAGGGGCTCCCACTGGGTGGCGTAGCGGAACTCCTCCTCGTCGACCCCCTCGACCCAGCGCGAGCCGTCCTTGGCGAGGGGCGTGATCATCCGGTAGCGATGCCCGACGAGGTCGTACTCGACCAGGAACTCCGCGTTGCGCGAGATCGCCTCGGAGCGCGCCTGGCGCAGGACATCTGCCAGCTCGCGCACCGAGGTGTTGAGCCTCTCGCGCGGGACGAGGGCGTCGTAGGAGACCGAGACCGTGAAGGTCACCATGCCCAGGATCAGCAGCACGATCCCGAGCTCCAGGATCGTGAAGCCGGCGCGCGCGCGCGCCGGGCCGCGGCGCTGCGGACCGGGGACCCTCACGGCCGCGCTCAGATCTCCTGGTCGCGAATCATCGCGTAGCTGACGTCACGGTCCTCGCCCTCGCCGCCGGCCACGCCGTCGCGGCCAAAGGTGAAGAGCTCGAACTCGTTGCTGCCGCCGCCGGGGGGCTGGTAGACGTACTCGTTGCCCCAGGGGTCCTTCGGCACCGTCCGCTGGTTGAGGAAGGTGCGGCCGTTGTCGTCCCCCTGGACCAGGCTCTCGAGCCCGTCGGGGTAGCGGCCGTTGGCGATCATGTACTGGTCCAGGGCGCCGGCGATGGCAGGCAGGTCGGCCTTGACCTTGCCGATCTTGGCGTCGGACAGGCGGTCGATGACCTTCGGGACGACCACGGTGGAGAGCAGGCCGATGATCAGGATCACGACCATGAGCTCCGCGATGGAGAAGCCCGCCTGGGCGGCGGCGCGTGCTTGGCTTGACTTGAGGGTGCGCATGACAGGAGCGAGCCGCGTGGCTCGCTGGGGGAGGTTTAGATCTGGCCGATCTCGAGGATCGGCTGGACGATGGCGTAGACGATGTAGCCCACGACTCCGGCGAGGAGCACGATCATGACCGGCTCGAGGAGCGCGGTGAGGCGCTCGGTGACCACGTCGATCTCCTCGTCGTACGCAATGGCGATGCGGTCGAGCATCTGCTCGAGCTCGCCCGACTGCTCGCCGACGGCGACCATGTAGCCGACGACGCTGGGGAAGGCGCCGGAGGCCTTGAGGGGGCCGGAGATGTCCGTGCCCTCGACCACGCGCTTGGAGATGTGGTCCGTGGCGTCGCCGATGACGCGGTTGCCCACGACCTTGCGCGTGATCTCGAGGGACTGGATCACCGGGACGCCGGACTGGAGCAGGGTCGAGAGCGTGCGGGTGAAGCGGCCGACGGCGGCCTTGCGCAGGAGCTCACCCAGCACCGGGATCTTGAGCAGGCCGCGGTCGATCGCGAGCTGGCCCTTGTCCGAGGTGCGGTAGACGCGCTCAAAGGCGAAGGACACGACGCCGATCAGGCCGATGATGGCCCACCACCAGTCCTGGACCACGTTGCTGATGGAGATCAGCACCTGGGTCGCGGGAGGCAGGGCCTTGCCCTGCTCGATCAGCATGGCGGTGATCTCGGGCACGACCTTGGCCATCAGGATGGTGACCACGATCATGCCGATCACGATCATCATCGCCGGGTAGGTCAGGGCGCCCACGACCTTTCGACGCAGGGCGCGCTGGGCCTGCATGTAGTCGGCGAGGCGGGAGAGGACGATGTCCAGGTTGCCCGCCGCCTGCCCGGCCGAGACCATGTTCACGTAGAGCTCCGAGAACCATCCCGGGTGCTGGGCCAGGGCGTCCGCCAGGCTGTTGCCCTGCTGGATGCCCTCGCGGACCTGGCGCAGCATGGTCTCCACGCGCTTCTGCTCGGCCTGGTCCACCACGGCCGAGAGGGCCTCGGCCAGGGCAATGCCCGACCCGAGGAGCGTGGCCAGCTGACGCGTGATGCCGAGCACGATCTCGGTCTCCCGAGCGCCGGGACCCTGGCTCGCCGCGCGGGCCTCCGCGGCCCGCGCCAGGAGCCCAGGCCGCTTGTCGCCCTTCTTGCCCTTGGAGCGCTTCCCGCCCCGGGTCTCGGTCAGCTTGGTGACGAGCAGCTTCTGGCGCCGCAGCTTCTGCCGGGCGTCCTTCTCGGTGTCCGCATCGACCACGCCCTTGGTCGTTGCGCCACCGGGGGCGAAGGCCACGTACTCGTAGATGGGCATCGCGGGGATCAGACGTCGAGCTGGGTGACGCGGAGGACCTCGTCGGGGGTGGTCAGGCGGCTGCGGATCTTGTCCCGGCCGTCCTCGCGCAGGGTGATGAGGCCCCGCGCAACGGCCGCGCGCTTGATGTCGGTGGCGCTGCCGCCCTCCATGACCTGCGTGCGCAGCTCCTCCGTGACCGGGAGGAACTCATAGATGGCGGTCCGACCGGAGTAGCCCGACTGGAAGCACTCGTCGCACCCGGTGCCGTAGGCGATCTGGTTGTCGAGCTCGGCGGGCTCGAGGCCCACCTTCTTGAGCTTGGCGGCCCACTCCTCGTTGATCGGCTCGATCACGGTGCAGTGGGGGCAGATGGTCCGCACGAGGCGCTGGGCGATGATCAGCACCAGGGACGAGGCCACCAGGTAGGGCTCGACTCCCTGGTCGATCATGCGGGTGATGGTCGAGGGCGCATCGTTGGTGTGCACCGTCGAGAACACCAGGTGACCGGTGAGCGCCGCGCGGATCGCGACCTCGGCGGTCTCCAGGTCGCGGATCTCACCGACCATCATCACGTCGGGGTCCTGGCGCAGGAACGAGCGCAGGCCCGCCGCGAAGGTGAGGCCCTTCTTGGCGTTCACCTGCACCTGGCTGACCCCGGCCAGGGCGTACTCGACAGGGTCCTCGATGGTGAGGACGTTCTTCATCGTGGTGTCGATCTCCGCCATCGAGGCGTAGAGCGTCGTCGTCTTGCCGGAGCCCGTGGGGCCGGTCACCAGGATGATGCCGTGGTTGTAGCCGATGTAGTGGCGAATCAGCTCGGCGTTGCGGTGCGAGAGGCCGATCTCGTCCAGGCGGTACAGCTTGGCGGTCTTGTCCAGCAGACGCAGGACGATGCGCTCCCCGTCTGTGGTGGGGACCGAGCTGATCCGGACATCGACCTCGCCATCGCCGAGGCGGATCGTGGCGCGGCCGTCCTGGGGCAGGCGGCGCTCCGCGATGTCCATCTTGCCCATGACCTTGACGCGGCTGATGATCGCGTCCTGGACCCGGCGCGGGATCGAGTCCATGTCGTACAGGATGCCGTCGATGCGGAAGCGCACCTGCATCCTGTCCGGGTAGGGCTGGAAGTGCACGTCCGAGGCCCGCAGCTTCAGCGCCTGGAACAAGATGGTGTTGACCAGCTTGATGATCGGGGCCTTGTTCGAGACGTCGAGGACGTCCTCGGCCTCGTCGATCTCGGCGGCCATGGAGCCGATGTCGGCGTCCTCGCTGACCGCGTCCAAGGCCTCGTCGACCCCGTCGGCCTTGTGGCGGTAGGCGCGGGCGATCAGCCCGGTGATCTCCAGCCTGGGAGCCAGCACCGGGTCGAGCTCGCGGCCGAGCATGGCCGCCAGGTCGTCCATGGGGTGCGGGTCGAGGGGATGGCAGGTCGCCACCTTGAGGGTCCCGTCCTCGAGCTCCTCGAGCGCCACCAGGTTGTAGTTGCGCGCGAAGTGCACCGGCACGCCGTCCACGAAGCCGGCCGGCACCTTCGTGCCGTCGAGGCTCTTGCGGAACTCGTAGCCCAGGTGCTTGGCGTACACCTGCAGCAGCGTGACCTCGTCGAGGTACTCGCGCTGCAGGATGCTGCGGTCGAGGGAGTCGCCGCTGCGAACGGAGAGCTGCCGGCACTCCTCGAGCTTGTCACGGGTCAAGCCCGCGTCGAGGAGGAGGTCGGAGATGCTGGCCATGGATGGGGGTGCTGGTTGCCCGCGGCTTGGAGGATCGGCGCAGCGACTCAGGAGTCGGTTCCGCCCACGGCGCCGAGGGCCTGCATGACCTCGCTGGGGTCCTTGCCGATCTCGGCCGCGTCGACCTCCTCACCAACGGTGGGCCGCTGGTAGAGGGGCAGGTCGAAGCCCTCCAGGTCCACGCTGCCCGCGTCCTCCTGGGTGCCGAAGTCGGACTCGATCAGCCGCATGCGGTCGAGGCCGATCGTGTCGGCGGCCTCCAGCTTGCGGCGGTAGCTGATCTCAGCGAGGTCGGCGAAGTCCGCGTCTTGCAGGATGTGCGGGGTCACGAAGAAGTAGAGCGCCGTGCGGTTCTGGGTGTCCGAGTCCCGGCGGAAGAGGCGGCCGACGATGGGCAGGTCGCCCAGGCCAGGGACCTGATCGGTGTCCTCGGAGCGGTTGTCGATGACGATGCCGCCAATGACCATGGTGTCGCCGTCGGGCACGTTGACCGTGGTCTCCACCGAGCGCTCGACCTTCGGCGGGGGGATGGGGCCGCTGAACGAGCCCTGGAAGGTCGAGACGTTCAGGAAGATGTCCAGGCGCAGGTAGCGGCTCGCGCTGATGGACGGCGAGATCTGCATCGTGATGCCCGCATCCTGGTACCCGTTGAAGTTCTCCTGGGTGCCGCCGACCGTGCCCGTGTTGGTGATCTGGGTGGTGGGCTGGCTCTCCAGGGCCTCGACCTTGGCGCTGCCGTTGTTGTTCACCAGCACGCTGGGCACGTTCAGCACGTTGGAGTTGCTCTTCTGCTCCACGAGGGAGAGCAGCATGGGCAGGCTGAAGTTGTCGCCGTCCAGGATGCCCGCGGTGATGCCGGTGCCGTTGTTCGGCACGCGGCTGTCCACGATGCCGTCGGCGTCCAGGTCCTCGAAGGCGGAGAGGCCGAAGTTCGTCACGCCGAACCCGCCGTCCCCGGTGACATCCGCCAGGCCGAGCTCGACCCCGATGTCGAGGAAGTCGCGCGAGGTGAGCTCGATCAGCGCGGTCTCGATCAGCACCTGCGGCTGGCGCCGGTCGAGGCGCCGGATGAGGCTGAGCAGCTCCTCGTAGCGCGTGCGGCTCGCGGCGATCAGGAGGGAGTTGGTCTCCTCGTCCGGCACCACCACGAACTCCGTGCTCTGGCCGCCGGCCGCGCCGCCGCGGGCTGCGTTGCCGCCCTGGGCCTGTCCCTGCTCGACGCGTCCCGCGTCCTGCAGGAACTCGTTCAGGGTCTCGGCGAGCTCCTCTGCCTTGACGTTCTCGAGCGGATAGATGTGGTAGGCCGCCGCGCGCTCGAGGATGTCGATGTCGAGCTTGGCTACCAGCTCCTTGATCTGGGGCATGTCCTCGGGCATCGCCATGACGAGCAGGCGGTTGGAGCGCGGGTCCACGAGGATCTTGGCCTCGGCCTGGCCGGCGGAGATCTGGGTGGTCGCGCCCTGCTGCGGGCGGTTCTGGCCCTGGGTCGCGCGGCGGCCCGCGTCCAGCAGCTCCTCGACCAGGCTCGCGATCTCGTCCGCCGCGGCGTACTCGAGCTGCAGGACCTCGAAGACGGGCGTGACCACCTCGGTCTTCGAGGCCTCGTCCACGATGCGCAGCATGCGCGCCATGGCCGCGACCGTGGAGCCGTAGCCCGTCAGGATGATGGCGTTCGAGTTGCCCGCTGCCAGCATCTGCCCGAAGGTCTGATCGGGCATCAGCGTGCGCAGGTTGTTCGCCAGGTTGCGCACATCCGTGTTCGGCAGGTTGATCACCGTGGTGATGCGCGTGGCCGGCTGGGCCGCGTACTGGGGCAGGTCTTCCTCGTCCACCAGGATCCCGTCCGCGCGGGACTGGGCACCCCGGCCGCCGCCCCCCTGGAGGGACTCGATCTTGATGACGCTGAGGGAGCCCTCACCGACCTCGACGCAGACGAAGTCGTTGATGAACATGATGATCTGGAAGAAGGAGTAGAAGTCCTTCTTCGGGACCGTCTTGGTGCCCAGCAGGGTGATCCGCTTCTGGGTCAGGAAGTTCCGCGTGTCGTCCGCGTAGGTGAAGTTGATGTCGGTGACCTGCTGGCAGGCCCGCACGAACTCCGCCAGGTTCATGCCCTCGCCGGGCTGCTCGCCCTCGGGGAAGTTCAGGATGTAGTCGTCGCCGAGCACCTGGATGGGGGGCTGGCCGTCCTGGAGGGCTGTCGGGGCGGTCCAGAGG
>JBDQFW010000028.1:0-22741 GCA_040265735.1 Planctomycetota bacterium | reverse complement strand
GAGGAAGAGGTTGCGCATGGGGTTCGTTCTTGGGGGTTCAAGAGCCCGCGTCTGGGGCTCAGGACGGGCACGCAGGCGCCCTGAGGCGGGCACTCTACCCTGCGTTCGGCTCAGAGCGCCTCAGAGATTCGCGAAGCCACGATCAACGGGTTTCCGGCCGAGTCCCGCTCCAGGGTGCCCTCCACGAAGATCTCGGACAGCCGGTCCAGGCCGTGGAATCCCTGGACCTGCCAGGCACCGGGCATTCCCTCCCCGTCGCGGAGCTCGACGGTCACAGTCCCCGCCCGCAGGGCGTCCGGATCGGCACAGCAATAGTCCCAGGGCGTGGGGCAGTGGTCGTCTTCCCCCATCTCCGCGCAGTGGTCGAGGGCCTCCTCCACCATGGTGAATGCGGCCAGGCCCCCGACGAAGTCCTGGAGGGTTCCCCGCAGGGCCACCGCGTCGCCGGAAGCGGCGCGGGCCACGCCCTCCGTCACGCCCTGGGAGGACTCCGGTGCAGATGCGCTCCAGAAGGACTCGGGCGGTGCCGGGAGTGAGGTGGGGCTGCCGGCGAGCTCCTCGGAGCCGCCGCAGGCCGTGAACAGGCCAGCGGCACAGAAGAGGAGGGAGGCGAGCGGGAGGCGGAGGATCGTCATGGTGCTTGGGTTCCTTGGCAGACAGGCCTTTGCAGAACAAGAGGGTACGGGAGGTCCGCGGGTTGCGCGGATCTAGTCTTCCTTGAGCGCCGCGGCGATCGGCAGGCGCAGCACGCGCCACGCTGCGGGCAGGGCGCCGGCGACTCCGAGAGCGAGGGCGCCCCCGAAGCCCACGAGGACGGCGAAGGCGTCGATGCGCAGCTCGAACGCGCTCATGGCGAGGCGCACGGCCCCTCCCGCCAGCGCAAGGCGCGCCACCGCCAGGCCCAGCACGCCTCCGCCCGCGCACAGGAGCAGCGACTCGAGGGCGATGGACCACGAGAGGGCACCAGCCGTGAAGCCCACCGCGCGCAGGGCCGCCAGCTCGCGCACGCGATCAGCGACGGTGGCGGCCATGGTGTTCGCTCCGCCGAAGAGGCCAGCGAGCCCCACCAGCACGGCCAGGCCGAGGGCGAGACCCTGGATGGGTCGGAAGTAGTCCGCGAGCTCGCGGTAGTACTCCGCCGACGGGATCATGGCGAGCTCGAGATCGAGCCGCCGCTTCGTGAAGAGCTCGAGGCGCGGCAGCACGCGCGGGTCCTCCACGCGCACGAAGACCACGGACGAGTCGTCGCGCTGGGTCAGCCCGCGCAGGGGCTCGAGCGGCGTCCAGATCTCCGCCTCGAGGGTCGTGCCGGGCGCGACGAACCTCCCAGCCACGGTGAAGGTGGACCCCTCGATGTACACCGTGCTCCCCACGGCGAGCGCGGCCTCCTCGACCCCGAGCTGCCGCGCGACGAGCCGCCCCACGAGCACCTCACCCACGCCGGGCAGCCTCCCCTCGGTGACGGTCAGGGCGTCGTGCACCGCGTAGGCGTCGGTCGTGACTCCGCGGACGAAGCCGGGGCCCTCCTGGCCGTCCGCGAGGCGCACGGTGGTCCCCATGTGGATCTCGCTCGAGGCCGCCAGGACGCCGGGCACATCCGCCGTGACGAACTGGGCCAGGCCCGGATCGACCGTGGAGCGCACGACATCGCGCTCGGCCGCGCTCGAGAGCAGCAGCGCCGTGTCCTCGCGCGCCGCCCCGCTGAAGGTGGCTTCGAGCCCGCGGACGAACGCCGCGACCGCCACGAAGAGGGCTGCGACCAGGGCCGTCGAGGCCCCGGTGAGCACCGTGCGCAGCCGCCGCCGCGCCAGGTTGCGCGCCGCGTAGTCGAAGGGCAGCCCCATCAGCCCGCGCTCCTGAGGCTCTCGACGATCTCAGCGCGCGCGCTGCGCCACGCGGGCGCGAGCCCGGCCAGCACGCCGGCCGCCGCCGCGACGAGCAGCCCCTCGAGCAGAAGGCCCGGCGAGGCGGCGAACACGATCGTCACGCCCTCGCTGCCCAGGGCCAGGTGCGTGAGGTTCAGGACCGCGTACACGCCTGCCACCCCCAGCACCCCTCCAGTGAGGGACAGGGCCAACGACTCCGCCACCACCAGGCCCGCAATGGTCGGCTCGGGGAAGCCCAGCGCCCGCAGGACCCCAAGCTCTCGCACGCGCTCCTGGACGCTCATCAGGATCGTGTTACCCACGAGGATCAGCACCACCAGCACGCAGGCCATCCCGAGCCAGCGCCCGAAGCGCAGGATCTCGCGCAGGTCGCGCGTGGCCGAGTCCAGGAACGCCACTCGCGGGCGCGTGTCGGTCGGCTCCTCCGCGGTGCGGAACTGCTCGTCGATCGTGCGCGCGAGGAGCTCGACATCGGCTCCCTCGGCCACGCGCACCTCGAACTGCGTCACGGTCCCGAGCCGATTCACGGGCCCGGCGCGCTGCAGGAACTCGAGGTGTGTGAGGATCACGCTCTCCTCGGTGCGCTCCTCGGACTCGAAGACCCCGCGCACCTTCACATCCACATCCCCGAAGCGGAACCGGTCCCCAGGGCTGAGCCCCTTGCGCGCGGCGAAGTCCCGCCCGACCAGGGCTGCGTCATGCTCTCGGCGGAAGGCCGCAAGGTCCCCCTCCGCGACCTGCAGCGCGCGCGCCTCCAGCAGGGTCTCCACGGGAGCCCCCTGGAAGGTGATCTGGTCGAGGCTCGCGCGGCAATTGTTCAGGAAGACCTTGACCGGCAGCACCGTCTCGACGCCTTCCAGCTCCGCGATGCGCGTGGCATACCACTCGGGCAGGAAGCTCGTCTGCGGGCAGTAGCGGTTCTTGCGATAGACCACGAGGGTGCGCGCGGCCTCGCTGCCCGAGAGGGACCGCTCGAGCCCCGCCGAGAGGCTCTCCACCAGCACGAACAGGAGCAGCGCGCTGGCTACGCCGAGGACGGTGAGCGCCGTGCGCGCCGGCCGCCGCCTCAGGTTCTTGAGCACGAGCCGCAGGAACCTCACGCGCGCCCTCCCGGCAGGTCCTCGGTCAGGCGTCCCTTGTCCAGCCGGAGCACCCGCGTGCCGAAGCGCGCGGCCTTCGGGTCGTGCGTCACCATCGCCACGGTCTTCCCCTGCTCGGCGTGCAGGCGCGAGAGCAGCGTGAGGATTCCCTCGGCGGACTCGGCGTCCAGGGAGCCCGTCGGCTCGTCCGCCACCAAGAGGGGCGGGTCCGCAACCAGCGCGCGCGCGATCGCCACGCGCTGCTCCTGTCCGCCCGACAGCTGCCGCGGCAGGTGGGTCGCACGATCCGCGAGGCCGACGGCCTGCAGGGCCACCTCGACCCGAGCGTGCCGCTCACGCGCGCTCAGCTTCTGGAGCAGGAGCGGAAGCTCCACGTTCTCGTACGCAGTGAGGACCGGCACGAGGTTCGCCTGCTGGAAGATGTAGCCAACATTCCGCGCACGCCAGCGCGCCAGCGCCGAGCCGCGCTCGGCCTGCAGGTCCGCCCCGGCCACGACCACGCTCCCCTCCGTGGCGCGATCGATGCCCGCCAGCAGATTCAGCAGGGTCGTCTTGCCCGAGCCCGAGGGCCCCAGCAGCACGAGGAACTCCCCCGGCTCGACCACCAGGTCGATGCCGTCGAGAGGCGTGACCACATGCTCGCCCTTGGTGTAGCGCTTGGTGACGCCGTGCAGCTCCGCGAAGCTCATCGCACACCTCCCTGCACGACGCGCACCGAAGCGCCCTCCTCGAGAGGCGCGCCGCCCGGATCGAGCACCTTGGACGAGAGGTCGAGGCCCTCGCTCACCACGGCCCAGCCGCCGGCCTCCTGCTCCACCTCCACGCGCTGGCGGCGCGCGGTCCCCCGGGTGGGGTCGAGCAGCCAGACGGACCCGTCCGCGACGAGGCCGGAGGGCACGCGAACCCGCATGCCGGCGCCTGCCGCCGAGCCGCCGGAGGCGCCACCGCCTGCGGACAGGAACCGCACTTGGGCCAGCATGTCCGGCCGGATCCAGGCGTCTTCGTCCTCGACCCGCACCTGCACCTCGAGGGTCACCTTCTGGATGTCCGCGCGCTGCACGATGCGCAGGACCTCGCCGCGATAGGCCGCGTCGCCGCGGGCCTGGGTGAGGATCTCGGCTCGCTGCCCTACGAACAGCTGCTCGACCTCGGCCTGGGGCACATCTACGCGAACGCGCAGGGACGCTGGATCGTAGAGCGAGCAGACGGCATGGCTCGGACCCGTCGCGTCGAGCACCATCCCCGGCGTGGTGAGGCGCTCGAGCACCACGCCGGCCACCGGAGCCCGCACCACCATCCGCTCGAGGAACAGCTCGGCCTCGGCGAGGGCGACCTCGGCCGCCTCCAGCTGGGCACGCGCCAGGGCCACCGCGGGCTCGGCGGACTCAATCCGGAGCCGGTCCTCGAAGCGCAGCTCCAGGTCCCGACCCGCGCGCTCGCTGCGCGCCTCCGCCTTCTCTACCTCGCGGCGAGCGCGCAGGACCTCCGCCTCCTGGGCCGCTAGGCGTCCCTCGGCCTCGCGCACGGCCGCCTCGGCGAGCTCCACCTGACGCAGTCCCGAGGCCCCGCGCGCGGCGAGGTCCTGCTGCACGAGGAGCTCCTCGCGTGCGAGCTCGAGGCGCGCCTGTCCTTCGACCACCGCAGCGGCCTGCTTGGCCTGGATGGCGCGGTCCTGCTCGAGCTCGGCAGCGGCCACCGCCGCGGCCTCGCGCACCTCCAGACCCGCCTCCATGCGCTCGCGCGCGATCCCGAGCTCGGCCTCACGCGTCGCCACCGTCGCCGCGGCCTGGTCGCGCGCAGCGCGCGCGCGCATGGCCCCAAGGCGCGCGTCCTCGTCCACGAGGAGGGCAACCGGCTGGCCAGCCTCAACCGCATCCGACTCCTGCACGAGCACCTCGCGCACGACGCCCGCCGCCAGGGCCGAGGCGTGGATCGGGAAGGGGTCCGGCTCTACCCAGCCCGCGGCCTGCACGACCGGGCGACCCTCGGGAACGCCGGCCGCCGCGGCGTCCACCTGCTCGGGGCGCACGACGCGCACCTCGACCGAGGGCCGCAGCTCATCCAACAGCGTGCTCCCCAACACCACCCCGAAGGTGCCGAGGATCAGCAGCGGCAGCAGGATCCGCAGGCGCGAGCGCCGCGGAGGCTCCACGGCCTCCGGCCGCCGCGACAGGGCGGAGAGGTCGATGTCTCCCTGGACCTGGCTCATCGCGCACCTCCCTGGGCAAGGGCCTCGCTGACCTGCCCCTCCGGACCGAGCGCCACCTCGACCTCCACGGCCGCCGTCGCCAGGGCCACGGCGTCCTCGACCTCGGAAGCGGCCGCGGCCATGCGGCGCTCAAGGGCGTCGATCCATGTCCGCGCATCGCGCTGGGCCACCATGAAGGCTGCACAGGTCGCCTCCCAGACCGCGGCGGTGCCCGCGTCCAGCCGCGGGGTCACCCCCTCAAGTCGCTGTGTGAGCTGGGCCTGCCTCGTGACGGCACGCCTCGCCTCTGCGTCGAGGGCGAGGAACGCGTCCTCATAGGCCTCGCGCGCCGCCTCCCGGCGCTGGGCGGCCGCGGCGAGTTCGCCCTCCCACGCTGACGGCCAGGGCAGATTCAGGCGCAGGACGCCGCCCCACTGCAGGGGGTCGAGCGACCCCTCGGGCGCGCCGATGTGCGGGCCGAGGGCCACTCCGGGCCAGGCCCGCGCTGCCACAGCGCGCACGCGCGCCTCGGCCAGGGCATAGGCAAGAGCCCGGCTGCGCAGGTCGGGGTGACTGGCCGCGGGACCGGAAGCCTGCAAGCCGCCGGGGCCCCACTCCTGGTCCAGGAGGGTCTCGGGGCCGACAAGCGCGAGCTCGGGAGCGTCCGCTGAGAGGCCCGCCGCCAGGGCCAGCTCCCGCAGGGCCTCAGCCTCCTCGACGCGAGCGGCAGAGAGCATGCGCTCGAGCCGCGCCACCATGGCGAGGCCTCCGGCGGCAAGGTCGGAGGAGACGCGACCGTGCTGCTCGAGGAGATCGAGGCGCAGGAGGCCGGGCTCGGCGCTGACGCGCAGGTCCTCGAGCACTCGCTGGCGCGCGCGCACGCCAGCCAGCGCAAGTCGCGCGGTGCGCACCCGCGCCCGTCCGCGCCAGAGCACCTGCTCGTAGCGCGCAAGCGCCAGCAGCAGCTCGGCATCCGCAACGGCCCGCTGCGCCGCCGCGGGGCCCGTGCCCAGGAGCCCCAGCAGGTCGAAGGTGACCATGGCCTCCATCAGCGGCGCGTCCGGGTCAAAGGTGTGGTCGGTCACCCCGACCTGCACGGGCCGCGGCGCGCCTGCGGTCGCGGCTGCCTCCGCC
This sequence comes from Planctomycetota bacterium, assembly GCA_040265735.1. GTDB lineage: Bacteria > Planctomycetota > UBA1135 > UBA1135. Next base: position 16,433 of record JBDQFW010000028.1, on the reverse strand, counting down.
GCGGCGAGCACCTCGCGCCGAGCCGCTCGCTGCTGCGCGCCAAAGGCGTCGGCGGTGGCCTCCCACCACTCGGCGCGCGCCGGCTCCACGCGGTGTTCGGCCCCGCGCGGGGGAAGGGCACGCGGGTCGGGCGGCAGGAGCTCGAGGGCCCTGCACGCGGCCTCGGCGTCGCGCACGCCCGCGCCGGCCTCGGTCAAGAGGGGCTTCTCGGGTCGGGGGGCTGCCGCGCACGCAAGGAGCGACAGGAGGAGCCCAAGGGGGCTCAAGGTGTTCAGTCGGGTCATCGGGCCAAGGGTCGAGGTCTGCGAGGAGGCGTCCCGCGGCCCGAAGGCTCGCGGACGGACATCCACGCGACGCTCAGATCCTCAGCGGAGCGGTGCCGGGCAGCTGCCCTGCCGGCACGACCGCGCCAGGCGGCGCGCGCTCACCCGCGCAGCCGGGCACGAGGACCGCTGCGGCTGCAGGCGGCAGCGATCCAGCCTGGGCCAGGGGAGCCGCGAGGTGCGCCAGCCCCAAGGGAGCCGGCGGGAGGTCCTCGTCGAACGGCTCCACCTCGACCATGCAGCAGGTCGAGCAGTCCTCGTCAGCGGCGCTGGGCTGCTCGCGGTCCTCACGCGGGCCCGACTCACAGCAAATCGGCTCCTCGGCCACGGCGCAGCACGAGTCGGCGCTCCCGTCGCACAGACACCAGTCCAGCCGCACGCCGCGCGGCAGGAGCGCCGTCGCAACGAGCAGCAGCGACAGCAGGTGGCGGTGAACGAGAGAGGAGAGGCCCATGGCGTGATCTCCAGCCTACCGCTTCCCTACCGGGATCGCAAGTCCGTGCGGCGCGACGCCCCCAAGCAGCCTCATGTGACGCCTCCAGGAGGCCATGAGGGCCTCAGCTCCCTTGCCCTTCAGGCCCTCGGCCAGGCGCCGCCGCTCCTGGCGGAGCTCGCGCTCGGTCGGTCGCCAGCCGCTCTCGAGGCGAGTCGTGAGGCGCTGGCAGCCCGCGCGGAAGGCCTCGAGCACCACCCTCGGCCTCTCCGGCAGCGGAGCCGCCAGGGCACGCTCCACCTCGGCGAGGGCTAGGTCGAGCGCCCCGCGCTCCACCATCTCGCCGGCGCGGATCGCGTGCAGCACGGTGCCCTCCGGCACCTGCTCGCGCGTGCGCAGGATGCGCGTCACCTCGATCCAAGGACGCCCGGCGAGGCAGGAGCGCACCCGCCCGGTGACCAGGACACGGTCGTGCGGCCGCAGGCGCTCGGCACGCGCGGCCCAGCGCGAGTCCCGTCGCACGAAGGTCGTGAGGAGCGGCGCGTCGTAGGCCTCCTGCTGCCAGAGCAGGGCCTCGTCAGGCCAGAGCGCGAGGCCGCGGTGGGTGCCAGGCTGGAAGGGCGTGAGCAGGCCCTCCCACTGGCTGACCCGCTCACTCACCTGGGCGACGAAGCGCACCTCCTCCCCCAGGAACACCTCGGCCTCCTCCACCACCTCGACCAGCGACACGCGCGCCGGCGCCTCATCCCAGGCGAGCTCAGGCCAATCCGCTCCCCCGAAGGCAGCGGAGAGGAACAGGAGGAGAAGCGACGGCATAGCGGAGGACCGTCGGGAGCATCGACAACTGAGGGCCGTGAGCTTGAGGCCTTCGGTGTTGTCTGGTCAGGCCTCTCGGGCCTTCGGTGTTGCTGAGTCAGGCCTCTGAGGCCCTCGGTGCTACCGGGTCAGGCCTGGGAGGCCTTCGGTGCTCTTTGGTCAGGCCTGGGAGGCCTTCGGTGCTCTTTGGTCAGGCCTTGGAGGCCTTCGGTGCTACCGGGTCAGGCCTGAGAGGCCTTCCAGTGATACAGCAGCGCCGTGTTTCCGAGGACGCGGCGGTCGCAGCGGGCGAGGGGGGTGCGGCCGGTGCTACGGAGGGGGACGGCGCCGGCCTCGAGGTCGCGGGGGTGGCCGTGAAGGAGGAGGCAGCCGCCGGGGAGCAGGACCTCGTCGATCAGGGTGGCGGCGGCCTCGAGGACGCGGCGGCGGCCTGCGCCGCGGAGGTCGGGGTAGGGCGGATCCATGAGGACCACCGCAGCCCACGGTCCGCTGCCGCCGTCGGGTGCGGCCCAGCTGCCGTGGGCCAGGGCATCCGCTGCGAGGACCTCCACGCGGTCCTCCACCCCGAGGGTTCGGACATTGGCGCGCAGGGCCTCGAGAGCCGGGCGGCCGCGCTCCACGCAGCGCACGAAGGAGGCACCGCGTGAGACCGCCTCGAGGCCCATGCTGCCGCTCCCGCTGAACAGGTCCAGCACCGGGAGGTCCTCTTCGATGCCGCCGAAGGTCGCGAACATCGACTCCCGCACGCGGCCCAGCATGGGGCGCGTGGCCTTGCCAGGCGGCGCCGCGAGGGCACGGCCGCGGAACTCTCCGGTGGCGATCTTCACGAGGGCTGGCAGCGGTGCGCGGGTGGGGACGAATTCACCCGCGCCCGGCGCGGGGTGGGATATCTTGCCCGGCTGCGCCGCCCTCGTGCAGCCCTCGCCGAGGCGCACTCGGACGCCACCCCCACGAACGCGCCCCCCATGAGCCAACAGAAGCAGATCCTCGTCCTCGGCGGCGGCATGGTCGGGACGATCATCGCCGAGGACCTCGCGGCTGAGCCCGGCTTCCAGGTCACCCTCGCCGACCGCTCGTCTGCGGCCCTCGCCCGGGCGCAGGAGCGCTGCCCCGCGCTCGCGACGCAGGAAGCGGACCTCTCGGACGCAGCAACGGTCCAGCGTCTGGCAGCCGAGCACGACCTGGTGGCGGGCGCACTCTCGAGCCGCATCGGCAAGCAGGCCATGCGCGCGGTGATCGAGGCGGGCCGGCCCTTCGCGGACATCTCCTTCATGGCCGAGGACCTCAGCGACCTGGACGCCCTCGCCCGCGAGCGTGGGGTCTGCGTCGTCATGGACTGCGGGGTCGCGCCCGGCATGAGCAATCTGCTCTCGGGCTACGGCGTCTCGCTGCTCGACCGGGCCGACTCCCTGGAGATCCTGGTGGGCGGCCTCCCGGTCGTCCGCAGCCAGCCCTGGCAGTACAAGGCGGGCTTCGCCCCGTCGGATGTCCTGGAGGAGTACACCCGCCCGGCGCGCTTCGTGGCGGGCGGGCAGCAGCAGGTCTGCGAGGCCCTCACCGATCCGGCCGAGTTCGAGTTCGAGGGGATCGGCACCCTCGAGGGACCGATCACCGACGGCCTGCGCACCCTTGTGCGGCTGCCCGTGGCGAACATGGTCGAGCGCACCCTGCGGTACCCGGGCCACACCGCCCTCATGCGCGCCCTGCGCCAGGGCGGCTTCTTCAGCAGCGAGCCCGTGGATGTCGGCGGAGTGCCGGTCGTTCCGCGCGAGGCGACCAGCGCGATCATGTTCCCCGACTGGACCTACCAGCCCGGCGAGGAGGACCTCACGGTGATGCGCATCACCGTGGAGGGCGAGCGCGGCGGCCAGCGCGTGCGCCTGGCCTGGGACCTGGACGCTCGCTACGACCGCGAGCGGTCCATCACCAGCATGGCCCGCTCGACCGCCTTCCCCTGCGCCATCGCAGCGCGGATGCTGGCGCGCGGCGCCTACGACGAGCCAGGCGTCCACGCCCCCGAGGACCTTGCAGGCCGCCCTGATCTGGTCCAGGAGTTCCTCGATGGATGCCGCGCCCGCGGCCTCGTCTACCGCGCCTCCGAGACCGTCCTCCCCGCCTGAGCCCCATGACCCTGCGCCTGCATGTCAATGTCGATCATGTCGCGACCCTGCGGCAGGCGCGACGGGAGTCCTTCCCCGACCCCATCGCGTGGGCCCTGGCCTGCGAGCGGGCTGGAGCGGATGGGATCACATGCCACCTTCGCAAGGACCGGCGACACATCCAGGACCGCGATGTCGCTCGGCTGCGCGCCGAGCTGTCGACCCTGCTGAACCTCGAGTGCTCCCTGGACGAGGAGATGCTGACGCTCGCCCTGACCTCGGGCGCCGAGGCCTTCTGCGTCGTGCCCGAGAAGCGCAGCGAGGTGACCACCGAGGGGGGTCTCGACTGCCTGCAGGAGAAGGCCCGCCTGCTCGAGGCCGTCCCGGCCCTGACCGCGGCCGGCGGGCTGGTGAGCCTCTTCGTGGATCCCGAGCCCGCCCAGCTGGACGCGGCCGTCGAGGTGGGCGCGCCATTCGTCGAGCTGCACACCGGCGCCTATGCGAATGCCGCGCCCGGGCCCGCGCGGGAGGAGGAGCTGGAGCGTCTCGCCCGCGCCGCGCGGCACGCCCGCTCCATCGGCCTGCGCGTGAACGCGGGCCACGGACTCGACTACGAAAATGTCGGAGCGGTCGCCGCCCTGGAGGGCGTGGAGGAGCTCAACATCGGCTTCGCACTGGTGGCGCGCGCGGTGTTCAGCGGGGTCGAGACCGCCGTCCGCGACATGCGCGCCGCCATGGGGCTCGCGTCGGCCTGAGCCCTCCGGCGCCCGCCCGCGCGGGATTCCCGCATGTGGGTCAGGGCGGCACGGCACCCTCTCGCCAGCGGCAGGTTCGGCCGATGGGCTGGGAGGAGCGGACCGGATGTACGGCATCGTCAACCAAGCCATCGAAGACCTCGTAGTCGCGCACCACGGGGCCGCCACCTGGGAGCGGATCCTCGAGCGCGCTGGACGGCCGGACCTCGTCCTGCACGAGATGGACTCGTATCCGGACGAGCTGACCTTCGAGCTGGTCGGCGCCGCGGCCGAGGAGCTCGAGGTCCCCGTGCCGGAGCTGCTGCGCCTGTTCGGGCGCACCTGGATCACCTACACCTCCGACCGCGGCTTCGGCCGCATCATCGCCGTGGCGGGCGACAGCTTCGGGGCGTTCCTCAGTGGCCTCGACTCCATGCACGAGCGGGTGACGAGCACCTTCCGCTCCATGGAGCCGCCGCGCATGGTGCTGCGCGAGGCGGGCGACGACCGCTTCGTCCTCGAATACCACTCCCGGCGCGCGGGCCTCGAACCCATGGTGGTCGGGCTGCTCGAGGGCCTAGCGGAGCGTTTCCACCTCGAGGCGGAGGTCTCCTTCGAGCCCGGCGAGGGCTTCGTCGCGTTCACCATCCGCACCCGGCCGGCTGCGGTGCGGCACACCGCGTAGGCGCTGCGGGAAGACAGCGCGCTGCCGCTGCGGTGAGGGAGTGCTTCGCCGCTGCTGAGACACCGCGCGCAGCCGCTGCAGAGCCCAGCTTGGATCCCCTGGAGCAGGCGCTCCGCTCGGATCCGACGCGGCCGCCGCGGGCGCCAAATTGGCCCTTATGGCTGCCATTTTGACCTCCATAAGACATAGAGCCACCCTCCTAGGCCCCTAGGAGGCGCCTTCGGACCCCGGCACGGCCGTTGCTCCCTCCCCACCGTCCGCGAGAGACGGACCCCAAGGAGAACGCCATGCAAGACCAGTACACGAACCTCGCGCGCCAGGCCCTGGCCAGCGCCCAGCAGCTCGCCCAGGCGGCGCAGCACCCCGAGCTCACGCCCACCCACCTCGCCGCAGCCCTGCTCGAGAACCCCGAGGGAGTCACCGCGGGCGTGCTCGGCAAGCTTGGGATCGAGGCCCAGGCGCTCCTTTCCGAGCTGCGCAGCGCCCTGGAGAAGCGTCCGCGCGCCCAGGGCGGAGACCTCGCCATGGGGCGCAGCCTTGCAGAGGTCCTGAACCAGGCCGGTCAGGCGGCCAAGGCGATGCAGGACGAGTTCGTCTCCACCGAGCACCTCCTGCTCGGCCTCGCCAAGGCGGGTGGGCCCGAGGTTGCGGGCCTCTTCGCCGCGCGCGGCCTGTCGGTGGACAAGGTCGAGGCGGCCCTCACGGAGGTCCGCGGGGGCCGGCGCGTCACCAGCGCCGATCCCGAGGCCACCTTCGACGCGCTGGGCAAGTACGCGCGTGATCTGACCCAGGACGCGCGTGATGGCAAGCTCGATCCGGTCATCGGGCGCGGTGACGAGATCCGCCGCGCGGTCCAGGTGCTCTCGCGACGGCGCAAGAACAACCCAGTGCTGATCGGGGACCCGGGCGTGGGCAAGACGGCGATCGTCGAGGGCCTGGCCCAGCGCATCGTCGCGGGCGATGTGCCCGAGTCCCTCAAGGGCCGTCGCGTCATGGCCCTCGACATGGGCAGCCTCGTGGCCGGCGCCAAGTACCGCGGGGAGTTCGAGGAGCGCCTCAAGGCGGTCCTCGAGGAGATCTCCGAGGCCAAGGGAGAGGTCGTCCTCTTCATCGACGAGCTGCACACCCTGGTCGGCGCAGGCAAGACGGATGGGGCCATGGACGCTGCCAACCTGCTGAAGCCCGCCCTGGCCCGGGGCGAGCTGCACTGCATCGGCGCCACGACCCTGGACGAGTACCGCAAGTACATCGAGAAGGACGCGGCCCTCGAGCGACGCTTCCTGCCGGTGCTCGTGGGTGAGCCCTCGATCGAGGACACGGTCGCGATCCTGCGGGGCCTGCGCGAGCGCTACGAGGTGCACCACGGCGTGCGCATCCAGGACGGCGCCCTCGTCGCCGCCGCGCGGCTCGCGGATCGCCACATCGCAGACCGCTTCATGCCCGACAAGGCCATCGACTGCGTGGATGAGGCCGCCGCCCAGCTGCGCACGGCGATCGACTCCATGCCGCCCGCCCTCGACCGCATCGAGCGGCGCGCTCGCCAGCTTGAGATCGAGCGCACGGCCCTGCAGAAGGACGCCTCCGACGCCAACGAGCGCCGGATCGCGGAGATCGGCCGCGAGCTGGCCGAGCTGCAGGAGGAGCGCACGGCCCTGCGCAGCCGCTGGGAGGCGGAGAAGGACCTGATCACCTCCCTGCGCGCCGGCAAGGCCCTCCTCGAGAGCCTGCGGGCCGAGGCGGCTCAGGCCGAGCGCAGCGGCGACCTCGAGCGCGTTGGCGCGATCCGCTACGGCGAGCTTCCGGAGGCCGAGCGCGATCTGGAGGCCAACGCGCAGGACCTGGAGGCCCTCCAGGCCGACGGAGCCCTGCTTCCGGAGGCGGTGGACGAGGAGCTCATCGCCCAGGTGATCAGCCGCTGGACGGGCATCCCGGCCGCCAAGCTGCTGGAGACCGAGCGCGCCAAGCTGCTGTCCATGGAGGATCGCCTGCGCGAGCGGGTAGTGGGCCAGGACTCGGCCCTCGAGGCCATCTCCCAGGCGGTGCGCAGGGCGCGCGCCGGGCTGCAGGAGACGACGCGGCCCCTGGGCTCCTTCCTGCTGCTCGGACCGACGGGCGTCGGCAAGACCGAGACCGCGAAGGCCCTGGCCGAGTTCCTGTTCGACGACGAGCAGGCGATGGTGCGCCTGGACATGGGCGAGTACATGGAGAAGCACGCGGTCAGCCGCCTGATCGGCGCGCCTCCCGGCTATGTCGGCCACGAGGAGGGCGGGGCCCTGACCGAGGCCGTGCGCCGGCGGCCGCACACGGTGCTGCTGCTCGACGAGGTCGAGAAGGCCCACCCGGATGTGTTCAACACCCTGCTGCAGGTCCTCGACGACGGGCGCCTGACGGACAGCCAGGGGCGCACCGTGGACTTCACCCAGACCCTGGTGCTGATGACGAGCAACTTGCGGGGAGAGGGCCAGCTACGCGAGTTCTTCCGGCCCGAGTTCCTGAACCGATTGGACGAGGTGCTGACCTTCCAGGCGCTGCAGCCCGACCAGCTGCGAGCCATCGTCGATGTCCAGCTGGCCCGCATCGCGGGACACCTCGAGGAGCAGGAGATCGGCCTCGAGGTCACGAACGCCGCCAAGGACGAGCTCGCCCGGGAGGGATGGGACGCGGAGTTCGGCGCGCGGCCGCTGAAGCGCGTCCTCCAGCGCCGCCTCCAGAACCCCCTCGCGGAGGCCGTCCTCGCCAGCACCCTGACCCGCGGACAGGTCGCGGTGATCGACTGGACGGAGGCCGGGGGCTTCGCCCTCACGACCCGCTCTGGCCAGCCGGAGCCGGCCGCCGCCGCCTGAGCGCGCTTCAGGCCCGCGTGAGAGACGCAGGCCGGGCCCCGGTGGACTCCACCGGGGCCCGGCCCTCGCAGATCGCTGCCCTAGAGGCGATCAGAAGAAGTAGTTCAGGCCGAACCGCACGACATCGACATCGAGATCGGCGTCAACCTTGTCCCCAGGGATCGAGAACTGGCGCTCGTCTGCTCCCTGGGACAGCTGAATGACGCCGGCGAGATTCGGCGAGAAGAAGGCCCGCAGTCCGAGGTTCAGGCGTCTCACCTGCATCTCGAGGTCGATCTCCTGAACCGCCCCTGCATCGTTGAGCTCCCAGTCCCCGGTGGGGTTCGAGACCGAGTAGCTCATGAACCACTCGAGCTGCTCCGTCGCACGCCAGCGAGCCCCGACCTCGAGGTCAAGGCCGCTGAGATCGGACTCGACCACGGAGAGGGTGCCAACACCGCCGCCGACGGATATCCAGTCCGCACTGCTCGAGCGTGACCCGAAGCCCGCGGTGCCAAAGAGGCTCCAGTCGTCGGAGGGCTCGAAGTGGTAGCCAAGGCCGAGGCCGAGCGCGCTCGTGCTCTCGTCGATGGTGACGGTAAAGCCGTCGATGAACTGCGTCGAGCTCTCCCAGCCCTGGCCCAAGCGCCCATAAGCGAACAGACCGCCCCCGAAGTCGTGGGAGTACTCGAGGGAGAAGGCGTCCGCGACCTCGGAGGCCGGCACGAAGATCGTCTCGTTGTCCCTGAAGCTGGACTCGACCATGACCCCGAAATAGGAGTAGGAGAAGGACTCGCTGACGGACTCGATGACGCCGAGTCCGTCCTGAGGGATGGGAGTGATCGGAGCCGCCACTGCAAGGAGCGGCCCCACGGTGAGGAGAGAGAGCATGTCGGTGTGGTTGAGATAGGTAAGCGGTGCGCGGGGCAGGGCAAAAGAGCCCGGTCACTGCCGCTAGGGCCTGATCGCTGCCGCTAGGGCCAGATGACTGCCGCTCGCGGGAACGATTCAACCGGCCGCGCAGGCGGGATGCGAGGCTGCTCTCGCGAAGCAGCCCCTGAGCGGCCTAGCGCTCTCCTGAGAGGTCACTCGGTCTCCTCCCCCGCGAGGCCTGCTCGTTAGGCTCCTGCCTTGGACGGCCCCAGTTCGATCCGCTCGCTCCGAGAGCCCTTCGAGTACGAGCTCGACCCGATCAAGGGGTCGCGCTTCCTGGCGTGCCTCGCGCCCGTGGCCGACGAGGCGGAGGCCAAGGCCTTCGTGGCCTTGGTGCGCGAGCGCTTCAAGGACGCGCGCCATCACTGCTTCGCCTGGCGTCTCGGCCCGGCCGGTGAGAGCACGCGCAGCTCGGACGACGGTGAGCCCTCGGGCTCGGCAGGGAGGCCGATCCTCATGCAGCTGGAGGGACACGGGGTGACGGACCTGGCCTGCGTGGTGGTGCGCTGGTTCGGGGGCGTGAAGCTCGGCGTGGGCGGCCTGGTTCGAGCCTACGGCGGCGCCGCCGGGAAGGCCCTCGACCGCGCCCCGATGGCGGAGCGCCCCGTGACCGTTGCGCTGATGCTGAGGTACCCCTGGGAGTGCTCGAACGCCGTGCAGGCCGTTCTGCACGCGCACGCCCTGAAGGAGGGCGAGGCGCAGTTCGGAGAGGGCGTCGAGCAGCGCCTCGAGGTCCCGTTGGCGCTCGCCGAGCGAGTCACTCTGGAGCTGCGTGAGCGCAGCGCGGGTAGGGTCGAGGTCACGCGCCCCGGCGCCTAGCTCGACAACTGGCCCATCCCCGGTGCGTCCTGCCGCAAGGCCGCTGGCGCCGCTCCGCGCCCCAAGACTCACGAATCTGCCCGCTGCGCGCGGAAAAGGCTCGATCTCTCGCCCGGCCCGGGTGCACGACCCCCCTACGCTCGTCGGATGGAAATGCAGACCATCGGCGACGGGAAGGTCGTCACCATCCACTACACCCTCACCCTGGACAGCGGTGAGGTCGCCGACAGCTCGGCCGGGCGCGACCCCCTCGCCTACCTCCACGGTTCGGGCAACATCATCCCCGGACTCGAGCGACAGCTCGCCGGCAAGGGGGCGGGCGAGAAGCTCGAGGTCAAGGTCCAGCCCGAGGAGGGCTACGGCGCGCGCGACGACCAGGCCATCCAGAAGGTGCCGCGCTCGGCCTTCCCGGCGGATGTGGAGCTCAAGGCCGGCCTGAGCTTCCAGGCCCAGGACCCCACCGGACGCCCGCTGATGGGCACCATCGCCGCCCTCGAGGGCGACGAGGTCACGGTCGACTTCAACCACCCCCTCGCGGGCGAGACGCTCACCTTCGCCGTGGAGGTGATTGGGGTGCGCGAGCCCACCGCCGAAGAGGTCCAGCACGGCCACGTGCACGGCCCCGGCGGGCATCAGCACTGATTCTGGCCTCGCCAGAGTTCCTTCCCCCGGGGGGCGGCCTCCTGAGGCCGCCCCCCTTGCATAGCAGCGAGCCGCGGCCGCCCGCGGAGCCCCCTCTGCATCCACGGATGCAGAGACGCCGAAGGCAAAGGCGATGAGCACGCTCCTCTCGCCTGCGGTCCTCGACGCTCCCCGCTCCGGGCGCCACCTGCCCGAGCCCGCGACGCTTCGCACGCTGCTCGCGGACCTGCGGCTGCTGGTGTTCCCGCGGCACTTCGGGTGAACCTTCTGCCGCCAGTGGGTGGCGGAGCTGCGCCGGGCGTGCAGCGATCTTCCCGAGCTTCCCCAGCCCGTGATCATTCACCTGGGGACCGTCGAGGACGGCGATCGCTTCCTGAGCGAGGCGTGGCCTGAGGTGCAATCCATCGCGGATGCGGACATGGACCTGCGAGCGGCCCTAGGCGTCTCGCGCGGGCGAGTGGGCCAGCTGCTGGGCCTGGCGTCGATGGCCGCGGGCCTGCGGTCGGTCCGGGAGGGGCACAAGCAGACGCGCCCCGTGGGTGACCCTTGGATGATGCCCGGGGCGTTCCTCGCGCAGGGCGAGAAGGTCCTCTGGGCCCACGAGTTCCGGCACGCAGGAGACCACCCGACCACCGCGATGCTGCTCACAGCGGTCCGGGACCTCCAGGGTGGCGTCTAGGGCCTAGAGCGCAGGCCTTCTGGTCACGGGTCCCCTTAGCACGCGCGCGGAGGGCGGTCCTCCCACGCGCGGGACGCGGCCCCGGCGAGCACCCCGGACTATCCGTGGGAGACAGGGATCGGGTGCAATGGCCCCATGAACGAGAACACCCCGCGCGGGCTCCGCTGGACCATCCGCGGCCTGTCCGTGCTGCTGCTCTTCCTGTTCGTCTGGCTGGAGGGGTTCATCGTGGGCGACATCGACCGGATGGAGGGCCCCTCGGCCCGGACCTTCACCGAGGCGTCGGTCGAGCCCGAGACCCGTCAGCGCGCGCGGAGTCTGCAGGTCTCCATCTCGAGCCTCCAGCGCGAGGTCGCCCGCCTCGAGGAGCTCAAGGCGAACCGCATCGAGACGCGGGACTCTGCCAACGCGACCCTCAACCAGTTCAAGTCGCAGTACCAGTTCGCGATCGAACGGAACGAGCAGCCCTCCGAGGCCCTGACCGCGGCGCTCGACAAGGCGCAGGACAGCTTCCTCGAAGCGAGCACGGCGTTCGAGGACGCGAACCAGCGCATCGCGGAGCTGCAGGAGCAGATCCACACCGCGGAGGTGGAGGCTGCCCTGGCCGAACGCGCACTGCAGGGCGAGCAGGCTCGAGGGGACTCCGAGTACCGCAAGGCCTACGCCGCACACCGCTTCAAAGTTGCCGCCTTCAAGATGCTCGTGGTGGTGCCTCTCTTCCTCGGCGCAGCGCTCCTCACCGCGCGCCGCAAGGGGTCCATGTTCGGGCCGATTTATCAGGCGCTGCTGGTGGCGACCTTCTGGTGGGTCGGGGTGGTGATGTTCGAGCACTTCCCGAGGGAGTACTTCAAGTACATCGCGATCGGCGCGGCGACGCTCATTGTCCTGGCCTTCCTGGTTCGCTCCCTGCGGAACGCGGCCAAGCCCCAAGACGAGGTGCTCCTGCGTCGGCGCCGGGAGGCCTACCAGGCCGCGCGCTGCCCCGAATGCGCCTACCCGGTTCCGGCCGAGACCGGCGAGCCCATGGCCTGCGCCTCCTGCGGGATCGAGCTCTTCGAACGCTGCACGGCCTGCGAGGCCGTCCGGCACGCCCTGCTCCCCCACTGCCGGTCCTGCGGCGCCCACACCGACCGCTGGCGAGGAGCGGAAGGTCCCTCCAAGCCCTCACCCCTCGCCACCAGCCAAAGCTAGGCTCTGCCCGCGATGAGCAACCTGCGCCTCCTCTTCCTCCTCCTCTCGAGCCTCCTCCTCGCGCCGTGGGCAGGTGCCCAGCGCCAGGAGGACGCTGCTGCCTCGGAGTCCGCGCCCGAGTCCTCCGCCGAGTCCGCTAGCGAGGCCCCCATCGACCTCGCCGCGGAAGCCAGCCGCGTGGCTGAGGATCCCGTGGGCTACCTGACCGCGCTGGAGGCCCAGGTCGAGGACTGGCTGGCGGAGAACGGCCTCTCGATGGTCATGAAGGTCGTCGTGTTCGTCGTCCTCATGCTCCTCACCAAGCTGGTGGCGGGCCTCGCCGAAGGGCTCGTGCGCCGCGCGATCCAGAAGTCACGCGTCAAGGTCTCGGACCTGCTCACGCGCTTCGCCGTCAACACGACGCGTCGCGTGGTGCTCTTCCTTGGCCTGCTCCTCGCACTTGGCACGGTCGGCATCTCGGTCGGGCCCTTCCTCGCCGGCTTCGGGGTGGTGGGCTTCGTAGTCGGCTTCGCCCTGCAGGAGACGATGGGCAACTTCGCCGCCGGCGTGATGATCCTGCTCTACCGCCCCTTCGATGTGGGCGACACCGTCACCGCAGGCGGGGTGACCGGAAAGGTCGAGGACATGAGCCTCGTCAACACGACCTTCCTCACGCCGGACAACCAGACCATTCTCGTGCCGAACGGGAAGATCTGGGGCGACACGATCGTGAACGTCACCGCGAACCCGACCCGTCGCGTCGACCTGATCGCGTCGATCGCGTACGAGGATGATCTGGGCGAGGCCGAGGCCATCCTGCGCAAGCTGTGCGCGGACCACCCCAAGGTCCTCGCCGAGCCGGAGACGGTGGTGCGGCTGGGCAGCCTTGGCGAGTCCTCGGTGGACTTCCAGGTGCGTCCGTGGGCGCGCACGGAGGACTACTGGGATGTGCACTTCGACCTCCTGCGCTCGATCAAGGTGGCATTCGACGCGGCCGGGATCTCGATCCCCTACCCTCAGCGCCAGGTGCATGTGGTGCGGATCGGCATGTCCGACGAGGAGGCCCAGGCCGCTGCGGAAGCGGGAGCCTGAGGACTCTATGGGATTCCAAATGGATCCCACGTGAACCCCTACTGGATTCCCGACTATTGCGCGACCCTATCAGGAGAACTGGCCGCGGGCCATCGGGCTGCCCTGGGCCAGAATCCATTGAGTGTAACCTTGGTACACCTCAAGAGGTTACTTGGCCACACCTGCAGCCCTGACTAGCCTCGAAGTATTGTACTTGACCGTATAATACGCACAGGTCAGGATGAGCCCATGTTCATCGGGCGCACCCACGAACTCGAGGTCCTGGAGGAGCTGGCCAGCAGCGGCCGGCCCGAACTGTTCGTCCTGTACGGGCGCCGACGGGTCGGCAAGACCGAGCTCCTCCAACGGTTCTGTGAGGGCCGCCGGGCCGTCTACTTCCTGGCTGCCCAGGTGCGCGAGCGCGACAACCTGCGGGCGTTCCGCGATGCCCTGCGCGAGGCGCTCGACGATCCCCTCCTTGAGGGCATCGAGTTCCCCGACTGGCCCACCGCCCTCGGGTACGCCGCCGACCGCGCCGGGGACGAGCGCTTGGTCATCGTCCTCGACGAATTCCCCTACCTGTGCGAGAGCTCCAAGGGGCTGCCGAGCCAGCTCCAGAAGTTCTGGGACACCAAGGGCAAGCGCAGCCAGCTGATGCTGGTCCTGTGCGGCAGCCAGGTGTCCTTCATGGAGAAGGAGGTGCTGGCCGAGCGCTCGCCCCTCTTCGGTCGCCGCACGGGGCAGCGCCGTCTAGAGCCGGTGGAGCCCGAGAGCGCGCTGGCCTTCCTGCCGAGCTGGTCGGTGACCGAGGCGGCCACGGCCTACGGGATCCTGGGCGGCATGCCGGCGTACCTGCAGCGCTTCCGCGACGACCGGGACCTGGACACGAACCTGCTGCGGGAGGTGCTTCGTCCAGAGGGCTACCTCTTCGACGAGGTCGACTTCCTCCTGCGCAGCGAGCTGACCAGCCCCGCGACCTACGGCTCGATCCTCGGCGCCGTCGCCCGCCACCCCGGCCGCCTTGGCGACATCGCCAGCGATGTCGGCATCGACTCGACAACCGCCAACAAGTACCTGTCGGTCCTGCGCGAGATGCGCCTGGTGGAGCGCGAGATCCCGGTCACGGACCCCAACCCGCTGCGCTCGCGCCGGGGCGTCTACCGCATCGCGGACCGCTTCGTCGCCTTCCACTTCCGCCATGTGCAGCCGAACCTCTCGCTGATCCACGCGGGGCGCGGCGAGCGCGTGCTGGAGGAGTCCGTGAGGCCGGACCTCCCCCGTCTCCTGGACGAGGCGCGCGTCGACTTCATCCTCGCGCACCTCCGCCGGCAGGCAGCAGAGGTGCTCGGCGCGGAGGTCACCGAGGTCGGCCGCCACGCGGGGGCCTGGGTGCGAGCCGTCGGGCGCACCGCGGACGGCGGCTCGGTGGCCGCCGTCGTGGTCCCGCAGGACGGCGGTCGCGCCGGGACGGCCCCCCTGGAGCGTGAGCTCGCCAACCTGAGAGAGGTGTTCGGCGCCTGGCCGGCGAAGCTGGTCTATGGCCTGGCCGAGCGGCGCGAGCGGCCCCTCGAGGTGGAGCGCGTCCCAGAAGATGCGGTGATCTGAGGCGGGCCCACGGCAAGGGCGAGGCTCGGACGCCCCCCGGGGCCCTAGTGGCAGAACTGAACCTCTTGCAGGACAGAAGGTCTTCCGAGCCGGGCGATCGCCCCCGCCGCTCCTTCCCCGCAACCCTGTCTACCGCTCGGTGGGATTGCCAAGACCTACCGCCAACGTTAGATTTCTGACCTCTCGAAGGACCCTCCTCTCACGAGTCCCCCATCATGTACGACCCCCAACTCGTTCAGCCCATGCGCGACGAGCTCACCGCCATCGGCGTCCAGGAGCTCCTCACCCCTGACGATGTGGACGGCGCCATGCGTCAGCCCGGCACCACCCTCGTCTTCGTCAACTCGGTCTGCGGGTGCGCCGCGGGGAGCGCCCGACCGGGCCTGCGCCTCTCCATGATGGGTGAGAAGAAGCCGGATCGATTCGTGACCGTCTTCGCGGGCATGGAGACCGATGCGACCGCTCGCGCCCGCGAGTACTTCAAGCCCTACCGCCCCAGCTCGCCCCAGATCGCGCTGATGAAGGACGGCCAGCTGGTGAAGATGATCCAGCGGCAGGACATCGAGGGGCACACCCCCGACAGCGTCGGCCGGGCCCTCCAGGAGGCCTACGACGCCAACTGCTGAACGCGCCGTGGGTGCGCAGTCGACACCCGAGGCGGACCGCCTCGCGCAGGCCACTGAGTTCCTGCGTGAGGCGGTCTTCCGTTCACGGATGGGTCAGGCTGGCCGCAGCCTGTTCGCCGCCGGAGCGGGAGTGAAGGGCCAGTGCGGCCTGGGAGACGAGGCCGTGGTGGTCCTGGACCTGAGCCCGCGCGCCCAGGAGCTCTCGCAGAGCCTGTGGCCCGAAGGCCTACAGCCGGAGGCGCTGGGCCAGGTGGACGAGGTGATGCGCGAGTGGGTCGAGCGGCAGGACGCCCTCGACCGGGACCGCAACCACCACCTCAAGCGCGTACGGCTGGCGCACGGGATGGACCGCAACGGGTGGTCGCCCGAGGTGCTGTCCGCCTTCGAAGCGGGACTCGAGGAGCTTCACCGCATCGAGGACGAAGAGCGCGCGCAGGCCGCCACGCGGCTGCTGCGGGTGACCGAGCTGCCGAAGGCTTGAGCCGCCCGACCACTCAGCCGCCGAAGGACTGAGGCACCAAGCGACCCAGCGCGCCGAAGGACTGAGGCACCAAGCGACCCAGCGTCCGAACGCAGTGGGGCGCCAGGCGAACCGGCGGAAGAGTGCGGCGTTTCGCCTCGCACCTGAGGCGGTTTCGTAAGAAGCGTCCAAAAGTCGGTGACCGACTCTGCGGCCCCGCCCTAGTTCGGCACGAATCGCGCTCGAACGAGCGCATGTGGAGGACTAACCTCTTCGCCCCATGACCGATCGAGTCTCTCGTATCGAACAGGACTGGAAGCGCTTTCGCCCCAAAGGGCCCATCGACGCCGTGGGCGTCTCGACGCGCTGCCGCCTGATCGCCGAACACTTCCACCAGGCCGCCCAGGAGTCGCTGGCGGCCTTCGACCTGGTCCCTTTCGAGTGGGAGGTCCTCGGCATGCTGCTGCGCCGCGGCGCGCCCCACGAGGCGTCGGCGGGCGTCATCGCCCGCGAGAC
>JBDQFW010000027.1:0-22757 GCA_040265735.1 Planctomycetota bacterium | reverse complement strand
ATCAAGCGGCTCTTCCGCAACGGCCGCATCATCGGTCGGCGCTTCAAGCTCGTTCACATCCACTACGGTGAGAACATCATCGAGACGAGCACCTTCCGGAGGGAGCCCAGCGAGTCGGAGGGCGACGACCTCCTCATCGTTGAGGACAACGCCTTTGGAACCGCTGCCGAGGACGCGCGCCGGAGGGACTTCACGGTGAACGCCCTCTTCCTGGACCCTGACGCCGGAGCGGTCCATGATTGGGTGGACGGCCTGGAGGACCTCGAGGATCGCGTCCTTCAGACCATCGGCGATCCCCAGGTTCGGTTCCAGGAGGACCCGGTCCGGATCCTTCGTGCGGTGAAGTTCGCCACGCGACTCGACCTCGAGATCGCCGAGCCCACCTGGGAGGCGATGCTCGACAACGCCGACCAGCTGGAGCGGGCCGCTCCTCCGCGCGTGCTCGAGGAGATCCTCCGCCTGCTGCGCTCGGGCTCGGCCCTGGGCGCCGTGAAGATGCTGCGCGCGTGCGGAGCGCTGGCGGAGCTCTTCCCGGACCTCGATCGGCACCTCGGCGATCGCGACGCCGACGACCACCAGGTCCAGCAGCGTCTCGGCTCCTTCTACCGGCTGCTAGAGGCCCTTGATCAGGAGGTTCACTCCGACCTGGAGCCCAGCAACGCGCTCTGCCTGGCCGTGCTGTTCGCGCCGCTGGTGGAGGAGGAGCTCGAGGAGGAGGAGGATCCTCGCGCGCGGCTGCTGCGGGCCGAGGACCTGATCCACCCGACCGCCGAGCGTGCACGGCTCGCCAAGCGCGACTGGACTCGGGCCGCGCGGATTCTGGCCAACCAGCCCCATTTCACCGAGCAGGGCGAGTCGCGCTTCAGCCCGCTGCTGTTCTGCCTGACCCCGGCCTTCGAGGAGTCCTTGTGCTTCTTCGGCCTCCGCGTCCACGCGCGCGGCAAGGGGTGGGACCTGCACGAGGGCTGGCAAGAGCGGCTGGAGAGGGCCCTGGATGCGGACGAGGACGAGCTGTCCGAGGAGCGCAAGCGGACCCGTAAGCGCAAGCCGCGCAAGCGCCGCCGCCGCCGCGGAACCCGGTAACCCCTCCCTGGGGACTCTGGAGGGCGTCCAGGCCGGGCTGCCGGCGCCCTCTCGGAAATTCTTCGAGTTCTTGACGCACCCCTCCATCGGGGGGGTAGTTTTGCGGTGTGCGGTAGGAACCGGGAAACGGAACCGAGCGTCCCCCTCCCACCCACGCCGTCCCAGCACAGCGGTGAGTTGTGACGGCGGGGAGGATCAGGAAGCCACGGGCCAGCGGGAAACACCTGGTTCCAACCGGCGTCGCAGCCCCCCTCGCGATGCCGGGTGGCAGCCTCGGCTGCTACGAAGATGCCTGGGGCGGTCCTTCGGGACCGCCCCTCCTTCTTTTCTGGGCCGGCCAGCCCCTGGGGACCGCGCACAAGTTGCGTCGCGCCACCCCCCGGGCCATCCGGCACGGGATCCTGGGAACGGACGCAATCTCGGACGCCATGCTGTGGCCCACGCCCCCTCGTTGTGAAGCGTCCAAGCCTGGACCATCATGAGCCGATGATCTCGACTTCTCGCACACCCATAAGCCTCCTCCGCAAGCTCCTCCGAGGCTTCGTGGGGGTCGGTCTGGGCTTCACCGCCCTCTCGCCAGCCGCGAGCGCGCACATCGGTGAGGAGGTCCTGGAGGAGCCCACTGACGACCAGGTCCGCACGGCCTGGGATCGCCTTCCTTCGGAGGAGCAGGCCGAGGTGGTCGCGTGGTTCCGGGCAGAGTGCGATCGCCGGGGGGGCTACCGGGCTCGGCTTGAGCAGCATGTGCTCTTCACGCTTGCCGAGGGACAGCGGAGCTACCCCGCAGCGAGGGAGAACCCCCTCTACGACGCCAATCGGCACGCTCCCGCCCAGCCGATCCAGCGCCGCCTTCTGGACCCGGCTTCAGCAGAGGTGCGGAAGGAACGGGCCCGCATGGGACTCGACCTCGACAGACCCCAGCCGCGGCCCCGCTGGCACTACGACTGGGCTCGCGGAGAGGTCGTTCAGACGGGCGACCCCTTCGAGGCCGCGCACCTGATCCAGCTGGCCCTCGCGGGGCGGAGCCCTGAGCACGACCTGGTCGTGGCCCTCGTCGCGGCGGCGTTGGATCGGGGGCAGCAGCGCCCGGCGCACCTGGCGTTCGGCCACGGCTACGCCACCCGTACGGGCGTGGCCTACCCGGGCATCTCCCTGTACGAGGCCTGGGCCTCGGGCGAGGAGTTGGAGATGCCGGACGTGGAGTGCCTGGGGATCTACCACGATCTCACGGACGACTGGAAGCGCTTCGTCGCCCCCGTCCCTGGCAGTCAGCAGCGTCCGCTCTACGCCTTCATTGGCGAGCGTTTCCGGCGCCTCCGTCGTGAGCGCTCGGTGGCGGAGGCGCTCGCTCGGGTGTACCTCTCGGCCGACCCCGTCTTGGACCCCACCCTCGCCGGCAACGCCGATCGCCTGCACCTGTTCTGGGAGAAGGTGAGCTCGGATCCCGCCGCAGGGCCAGACCAGCTGCCCAACCTGGACGAGAAGCCCTGGAAGGCCTGGTGGGAGGCCCTGGACGAGCTGCGCAAGGACGCGGACCTGAGCGGCAGGGCCGCGGGCAGGCGCATGGCGCTGCGTGCGGACCGGGTGGCTATTCGCGGCCGCTTGGTCTGGGTCCTCCAGCAGTGGGGAGCTCTCTAGGCGCGGGCTTCTCGGGCCAGTGCGCGCGCCGCGACCTCCGCGCAGGAGAAGGCCGCCTGGAAGTTCAGCCCTCCGATGGGGCCGTCAAGGTCGAGGAGCTCCCCCACCACGAGCAGACCCTCCTGCCGGTTCACCCGCATGGACCGGGGGTCAACCTCCTTCAGGTCGAGACCTCCGCGGGTCACCTCGGCCAGGTCGAAGCCACGGGTCCCGTCGATCGCCATGCTCAGCCCGTGCAGGGCCTCCACCAGCGCATGGCGGTGCTCGCGGCTGAGATGGGCGACACGGGGATCGGGGCCCGGAAGCCTCGCCTGACGCGCGATGGCCGCGAGGAGTCTCCGAGGGATGCGCTCGGGCAGGGCGCGCGAGACTCTCGGCGCACCGGCCTGCCGACCGGCCTCCACCAGGAGCTTCCTCGTCTCTTCGCGAGAGCGCCCTGGGGCCAGATCCAGGTGCAGAGCGAAGGCCGGGGTGCCGCCGAGAGCCGCTTCGCCCACCGGGCCGGAGAGGTCCATGGCGCCAGGCCCTGAGACGCCTGCGTGGGTGAAGAGAACGGGGCGCTCGCGACGAAGGACGGCGCGACCATTCGAATCGAGCAGGCGTGCAACCCCGTCCTGCCAAGCGATCCCCGAGAGCTCGTGGACCCAGGGGTCCGGGCTGGTGAGCGGAACGAGCGCCGGGCTGGTGGGGCGCGTTCGAAGCCCCAGGTCCTCCAGCCAGCCATAGCCCTCGCCTGTCGTGCCCGTGCGGGGGTAGCTACGCCCGCCTGCCGCAAGCGCGACCCGGCGGCCGCGGACGGGCCCCTCCGGAGTGTCCACGGTCCAACCGCCGCCTTCCCGGCGCAGGCCCAGGACCGGCGTGTTCAGGCGCAGAGCGGCCCCGTGCGCGCGCATCCGCGCCTCGAGCGCGTCGCGAACGTCCCGGGCCCGCCCGCTCCTGGGGAACACCTTCTCGAGCGGGGCCTCGTCGCTCGGGACCCCCCACGCTGCGAATCGCCTCCGGACCTCCAGCGGCGGCAGCTCTTGGAACGCTGGGCGCAGGAACCGCTCCCCCGCCCTGCCGAACAGAGCGGCGGCCTCGAGCGGCCCCAGGGTGGTCGTGAGGTTGCAGCGCGTGCCGCCGCTCGCCAAGACCTTGGTCCCCGTGCGCGCGGTCTTCTCGAGGACGAGCACCTCGAGCCCGGCCTCGGCAGCCGAGCCGGCCAGCCAGAGGCCAGCGGCCCCGGCCCCGACCACGATGAGGTCGGGCTCTACCGAGGCAGCGCTCATCCCCCGGAGAGCGCCTGCTCCCAGGCGCGGATCTCGGCCTCGGTCCGCGGGCCGCGCGGGGGCGTGTCGTCCTCCGGGTCGTCCAGGTAGCCCTCCGGGAGGCGCACGCGCTGGGTCGCTCCGCGCTTGGCCCTGCCCGCACGCAGGGCCTGCCGGGGGAAGGGCTCCTCGGCGTCGAGCTGGTCGAGCAGCCCGATCAGCTCTTCCATGGAGTCCACCCTATGGAGGCGCCCACGCACCCGCGCGGCCCGCGGAAGCCCTTGGTGTACCAGGTGGTCCACTTGCGCATCTGCCGCAGACCCATCCGCTCGCCGAAGAGATCCGCCAAGCGCTGGGCGTGGTCGCGCATGACCTGAGCAACCTCGCCGAGGCTCGGCGGGGGCGACGGCTCCTGACCATCGAAGGCTTGGGCCAGCTCGCGGAAGAGCCAGGGGCGGCCAAGGCAGCCGCGCCCGACGACCACGGCGTCGCACCCGGTCTGCCGCATCATCTCCAGCGCGTCCCAGCACTCCCAGATGTCGCCGTTGCCAAGGACCGGAACGGACAGGGCCTGCTTCATGGCCGCGATGGCCTCCCAGTCCGCATGGCCCGAGTAGAGCTCTTCGGTGGTCCGGCCGTGGAGGGCAACCGCCGCAACCCCCTCGTCCTGGGCGGCCAGGGCAGCTCGAGGCCAGGTGATCAGGTCGCCGCGGAGGCCCTTACGCATCTTGACCGTTACCGGGACCTCACCAGCGGCCTGCACCATGGCACGCACGAGGCGCGCGACGAGGCGCGGCTTGTAGGGGATCGCGGAGCCACCGCCCGTCCGGGTGACCTTGGGCACGGGGCATCCCAGGTTCAGGTCCACATGGTCCACGCCCTCGTCCACAAGCTGTCGAACCATCTCGCCCAGATCCACGGGGTCGGCGCCGTAGACCTGCACCGAGCGAGGCTTCTCGTCAGGGTGGCTGCTCGCAAGCAGGGTGGTCAGGCGGTTCCCCATCAGGAAGCCGCGAGCCGTGATCATCTCCGACACGAAGAGCCCGGCCCCCATCTCCCGACACAGGCTGCGGTACGCGTAGTTGGTCACTCCGGCCATGGGGGCAAGCACCACCGGAGGCCAGACCTCCAGGGGCCCCAGGCGCAGGGGCTGGAACTCGCCCGCGGCAGCCACGGGGGTGGCAGCGTGACGGTCGCTGGCAACGCGTGCGGTCATTGGTCGTCCGCGCCCCCATCGGCGGGAGGAGTGCCGCCGGGCTCGCCCGCGTTGGGTTCAGGTCCGGCGCCCACGGGCGGCTCCTCCTCGAGGCGTACGATCCGTCCGGGGACCGGAGGCACGCCCCCCTCGCGGACGGCGATCACCTCGAGCACCTGATAGTCCGAGCGCCCACCTGCGGTGAGCCGCGTGTGCGCCATCGGGGCCCCCACAGCATCCAGCCCGCAGAGGATGCCCCCTCCCGCGGTGCGGACCCGAAGCAGGCCGTCGTCGCCGACCTCAAGGTCGTAGGAGCGCGTCCGCGGCTCCGCGGTGGCCCCCTCAAGGAGGAGCAGGGGATTCGCGCCAGGGGGGCAGTGGTGCCCGAGGATCAGGGTCGTAAGGGCCGGCGAGAGGTCGAGCCCCACCACGGCCTGGTCGATGGGCGTGTTGCTGATGAAGGTGCTGTCGAGACGCCGCTCCACCTGGAGGGTTCCCGATCCGTCAATGCGCTCTCCACGGAAGGTCATGACCCGGCCGCTCGTCCCGTCCAGGATGCGCAGGTCCAGGCTGGTGAGGGAGCCGCTCTCCACGGTCTGGAGGAGGACGCTCTCGCGCCCGCCAGAGCGTGCGGTGGCCGGCTCCACGATGCGGGCAGCGTAGAGCCTCGCGCCGTCCTCGAGCCGTGCGACGACCCAGGCCTCCGAGGCGAACCGTCGGGCTCCGCTGCGCGTCTCTCCACGGCCCTGGAGCAGGACTTCGGCTCCCTCGGGCAGCGGCGGCATGTCCACGAGGATGGGCTCCGCCTGCGCGGCGGCGGCGGCGGCCTGTGCGTCCTGGAGCGCCTGCAGGCGCTCGCGCAGGTCCTCCCGCCCGAGCCATCGGCCCCGCACAACGACGGCCTCCGGATCGCGCAGGCTCGAGATGTCCTTGGTGGGATCTGCACGAAGCACGACGAGGTCCGCAGGGGCGCCGTCCTGGAGCGTGCCTGCGAGGGTGTCCGCACCCCACAGGGCACGACCTGCGTCGCGGGTGGCCGCCTGCAGGACGCGGTTGGCCGGGATGCCAGCCGCCTGCCAGCGCTCGAGCTCCTCGATCAGCGCGCGGCCGGGGAGGAGCCATGGCGCGGGGGACCCGGATCCCGGGAGCACCTCAGCACCCTCCTCCATCAGCAGCCGCACAAGCTCCAGCTGGCTGGCGTGGATCGCGCGCAGGCGATTGCGCAGGTCGCCCTGGACCTGCTCCGCATAGCGCAGGCGATCTCCCTCCCAGGCCTCGGCGAGCTCCAGGGTCAGGAGCGCCAGCTCACGGGCGCCGGCGGGGTGGTCCTGCAGGGCGCGGTCGACGATGCCGAGCATAGGCACGATCGCCATGCCCTTGACCGAGGCCTCGCGCGCGGCGTCCTCGAGCGCTCCTGGGGCCACCTGGTCCAGCTTGCGCTCGCCGGCCACCGCGCCCAGGCCGAGGATGGCTCGCTGGCCGCCTTCGACGGCCATGGAGAAGCTCCCGCCATTGGGGACCGGTCCCCACAGCGGGAGGCCCACGCTGCGACTGGCGGCGAGCACTGCGCCCCACGAGTCGGGCGCGAGGGTCTCATCGCAGACCAGGCCGTCGAGGCTCTCGCCAGCGCGGGACAGCTCGCCGACGAGGCCCTCCACCTGGGCCGCCGCGCCCTGGGGGTTGCCGCTGATGATCGGCCACTGGGCACCCGGGGGCGCGGTCTGCGCAGCCATCATCGGGCCGCCCCACCACAGGCGCGGGCCGGGCACCGCGTCGCGGGCCTCGGGACGGCGGGCGGCGAGGCCCAGCGCGAGCTCACTCCCGGTGTTGCGCACGGTGGTGACCCCGGCGGCAACATACAGAGCATCGTGCTCGGGGTGATGGGCCGCCGAGCAGTCCACGAGGCCGGGCACGATGTGCAGCCCCTCGGCCTCGATGCGGCGCGTGGTGTCCGGGAGTTCCGGCAGCTCCTGGACGATGCGCAGGGAGTCTCCCTCCACGAGAAGGTGGCCCACGATCGGCGCGCCGCCGGTCATGGGGTGCAGGGTGGCACCGACCAGCGCGATCTCCTGGAGGAACAGCATCCCCCCAGGATCCGTCCCCGGGGCGGCCCGTGCAACCGTGCTCTCGCTACCCTGCGGCCATGTCGCACCCCCTCGTGCACCTGCTCACCGACCGTCTGCCCGCCGGCCCCTGGATCTACGGGCGCCAGGTCCAGGCCTCTCATGCGGTCGAGGCCGGCTCCCTGGTCGAGGTGCGCGACGCCTCGGACCGGTTCGTGGGCCACGGCCTGTTCAACCCCTCCAGCGACATTCGCGTGCGGATGCTCACCCGCGGCAAGCGCAGCGACTGGGACCGTCCGGGCGAGGGACTGCGCAAGCTTCTGTCCTCGGCCCTGCGCCTGCGGAGGCGAACGCTGCGCCTCGAGGAAACCGGAGACCTGTGGCGGGCCGTGCACGCGGAGGGCGACGACATGCCCGGACTCGTGGTTGATCACATGGGCGACACCTTCGTGTGTGAGCACCATGCCCTGGGGTTCTGGCGCCTAAGGGACCTGATTGGCCACGAGCTGATCGGACTCCAGCCGGGGGCCACGGTGATCCACACCGTGCCCACCGCGGTCCGTCGGCGCGAGGCGTTCGAGCCCGAGCAGGTGCCTCAAGCGCCCGGAGAGGTCTGGCTGCAGGAATCCGGCATCGAGTACCCGGTTCTCCCAGGCCAAGGCCATAAGACCGGCTGGTTCTGCGACCAGCGCGACAACCGGCGGCGCATCGGCGAACTCTGCCGCGGACGGACCGTGCTGGACCTGTGCTGCAATGCGGGCGGCTTCGCTCTCCACGCGGCGCGCGCCGGAGCCAAGCGCGTCCAGGCCGTGGACCTGGACGAGGTTGTGCTCGAGCGGGCGCAGCGCGCAGGCGAGCGTGCCGGCGCGGCCGTTGAGTGGGTCCACGCCGACGTGTTCCCCCACCTCCGCGGGCTGGCCTCTGCCGGCGAGACGAGCCAGGTGGTGATCCTGGATCCCCACAAGCTCGTGCGGGGTCAGGCCTCCCTCGAGGAGGGACGTAAGAAGTACCTGGACATGAACACCCTGGCCCTCGGCGCGGTGGCTCCGGGGGGCCTCATGGCGACCTTCTCCTGCTCGGGGGCACTGGACCTCCCCGCGTTCCTGGGGGTGGTGTTCCAGGCGGCCCGACGAGCCGAGCGCCCGGTGCGCCTCCTCGAGGTCCTAGGCGCCGGGCCCGACCACCCCCAGCGCCCGGACTTCCCGCGCTCGCGCTACCTCAAGGGCGCGCTCCTCGCAGTCGACTGAAGGCCGCCCCAGCCTGCTCGCCCCGGTGGCGTTTCCCCCTGCTCCGGGTGGAAGCGGGCCCTCGGCAAAGGCACAATACTTAAGCGCCTCTGTGGTGTCCCAAGCGGGCCCCACGGGGGCGCGCTCCTTGTCCCGGATTTTCCGGAGCACGCGCTCCGAACCTCCGCACGCTCTCCACCAGCTCCCCCCGCGCACCCCGTCCCATGCAGCTCTCCCTCCTGGTCCAGCAAGAAAAGTGGCAAGAGTTCGATGAGGCTTGGCGGGAGTCCATGGCGGCCCCTGAGCTGGAGGACCTGCTCGCGGCCCTCTCCCTGGCGGCGAGCAAGAAGCGCATCGGCCGCTGCGTCCCGCTGGTGCGCGAGCAGGCCGAGCTGCTCGAGAGCGGCGGCGAGTTCGAGACCGCCGCCCAGGTGGTCGGCCGGGCTCTCGTTCATGGCGGCAGCCCCGTGGAGCTGTCCGAGATCCTCGGGCGCCTGGTCCAGAGCGCCTACGGCGAGCAGGACTGGTGGGGCCTGTGCAGCAGCCTGACCGGGTTCGACGGGACCGTCGCGGACCTGCGCGGCCCCTGGAAGATGCTCTCGCGCTTCCTCGCCTTTCAGCCGGAGACCCTCGTCGTGCACCCCGGGGGCTGGGGCGTTGGGGAGGTCCTCTCCCGCGATGACGAGGCCCAGGAGATCCAGGTGCGCTTCCACAACGGACGCAAAGACCGCTTCCCCCTGCGGACCGCAATCGAGATCTTCGACCCGCTCGAGGAGCGCGACCTGAAGGCGCGCCACTTCCGGGACCCCGAGACCCTTCGCAAGGAGGTCAAGGCCGATCCGCTCGACGTGCTGCGCACCCTTGCGACCCAGACCGGCGGGCAGATCACCACGAACACCATCAAGACCGCCCTGATGCAGGTCGGCATCGAGGGCAGCGCCTGGTCCGCCTGGTGGCGCAAGGCGCGCAAGCTGGCCGAGAACTCCGAGTGGTTCGAGGTCTCCGGCTCCGCAGCCAAGGCCGTCCTGCGCCTGCTGGCGACCCCGAAGGATCCGGCCGAGGCCCTGCGCCGCTCTCTCTCCCTCAGCACGAACCTCGCCGAGGCCCACCAGCGCGTGCGCGACTTCATGGCCGCAGCGGCCAAGGACGACACCCTCCTGCCCATCGCGCTGGAGGAGCTGGCGCGGGCGGCAGAGCGTGAGAGCGAGCCCCTGCAGGAGCGCCTCGCCGCGTGGCTCCTGCTCCGTGATGTCCAGGGAACCACCCCCGAGCCGGTCACGGAGGTCTTGGCGCCCTACGTCGCCGCAGAGACGCCTGAGGACCCCTCGGCTCCTCACCCGCTCTGGCAGCTCTTCCAGCACCTGCCCAGCTCCAAGGACCAGGAGCGTGCTGCCTCCCTCCTGGAGGAACTCTACGGTGAGGCCTGCCTCGACCACTGCGTGGCGAACCTGCAGCACGCGGCGCCCGGCATGGTGCGTCCCCTGTACGACCGCTTGGTGAAGGCCAAGCGCGAGGATGACCTGCTGGCCACCTACGGCAACCTCCTTGCGCGCCCCCTGCGTGCACCGGCCCTGCTCGTGCACCTGGCCGCTCACTTCGAGAAGAAGGGCGCGGAAGGAGACCTCCCCACTCCTGCCCAGCGGGCGCAGGCCCTGCTCACCCTCGCAGCGCACCTGTTCGAGACGCGCCGTGGGAACCCCCACCTCACGCGGGTCTGCTCTCGCCTGACCGATCTGCTCTCGAAGGGCAGCCCGACCCTACTGAGCGGCCTCCTCGGCCAGGCGGACGCCAACGCCCTCCGCGGCGCGAGCCTGATCTGCGCCCGCGGCGTCGACTCCGACATCGACCGTGCGGTCACCGATGTGGCCCTGTCCTTCGACCGCCACTTCTTCGCCGGTCAGACGGGGCCCTTCTGGGACGGTTCCACGATCTGGACCACCAAGCTGGGCATGGAGCGTCGCTCTGCGGAGCTCAAGGAGCTGCGCGACGTGAAGATCCCCGCCAACCAGGAGGCCATCGGCAAGGCCGCCAGCTACGGCGACCTCAGCGAGAACTCCGAGTGGGAGGCTGCGATCGAGGAGCAGCGCAACCTCACCCAGCGCGCGATGGAGATCGAGAACGAGCTCCGCGAGGCCGACCTGCTCGAGAACGTCGCCCTGCCGGACGGCGTCGCCGCCCCCGGAACGCGCGTTCGCTATCGCGAGGCGGACGGCCGGGAGCGCGAGGTGGCCATCCTCGGCCCCTGGGATGGTGAGAAGTGGGGCGACCTCCAGATCGTCTCCTACCGCGCGCCTCTGGCTGCGGGCCTGCTCGGCGCCAAGGTCGGTCGGCAAGTGACCTTGCATCTGCCGACCGGAGACGCCGAAGTGGAGGTGTTGGACATCTCCCCCCTCGAGCTCGAGTGACCGGTCGGGGGGAGGAGTCGCACGGTTCGATGCTTCGCCCTCCCCCCATCACGAGCGCTCGCCGACACCCCACGGGGCCTCTCGGACTGAGTTGCGCCCTAGCCCTGGGGCTGGGAGCCTGCGGCGAGACCGGCGCTCCTGCACGCCTCGTGGACGCCACAGAAGCCTCTGGGCTTCGCTTTGTGCCCGTGGTCGGCGCCACGGGGCGCTTCGACCTCCCAGAGATCATGTCCGGCGGGGCGGCACTGTTCGATGCCAACGGCGACGGGGCCCTCGACCTGCTCTTGGTCAATGCTGGAGAGGACCCCCGCTCCGCAACGCCTGCGCGCGCCGCGTCTCCCCATGCGCTCTTCCTCGGCGACGGCCGCGGGCGCCTCCGGCAGGGTCCGCCGCTCCCCGAGGCTCGGGGCTACGGAATGGGCGTCGCCGTTGCCGACTTCAACGGGGACGGCCACGAGGACTGCTATCTGACCGCCCGGGGCCCCGACTCCCTGCTCCTCGGCCGCGGGGACGGGTCCTTCGAGGATGCGACCGAGGCCTGGGGTGTCCCGCAGGACGAGGGCTGGTCGTGCTCGGCCGCGGCCTTCGACCATGACGGGGACGGCGACCTCGATCTGTTCGTGGTGCGCTACCTCACCTACGACCCCGACCTCATCTGCCACGACGGGGCTGGGCGACCGTCCTACTGCCCGCCGCAGTCCTCGCCGCCTGAACCGGACCTGCTCCTGCGCAACGACGGGGACCGCTTCACCGACATCAGTGAGGCCGCTGGCTTGCGCAGCGCACCTCCTGGGCCGGGACTGGGCGTCGTGGTCGAGGACCTGGACGGGGACGGCGACGAGGATCTCTTCGTTGCGAACGACGGGCATGCGAACCACCTCTGGGTTCGTCAGCCTGACGGCCGCTACGAGGAGCGCGCGGTCCTTGCCGGCGTAGCCTTCAACCAGCATGGTCACGCCGAGGCGGGGATGGGCGTCGTGGCCGGGGATCTCGACGGCGACGGTCGGGACGACCTGTTCTTGACGCACCTGCAGGAGGAGACGCACACCCTCTACCGTCGTACGGGCCGCAGCTGGCGGGACGGCACGGCCCAGGCTGGCCTCGTGGAGACGACCATGCCGCACACGGGCTTCGGGGTCGGGCTCCTG
Organism: Planctomycetota bacterium; assembly: GCA_040265735.1. Lineage (GTDB taxonomy): Bacteria > Planctomycetota > UBA1135 > UBA1135. The sequence goes on along the minus strand of JBDQFW010000027.1, from coordinate 10,752 downwards.
GATCTCGAACCCGACGGCGCGCCGGACCTCGTCATCGCTAACGGCAAGGTCCGGCTGGGCGAGCCGGCCGGGAGCCTGCTACCTCCGCCCTGGAACGCCCTGGCCGAGCCTGACTCCCTGCTCTCCAACCGCGGCGATGGACGCTTCGTCGCCCTGGACGAGGCGCCCCTTCGTGAGGCGCGTGTGAGTCGCGGCATCGCCACCGGGGACCTCGACGGCGACCTCGTGCCGGATCTCGTGCGCACGCACGTCCTCTCGCCCGCCCAGGTGCTGCTTGTGCGGCCCACCGCACCGCTCGAGGAGCGGCTGCTCGCGGACCTGCGCGAGGCCTCGGGCGCCGTAGCGCTCGGGGCTCGCGTGTGGGACGAGGCCCGCCCCCAGGCCCCGCGCACGGTGCGCGCCAACAGCGGCTACCTGTGCGCCAGCGACCCCCGCATCCTGTTTGCCGGGCGAGCCGGGGAACGGACCCTGCGCGTGCGCTGGGCCGACGGCACGGAGGAGCGCTTTGGGCCCCTGGCCGCAGGCGCCGTCCACCGCCTGCAGCGTGGGCAGGGAGACCGGCCGTGAGAGCTGGACGCGCACTCGTCCCGGCTGGCTCTTCCCGCTGCGCGGGGGGGCCCGCCGGCCTTGTTCTGCTGCTGCTCGCTGCGGCCTGTGGCCCCGGGGCGGAGCCCCCGGCGATCGAGGCGCAGATCCCATGGCCCGATCTGGAGGTCAACGTCACTCGAACCCTCCGCGACGCGGTCCAGGCGGTGGACCAGGACCCCGCGAGCCCGGAGGCCTGGGAGGAGCTGGGGCTTCGCCTCGCCGCCCACCAGCTCGACGCGGCCGCTTGGAGCGCTCTGGAGTTCACGCTCGAGCTCGACGACGGCCGTGTGGAAGCAGCCTCGGCCCTGGCAGACCTGGCCCGATTCGGGGGGCGCCCCGTTGCGGAGGTCCTGGCCCTCTACGACCGGGCGCTCGAGCTCACCCCCGATCATGCCCCCCTGTGGACCGGGCGCGGGGACGCGCTCAGCGCAGCCGGGCGCGCAGAGGAGGCCGAGGAGAGCTACCGCCGGGCCCTCGCGCTCTGGCCCGAGTTGAAGCGCGCGCGCTCTCGCCTCGGACGCGTCCTGATCCAGCGCGAAGCCTACGACGAGGGGTTGCAGCTGCTCGGCCCGCTGCTGGAGGAGCACCCCGACGACGCGCCTTGCGCGACCGCCATGGCCCAGGCCCTCGCCGCCCTCGGGAAGGAGCAGGAAGCCGCCGTCTGGGCCGAGCGCGCCCGAGCTGCCGACGGTGAGACGGTTCCGCTCGAGGATCCCCGCCGGATCAACATGCTGAGCCGCCAGCGAGCCAGCCGCTACCTGTTCCTGCGGGCTCGCGCCGCCCTTGACCGGGGCGAGCTCGCGCGCGCCACGGTGGATCTGGCGGCGGCTCTGGAGGGCCAGCCGGACGCCTACAACGCGCGGGCCCTGCTCGCGCGGACGCTCCTGGCCCAACGCCGCATCACAGAGGCCGAGGCGCAGCTTCGGCTTGCCCTCGAGACTCGCCCGGGTCACCCCGAGTCCCTGCGCCTGCTCGGGCAGGTGGTCCATCAGGGCGGCGATGATCAGCAGGCCATCGAGCTCCTCGAGGCCGCCGCCGCGGCCGAGCCCCTGGATCCGGGCTCGAGTCTCGCCCTGGGCTCCTCCTGGCTGCGGCTCGAGGATCCCCTGCGTGCCCTCCCCCACCTCGAGGCGGCGGCGACGGCCTCCCCGGAGCTCGCCGACGCATGGTTCCGGCTGGCGCTCGCCCGCGAGGGCGTGGGTGATGTGCAGGGGGCTGCCGAGGCACGGGCGGAGGGCGCCCGCCTGGACCCAGGCCACCCACTGGCGAAGACTTCCGGAAAGTGATCTAGAACTTCATGAACGAGTGAAGTATGCTCCTGGGCCCAGCCGACGGGGTCAGAGGCCCCTCCGGCCTTCGCCCCTCTCACTCCGGCCCTCCCATGACCTCCCTCAGCCCTGCCGCCCCCCCGAGCGCGGACCTTCCCGGGCTGCTCAGGGTGTTCGCCGATGCGACGCGGCTGCGGATCCTGGCACTTCTGGCCAGGGAGGAGCTGACGGCTGGTGAGCTGGCGCGGTGCCTCGACCAAGCCCCCTCCCGCGTCAGCAACCACCTCCGGGTCCTGCGCGAGCACGACCTGCTCCAGGAGCGGCGGGTGGGCACCACCATCCACCTGCGCGGGGTAGGGGCCTCCGGCCCCCCCCTTGCCGCCCAGCTCCTCGAGACCTTGCTGCCCTCGATCCTCAGCGGCCCGGACCACGAGGCGGCACGGCCCGGCCGGCTGGGCCAGGTCCTCGCCGCCCGGGCCGTGCCGGAGGACTTCTTCGACCGCGTGGCCGGTGAGTACGACAAGCGCGGCGCCCTCTTCGCCAGTGGGCAGGCCCGGCAGCGCACGGTCGCCAGCCTGCTGCAGCCGGGCCTCGTCCTCGCGGACCTTGGCTGCGGGACCGGCTACATGGCGCGCGCCCTGGCGCCCCTGGCCGCGCGTCTCATCTGTGTCGACCAGTCCGAAGCCATGCTGGCAGAGGCCCAGGAGAACCTGCGCGCCCTGCCTCCCACCACGGCGGTGGAGTTCCGGCAGGGCGCCCTGGATGCCCTGCCGCTCGACGATGAGAGCCTCGACGGGGCTGTGATGGGGATGGTCCTGCACCACCTCGAGGACGCCCACGGCGCCCTGGTCGAGGTGCTGCGCACCCTTCGCCCAGGCGGGACCTTCGCCGTCCTCGAGCTCGCGCCCCACCGCGAGGCCTGGGTGCAGGAGACCCTCGGGGATCGCCACCTCGGCCTCCCCACCACCGAGGTCGTGCGCACGCTGGAGCGCGCGGGCTTCCAGGACGTCCATGTGGAGCCGGTGGACGATCGCTACTGCCCCCGACCGGGCGCCGACGAGGCTCCCGCTGCCCTTCCCCTCTACATCGTCCGCGCGAGGAAGGCGCCGACAGCCTGATCCACATCCATCGCGGGTCGCCTTCGCGGCGCGCGACGACCTCCGCGGGCTCAACCCGCAGTCCCACCTGAACCACCGCGGGCATCTCACCCGCAACCCACAGAAACCCCTCCCTCATCATGAGCACCACTCACGACAAGGTCCTTGCCCCCGACCAGTACAAGGTCAAGGACATCAAGCTGGCCAAGTACGGCCGCGACGAGATCATCCTCGCCGAGCACGAGATGCCGGGCCTCATGGCCCTCCGCGAGGAGTACGCCGGCAAGGCGCCCCTCAAGGGCGCTCGCATCACCGGTTCGCTCCACATGACCATCCAGACCGCTGTCCTCATCGAGACGCTGGTGGACCTGGGTGCCGAGGTCCGCTGGGCCTCCTGCAACATCTTCTCGACCCAGGATCACGCGGCCGCGGCCATCGCCGTGGGCCCGAATGGCACGCCCGATGCCCCCAGCGGGGTCCCGGTCTTCGCCTGGAAGGGTGAGACCCTCGACGAGTACTGGTGGTGCACCGACCAGGCCCTGACCTGGCCGGATGGTGGCCCCAATATGATCCTCGATGACGGTGGCGATGCGACCATGCTCGTCCACAAGGGCACCGAGTACGAGCGCAACGGCGCAGTTCCCGAGCCCCAGCCCGGCGACTCCGAGGAGTGGCACAGCGTCCTCGCCCTGCTCAAGAAGAGCCTGGCCGCGGACAGCACCAAGTGGACCGAGATCGGCAAGGGCATCCTCGGTGTCACCGAGGAGACGACCACCGGCGTGCACCGCCTCTACCACATGGCGCAGTCCGGCGAGCTCATGTTCCCCGCGATCAACGTCAACGACGCGGTGACCAAGAGCAAGTTCGACAACCTCTACGGCTGCCGCCACTCGCTGGTGGACGGCATCTGCCGCGCCACCGACGTGATGCTCTCCGGCAAGATCGCCGTGATCTGCGGCTACGGCGACGTGGGCAAGGGCTCCGCCCAGTCCCTGCGTGGCCAGGGCGCGCGCGTGATCATCACCGAGATCGACCCGATCTGCGCCCTCCAGGCCGCCATGGAAGGCTACGAGGTCACGACCCTCGAGAAGGTCGTCGGCGAGGCCGACATCTTCATCACCACGACCGGCAACCGCGACATCATCACCGCCGACCACATGGCCAAGATGAAGCACAACGCCATCGTGGGCAACATCGGCCACTTCGACAACGAGATCGACATGGCCGGCCTCGCCGCCACCCCTGGGATCCGCAAGGACAACCTGAAGAACCCCCAGGAGCACGGCAACCAGGTCGACGTCTGGACCTTCGAGGACGGTCACTCCGTGATCATCCTGGCCGAAGGCCGTCTGCTGAACCTCGGCTGCGCCACTGGTCACCCGAGCTTCGTCATGAGCGCGTCCTTCACCAACCAGGTGATGGCGCAGATCGAGCTGTTCCGCAACCACAGCCTCTACGGCAAGAGCGTCACGACCCTTCCGAAGGTGCTCGACGAGCGTGTTGCGCGCCTGCACCTGGGCAAGCTCGGGGTCGACCTGACCGAGATGAGCCAGACCCAGGCGGACTACCTGGGCGTGCCGAAGGAAGGTCCCTACAAGCCGGACCACTACCGCTATTGAGCGGCTGGGTGCCCAGGGCGCCCCAGATCGAGACCGGCGCCTCCGCGATACCCGCGGGGGCGCCGGTCCCCATTTGCGAGGGTGCCCAGCGTGGCCCGATCCACGGCGATCGGTCAGACTGGGGGTGCATGCGGGCCCCCTCTCGATGGATGCGAAGACTCGGCTTCGTGGCGCTGACCCTGGGCCAGGCCCTCGGTCAGAGCAGCGCCCCGCGCCGGGTCCTGCTGGTGGACCTCGACGATGTGGGGGTCGAGATCCTCGACGCGACGGACACCCCCGGGCTCGACGCCATGTCGAGCCGAGGGCGGACCTTCAGGCGCTTCTACTCGGCGCCCATGTGCACTGCAACGCGGGCCCTCATGAACCTCGGCGCGCGCGGGAGCCGCCAGGAGGTCTTGTGCACGGGCAATGTCTCGGGCACCAACACCTACAAGCTGCCCACCGCGCCCTTCGAGTCCCTCGCGCAGGTGGTGACGGACGAGGGGCTGCGTGCGGCGAAGGTCGGCAAGTGGCACCTCTGCGACGACCTCGAGCTCCAGCATCCCCTGGATCACGGCTGGTGGCCCTACATCGGCGTGATGGGCAACCCGAATCCGAGCGGCGGGGACTGGTACTCGTACCCCGAGAACCAGGGCGGGGCCCTGGGCTGGGTCGCGGGGACCTACATGACCACGCGCGAGGCGGAGCTTGGGATGCGGATGGTTGACCAGGGCTACGACCTGGTCTCGGTCAGCTTCCACGCGATCCACAAGCCCTTCCACGAGCCGCCCGCGGCGCTGCACGCGATCCCGCTTCCCCTCGACACCGACTGGAAGCGCGCGCAGGCCGCGCTCCAGGCTCTGGATCGAGAGCTGGAGCGGCTCGTCGTCCACGCGGAGGCCCTCGGCTACACCGTGATCGTCTTCAGCGACAACGGGCTCGCCAGCCCCCTCGGCGGCCTCAAGGGCACGGTCTGGGAGGGAGGCGTTCACACCATCCTCTGGGCCAGCGGGCCGGGGATCCCGGCCGGCGAGGACGACGCCCTCATTGAGGCCGTGGATGTGTACGCGACCGTCCTCGAACTGCTCGGCTTGCCGCAGACCGCGCTGCGCGGGCCGGACTCCACCAGCTTCGCCCCGCAGCTCCTGGGAGGCGGAGGTTCGAAGAGCCATGTCCTCGCCGAGCGCGGAGGACCCGCCGGGGTAGACCCTCGCGACAATCCGGACCTGTGGCGGCGCATGGTGCGGGAGGACCGGTACAAGCTGATCGTCAACCAGGACGGCTTGGGCCAGCGCCTGTTCGACCTGTGGGCCGATCCGTTCGAGACAACCGACCTGCTCCTCGATCCCCAGCCTCAGCCAGGCGTACTGCTCGAGCTGCGGAGGCTGCGCGCTCTCCTCGGCCAGCTTTGACCTCCACCACCGCGTCGCCCGACTCGCCTGCCCGCCTGCCCGTGGGCAGGCTCGCGCCGAGCCCGACGGGCCCCCTGCATCTCGGGCACGCCTACGCGTTCCTGCACGCGTGGTGGTGGACGCGCAGCCGCGAGGGAAGCGTGCTGCTGCGCTTCGATGACCTGGACGCCAGCCGCTGCCGCCCGGAGTACCAGGACCTTGCCCTGCGAGACCTGGAGTGGCTCGGGATCGAGTGGAGCGGGTCTCCTCTGCTGCAGTCCTCTCGGACGGCGGCCTACGCGGCTGCGCTCGAGAGCCTTGAGCGGAGTCCACGGACCTTCGGCTGCCGCTGCACGCGACGGGAGCTCGAGGCCGTCGCAGCTCCCCACCCCGGAGAAGAGGTCCAGTACCCCGGAACCTGCCGTGACCTCGGTCTCGAGGGTCCCGCACTGCGCCTGCGCGTGCCTCCGGGGCTCCTCGAGGTGGACGAGCACTGCGCGGCTGAGCACGAGGTCGATCTGGCTGCCCAGGGAGGGGACTTCCTGGTGCGCTCGCGGGCTGGAGTCCCCTCCTACCAGCTCGTCACCGCCCTCGATGACGCGCACCAGGGCGTCACCGAGGTTGCGCGCGGCCGCGACCTGCTCGTCTCCATGGCCCGTCAGGACCTCCTTCGCGAAGAGCTCGATCTGCCGCGCGTCAGCTCAGCGCACCTGCCGCTCGTCGTGGACGCCGCCGGCAGGCGCCTTGCCAAGCGCGCCCTGGACCTGAGCCTCGAGGGCCTGCGCGAGTCCGGAGTCGATCCGGTGCGTATCCTGGCCTGGGCCCTTGAGTGCGACTTCGAAGGGGCCAGCCTGGCAGAGGCCCACAGCCTCGCCCTGAAGAGCTACCGACTCCCCGAAGAGGCAGACCGCATCGCGCCCACCGTCGACGCCTTGCGATCCAGGTCCTAGACTCCTCCTGTGCTCGGCCGTCTTTGCGTCCTTCTGATCTTGGCCAGCTGCTCCGCGCAGCAGGGAGCCGTCCGCCCGCGTCGCGTGGGTCTGGACCCTTGGCGACCGGTCGGTGCCTATGTGGCTGTGGATGCCCAGCGAGGAGCGCGCGCCTTCGCCCCCGAGGGGTGGCAGCCCAGCAGCGGCGTCTGGCGCGTCTACCTCCCGGCGATCACGGCCGTCGGCGTGGCCCCGGCCGGCCAGGGAGAGGATCTCGATGTGGCCTGGGCCTGCCAGTTCCTGCACGCACAGGTCCTGCGCGACCTGCAGCAGGCGGGCGTCGAGGCCACGGCCCAGCAGCGTCCGGGCCTGGGCAGGATGACCGTCCGCCTCGAACCTCTACGGGGCGGCTCGTCCAACAGCCAGCAGCTCGTCCTGCATCTCGAGTCCACGGTGGACGCGCCGGCGGGGCAGCCTCTGATCCTGCGGGTCCCGGTCACGCGCCCGACCGGCGCCGACGCGGTCGTCGAGGGGTGGTCCGAGAACCGCACGCTTCTGCGGGCCTGGTCCCGTGACCTGGTGGACGCCCTCGCGCGCATGCGAGGCTTCCCCATGCGCGTCTGAGGCCCATGGCTGCGGCGGATTCTGGCCCGTGGCGTGAACTTCCCCTCGCCCCACGCGCCTTGGGCCCTGGCCTCCTCGCGGGTCTCGTGGGTGGTGGCATGCTTGGACTGGCCGGTATCCTCGGCAGCTTGGCACTCGGGGGAAACGGAGCGCCAATGGCCTTCCTCCTGCCCTTCACCCTGTTCGTCCTGTTGATCGCAGCCGCAGGGACGTTCGCGCTCCTCGTGGCGGCGGCGGCACTCGCTGGGGGCGCCCGCGTGCGGAGCCGCCGGGCGCCAGAAGGCGGTGAACGCCAGATCGAGATCGAGGAGAGCGCGGCCTTCCTTCGCCGGCGCAGGCGAGTCCCACTCGCGGGGAGCTGGGTCTCCCTGTCCGAGGAGGGCCTCGTCCTGCATGGGCCGGGCGGATGGCGCTGGGAGGCGCCCAGCCTGGATCCGGCCTTCGGAGCTGCGGAGGCGGCGAGCTGGGCTGCCTCCCTCGACCTCGCGCTCGGCCCCGAGCGCCGGCCACGATCGGGGCTGGGCTTTCGCTGGGAGAGCCTCCCCGAGGCATGGCAGCTCCGGGCGATGGGCTGGACCGCCGGTCCCTGGGTGCTGGCCCTGCTCGGGGCGTCCTTCCTCGTCTTCGTGGGCGGCGTCTCCGCGGCAGCCCTCATGGGCGCCCTGCCCATTGAAGGGGGCGCGGCTCCGATTCTCGGCCTGTTCGCGCTCGCTGGGCTGTGTCTGCTTCTAGCGGCCAGGGGCCGGGCAAGGCTTCGGAGGACCCTGACGCTTGAGGGTGAGACGCTTCGACTCGAGCGGCCGCCCTGGTCCCCTCGGGAGGTGACTCTAGCCGAGGGCGAGGTGCGCTGCGTGTCGCCCCGCAGGCCAGGGTCCACGGGCCGCGGTCCTCTCTGGGCCCTTGAGCTACCGACGCCCGCGGGGCCGATCCTGTGGAGCCTGCCCTGTGGTGCAGAGGGGCACCGCTCCGCCGCGCGGTGGGTCGAGCGCGCACGCAGGGATGGCCGGCCGCGTGGTCTGCCGGACTAGGTCCGCTCCGCCCAAGACAGAAGGCACACTGCGCCAATGTCCGGCATCTTCCAGAGCTTTCCCGCGCGCCGTCACATGGCGCCTCCTCTCTTGACCATGGCCCTGCTTGCCGCGTGTGCGGGGACGGGGCGCCCAGCAGAGACTCCGGCCGGCCCGGGCCTCGAGGTGATCCAGGAGCTCGAGGGGACCTGGGTCCGCTGCGACGAGAGCGGGTCCCCCACCGAGGTCGTCACCAATGTGTTCAGGATCACAGCGGGCGGCTCGGCGGTGTCGGAGGTGGTCTTCCCCGGCGCGCCGGAGGAGATGCTGACCGTGTATGTCGCGGGGAAGGATGGCCTTGAGCTGACTCACTATTGCGCGGCGCGCAACGCTCCGCGGATGGTGCTCGACCCCACCTCGACACTCGACGACCTGCGCTTCACCTGCACGGGCGGGGTGGGCCTGGAGAATCACTCCACGGGCCACATGCACACGGGACGCCTCGTCCGACTCGGACCGAACCGCATGCGGACCGAGTGGGCCTACCATGAGAACGGCGAGGTCACCTTCACGGGCGTGTTCGACATCGCCCGTGTTGAGCGCCCCTGAGGCCGAGGCCGCTCTTCCCCTCCCTGCTGGAGGTCTCGCTCAGTCGCCCAGGTCCAGCTTCTCGAGCTTGGGCCGGATCACCATCCGACAGTAGCCCTGCTCGCCGTTCAGGCTGTAGTAGTCCTGGTGGTAGTCCTCGGCTGGCCAGAAACGCTCCACGGGACGCACCTCGGTCACGATGGGACTCGAGAAGGTGTCCGAGGCGTTGATCGTCGCGATCTGCCGCTCGGTCTCCTCCCGCTGGGCCTCGCTGTGGAAGAAGACCGCCGAGCGGTACTGGGGCCCCGCGTCTGCACCCTGACGGTCCCAGCTGGTGGGATCATGCATGCGCCAGAACCAGCCCAGGATCTCTCCCGCGCTGATCACGCGTGGATCGAAGCGCACCTGCGTGACCTCGATGTGCCCCGTCTTCTTCCCGCAGATCTCGCGGTAGGTCGGGTTCTCGACATGCCCGCCCATGTAGCCCGAGACGACGTCGGTGATGCCGTCCACCTGCTCGAGCACGGCCTCGATGCACCAGAAGCAGCCGGCGCCGAGGGTGATGACCTCCTCGGTGGCCGGGGGTGAGTCGGAGGCTGAGACCTCTTCGGGATCTTGGTCGGAGCTCATCGCGGGGTTCGGGTCGGGGTTCGTGCCGGGAGTCGGATCCTGAGCGGAGCCCTCTCCCTGCTGAGCGGTGCTCACTGGCTGCAGGTCTCCGTCACCGGGCGCGGGACGAGGGGCGCAGGCGAGGAGAGCGAGGGCGGTCAGGGGCAGCAGCTTCATGGTTGATCGGGGAGCGCGGCTCGTGCTCCCCAGAGCCAATAGGACACCACGGCGAGGGCCCAAGCGAGGAGCAGAGCCGGAAGACCGCGGGCAAGGGCCGGCTCTTGAGGTGGGCCGGACTCGGGCGCCTGGGGCGTGTCTGCACCATTGGGGAGAGCGAGAGCCTCCTCACGATAGGACTCGGACTCGGGATCGAACCAGGGCCAGCGCAGGGGCTGGATGCTTGCAGAGGGGGCTGCCGTGGCCGCGAGGCGGTACTGAAAGACCCCACCGCCCAGGCCTGCCGGTCCCGAGGCGCTCCAGCCGGGCCCGGGCTCCCACCGGGGCGGCTCCCCGCCCCGCGCATCGGTCGCGCGGAGCACCCAGGTGCCCGAGAGGCCTGCCGGCGGGGTGGCATCCCAATCTGCCACCGGGCGTCCCACGGAGCCCGTGAACCCGATGGGGCGCCCCTCCTCGGGCAGGGCGCGCACCACGAGGCTTGCGGCCTCGGCCCGTACACGCACCTCCTCGAGCCCGGGGCCCAAGCCAAGCCCGAGCCCGGACGCTCCCTCCAGGCCGTAGCGGGCCGTGGTCATAGGCAGCTCGATGGGGCCACTCCGGTCGCAGGAGAGGGCCGCCAGAAGCCGCACGCGGGCGGGCCCCTCGCTGCCGCTCCCAAAGCCTGAGACCTCGACCGGCACCAGCTCTCCGTTCAACACGACCGGGTCTGCGGAAGACTCTGCGGGGATCCAGTCCAGGCGCTCAACGCAGCCCCCCGCGACCTGCAGCTCGACGGGGACGGAGAGTGGGCGCTGGAAGAGCTGCCCCAGGCCGCGCTCTGCATGCGAGCGCGGAATGCTGAGGGTCCACTCCAGGAGGACCTGCTGGCCCTCGAAG
>JBDQFW010000026.1:0-23350 GCA_040265735.1 Planctomycetota bacterium | reverse complement strand
CGTCACGGTTCCCGTCGTCCCCCACGCGGCAGGGCAGCGCAAACACCGTCGCGCGCTGCATCAGCGCAAGCACCTCACCCTGGTGGAGCGCACCCTCGAGCCGCACGAAGGCTCCGGCGTCGCGCTCCTGGATGCGCGCCTCGAGCGCCTCTCGGGCGTCCCCCTGACCCACGATCACGCAGCGCGCTGCGGGCCGCGCGGCGCGAACCTGCACCATGGCGTCCACGAGCAGGTCAAGGCCCTTCTTCTCCACGAGTCGCCCCACGGAGAGGACCAGATCCTCCTCGCGCGGCGCGTCTCCGGGGCGGAAGTGCTCTAGGTCGATGCCGTTGAAGAGCTTGCGCAGACGGTGGTGGTGAACGAGCTGTCCGCGACGATGCGCGTCAGGAGGCGCGGGTCCACCGTCGAGCGATAGATGTCCTTCGCGTGGGCCGTGATGCTGTAGGTCGGGCCACCCAGCTGGTGCACTAGGTGCGCGACGATCGCGGACTCGGTGGCGAAGTGGACATGCAGGTGCTGCACGCCAAGGTCACGCGTGCGGTCCAGGACGTGCAGCGCCTCCCCCACGAGGCGGCCGATGCGCGGCAGCCCGAATTCCTGCAGGGGTCGCACCACCGGGCCCAGCGCCTCGAGGAGGCCTGCCTCCTCGGGGGCGAAGACGCGCGACCAGGGATCGAGCTCCGACCGTGAGGGCAGCAGCTCGACCTCGGCCTTCAGGCCCTCCAGCGCAGGGTGCCGGGGCTCGTCGTCCGGAGTCCGGCGTGAGAACACGCGCAGCTGAGCCCCCAGGGCCTCCTGCTGGAGCAGCTCGCCCAGGATGAAGGTCTCCGACAGGCGCGGGAACTTCTTGAGCAGGTACCCGATCAGAGGTTGCATGCGTGCCCTCCGAGGGAATGAACGCGCCCTGAGTCCTCTTCGCCCATCAGGGCTCCAAGCAGCTCAGCAGCGCGCTCGGCCCCCCTCAGGTCGAGCTGCATGCGGGTCTTCCGCCCCTGGTCGAGGCAAGCCTCGACCGCGGCGGGGATCTCGGTCATGCCGCTCTTGACCAGGCACTCGGCCAGGCCGAGGGAGCGGAGCCTCTGGGCGCGGATGAACTGCTCTCGACGGGGCCGGGTGCGCGGGAGGAGCACCGCAGGCGTGTCGGAGTCGAGCAGCTCCGCGCAGGTGTTGTATCCGGCCATGGAGACCACGGCGTCGGCGTTCGCGATGGCGGCGCGCAGCTGGGGGTCGAACTCGGCAACCTCCACGCGCTCGAGACCTGCGGCGAGCTCGCGGATCCGCTCGGACCGCTGGGGGTCGGCGAGGGGACCGGTCACGACGCGTGAGTTCCAGCGCGCCTCGCGCCCGACCAGCGAGCGAAGGTAGGCCTCGATGCGATCGGCGCCGTCGCCGCCGCCACCGGTGGTCACCAGGACCTCCGGCACCTCGCGCGCCTCGGCGCGGCTCGGGGCGTCGTGCGAGCGCACGACATAGCCCACGTGCTGGACGCGAGAGCGCAGCTCGGGCGGGACCGGGTACTCCTCACGCATGTCGAAGACGCGCGGGTCGCCGTAGACCAGGATGTCCTCGTAGAGCTCACGCAGGGCGCGGCGGATCTCGGGCCGACTCCAGTCGCGCGCCACGTGAAGGGGCGAGTCGATGATGTCGCGCAGGCCCAGGACGCAGGGAATCCCGGCCCGGCGAGCCGCCTCGAGGGTCGGGAGGAGCTCGCCGCCCAGGCCCACGGGCGTGTGGTCCACCAACAGGAGGTCCGGCTCGAAGGCGTCGAAGGCCGCCCTCAGGGTCGCACAGCGCAGGTCCACCACCGGCCCGAGGGGGCCGCGCAGCTGCAGGGGCTGGTAGGTGGCGCCGCGCTTGGTGACCGCCGGCAGCTTCAGGACATCGACGCCATCGGGGAGGGGGAAGTGGGTCGCGCAGGGAGAGCCCGTCGCGATGAGGGTGGAGGCGTGGGGATAGCGGGCCTGGATGGCCTCGGCCAGGGTCAGGCAGCGCCGCAGGTGCCCGAGGCCAAACGAGTCGTGCCCGTAGAGCATCACCCGGGGCCCGCCGAGGGGCTCAGCGGCCGGATCGACCGTTCTGTAGAAGGTGTGGGGCATGACTGGGGGGTGAGAGGGTCCCGCGTTCACGGTCCCTTTGCGCAAGGCTCGTGCCACGGCTGGGGCGCCGCAGGAGAGGCAGGTGCCTGTCCGAATTCTGGACACTGGGTCCGGAACCTGGACACGCTTCCGGTCCGTGAGGGGGGTATGAACAGATTGTGGCCCATGGCACAGGGGTTGCGCTGGGCCTTCCAGCCAACCGCCTCGGAATGGCTCACCTCTCTCCGATGATCAAGTTCCCCCTCTCCCTTGCCGCCCTGCTCCTGGCAGCAGCTCCGGCCTCCGCCGACCTCCTATCCGGCCGCGTCCTCGACTCGGCGGGCCTGCCGCTCGCCGCCTGCAACCTGGATGTGATCGATGTCGTGACGGGCAACGACATGGCCCTGGCCGGCGACACGACCGACGCGGCCGGCCTGTTCTCCATCGATGTCCCCACAGGGCTGTACCTGGTACATGTCACGCCGCCTCCCGGCAGCCTCCACCTGGTCGGAGAGGTGGACGGAGTGGCGGTCGTCGGGCCGACCGCCATGGGCGACATCCAGCTTGTCCCCGGCGCCCTGCTGAGCGGCACGATCCTCCTTCCCGGCGGGCTGCCCGCGGTGGGCGCCAACCTCGACATTGAGCTGGCCAACGGGGACGAGTACTTCCCCGCCGGTGACACCACCGACGACACGGGCCTGTTCTCGATGGTCGTGCCCCTCGGTGAGCTGGCGCTGCAGGTGCGGCCCGAGACCCTCACGGCCACCCTCTTGGCGCCTGTGGAGCAGGAGCTCGTGATGGCCGCCTCGCAGGACGTGGGCACCATTCAGCTCGTCGAGGGTTTCTGGACCAGCGTCACGGTGCAGACCCAGACGGGCGCGCCCGTGTTCGGGGCCGACCTGGATGCGTTCGACGCGGTGACGGGGACGAAGCTCTTCACCCCGGGTGACAACACGAACACCCTTGGATTCGCGGATGTGGTCCTCCCTGCGGGGAGCTACTTCGTGGAGGTGCAGCCGCGCTTCGTGGACCGGCTGGCCGCCACCACCCTCGGCCCCGTCTCCGTCGCAGCCACCACGAGCCTCGGGACCATCCAGGTCGAGCCGGGCTTCGTGGTCACAGGCACCGTGACGGACGCCGGCGGCCAGGTCATGGCCGAGGTCGATGTGGACGCCTTCCTCGCCGGCACGCTTACCGAGCAGACCCTCTTCGCGGACAACTCGAACGCCAGCGGCATCTACGCCGTGATCCTCCCGGCGGGCACCTTCGACCTCGTCTTCACCCCCGACCCCCTGCTCAGCCCGGGCCTCGGGAGCGCAACGGTCACCGCCGTCAGCGTGAGCGGCGACCTCGTGGTGGACGTGCAGCTCGGCACCGGCCCCCCGGCACCGACCCTGTTCTGCGACCCGGCCAATGCGAACAGCACCGGTCAGCCCGTGACCCTGGCGAGCTCCGGCTTCTCCGGCCCCGGAGTGTTCCACCTCGAGGCGGTCGGAGGGCCGGCCAACCAGTTTGGCGCCTTCGTCGTCGCAGCGACCCCGAACCTCACGGGCGTCACCATCAGCCAGGGCCTCCTGTGCCTCGCACCGCCCCTGGGGCGCTACACCTCGGCGGCAGGCGCGACGCTGAACTCCGTCGGACGCTTCGACTCGACGGGCGTCTTCCAGAACCTCTTCGGGACCTCGACGGTCGGGACGGGCTTCGATGTGCCTGCAACCCTCCCGGCGCCCCCTGGCGGCTCCATCACGAGCGGCTCCACCTGGCACTTCCAGCTGTGGTACCGCGACGTGGGCGGCGTCTCCAACTTCTCCAACGGCATCACCGTGAGCTTCTGAGCTCCGACGCCAGCCATGACCACCGGCACCGCCGGGCCCGGACCAGTGAGAGGGGTACGGGCAAGACGGAGCCGGTCACCGCAAGCCCCCGTTCGCCTTGTGCGGCGGGGGCTCGCACCTTCACGATGGGATCCATGCGAACCGCTGCTGCCCTGGCCCTGGCGCTGCTCCTGACGGGCTGCGACCGCACCTCGTTCGAGCCTGCGCCTGGCGGCGGTGGGTCGGACGGAGCGGACGACTCGGGAGGGTCTGCGATCGAAGCGGCGCAGGCTCCCCAGCGCGCCTCGCTCGTGGCCGCCGCGGCGGGCGAGGACCTTGCCGTGCTGTCGTGGACCACCGCGGACGCGCCGACCCTGGGCCGCGAGTTCGCCCTCAGGGTCGCCCCAGTCGGGGTGGACCTGTCGAGCGTCGCAGGACTCAGCGGCCCCAGCCCACTCGTCGTGGACGGCCTCACGCCCCTCACGGAGCACCACGCGCAGCTGTTCCAGCGCGAGGGCCAGGGGGCATGGTCCCCCACCGGAACCCGCATGCGCTTCCGCACGGCACCCGTGTACTTCGTCGATCCTGCGGCCCCTGCAGCGGCTCCGTCGACGGACCCGGCGAACCCCGGGAACAGCCTCGTGTTCGCGGCGCTGTTCGCATCCCAGGCCAGCGCCAATGTCTGGGTCACCGAAGGCGACTTCGTCCAGGTCACGACGCCCTCCAACGGCAGCGTCCTCACCGCCCGCGGCATCTCGATCTATGGCGGCTTCGCGCAGGGCTTCACACCCTACCTGCGCGATCCCGCGACCCGCAGGACGCGCCTGCGTGTGGATCCGGCCACGAGCGGAGTGGTGAGCCTCGTGACCGTGGTGGCTCCTGGAGATGGTGCCGGCCTGGGCTACGCGATCCTGGATGGCCTCACCCTGGACGGCGGCGGCACGGCCCAGGAAGCCCTCGACTCCAGCTCCGAGGTGGAGTGCCGCTCGGTCCACGCAACAGGCTGCAACCGGGGCTTCGTCCTCGAGAAGAGCACCCTCAACAGCCCGGAGTCCGCCCTGCTGTCACACTGCAGCGCCACGGTGAACGATCTCGAGGGCATCCTCGTCCGCGGCTCGTGGCGCATGGACCTGTTCGCCTGCGTCGCCACCGACAACGCGCAGGAGGGCTGCCAGTTCGACCCCCTGCAGTGCCCGCGCGGCACGAGCACCGCGTTCACGGCCAAGGCGGACCTGCGCGACTGCACCTTTGCACGCAACGGGAGCGACGGGCTCGACATCGACCTTCGCGGACCGGAAGAGCTGACCGACGACCAGCTGCCCGGCGGCCGCTTCGAGGTGCGCATCGAGAATGTCCTGTGCGCCGAGAACGGGGCGCTGGGGTGCCTAGTGGACATCGACTACGAGGCGTTCCGGTTGTGGTCGGTGGACCTGCTGCTGGACCATGTCGAGGCGCGCGCCAACGGCTCGGACGGGGTGCGGCTGGACCTGGACGACGGGGTGAGCGCCACGGACCCGACCCCGACCCTGGCCCTCGTGCGGGCATCGCGGGCGAGCGCGAACCTCGGAGACGGATTCCATGTGAGCAGCGAGAGCGAGCGGGTGCTGGTGTCCTTCGCCGGCTGCCTGGCCCAGGGCAACCGCGGCTTCGGGTTCGGCCACTCCGAGGGCGCCGCCGGCGGGAACGCCAGCATCGTCACCAGCCACTGCGCCGTGCTCGGCAACGCGGAGGGCGGCTTCGAGGCCCATCCGCTGCAGGGCTTCCACGCCAACCCCGCGGCCTGGATCCAGGGAAGCCCCTGGCCCGCCGGCCGCGACCTCGCGGGGCTCTCCCTCAGCACCGGAGCCCTGCCCTTCGTCACGGCCGCCCGGCAGCTGGTGCGCGTCTCGGGCACGCCGAGCGCTCCGATGACCCTGGACGCCCCCCTGTGTGGGGTGGGCGCTCGCGTCGAGTGGAACGACGACGGGATCGAGCGCATCGTGTCCGCGGTCGGGACCAGCAGCGTGATCCTCGACCCTGCCCCCAGCGCCCTCCCCGTGACCCTCGCCTGGTTCGAGTCCGGGGGTGAGCCCGCGGAGGACCTGCGCCCCTCGGCAGGCTCGCCGTTTGCGGGCGCGGGAGTGACGGCGCCCGGGATTCCCGGGGCCGACCTTGGACCCGGGGGCCTTGGCCTGGCCACGCCGGGCCTTGGGCTGGAGGAGCCCGCGGTCGCCTTCGTCGGACACCTCGCGAGCGAGGGCACCGAGCGCCGGCTGCTCGTCGTCGGCGGGCTGATCGACCCTGCGTCGTTCAACGGGCGCGTGCGCGTCGTGGACGGCGGGGGCGAGGACATCACCTCCTCGGCCACCCTCGTGGACGGCGGAGCCACGATCCTGCTGACCGAGCCGAATGGGGGCTGGAGCACCGCCGCCCGCATCGAGGTGCTCGCCGGCCTCCAGACCCTGGAGGGCGTGCCGCTGCTTGCTCCCGTGGGGCTGCGGACCGAGCTTCCTTGAGGCGGCCCGGGCGCCCGACCTCTGCCCCGCGTTGAGGCGCCGCCCGTCGCGTCCGAATCGTGGACGGTAGGCTGTTCATAGGATGGACAAGCCTGCGCGAACCCTCCCCGATGGGACTCCCCTCCCTGACGGGCTCGTGCGCGAGGCCATCCTCGCCCAGCGCCCCGAGAGCCTCGTGCTCAAGGTCCGTGATGGGGACCGTCCGCTGGTGCTGCGCGTGTTCCCGGCAGCTGACGACCTGGGCCTCCTCGCCGGACGCCTCGCCCGGATCCGGCACCCGCACCTCGCCCTCCCCGAGCGCTGGGGCACCACGGCCAGCGGCGGCGCATGGGTGGCCCGCCCGTTCCACGAGGGGCAGACCCTGGAGGCCGCCAGCCCCCTGAGCGGCGAGGCCCTCGCGCGAGTGGCGAGCGAGGTCCTTCTCGGGCTCGAGGCCCTCCACGACCACGGCCTCGTCCATCGCGACCTCAAGCCGGCCAACGTGCTGCTCACGGAGAGCGGCGCGCTGCTGATCGACATGGACCTCGTGGGCGTGGCGAGCGAGGGCCGCGGGGCGGGAACCCCCGGCTTCCTGGCACCAGAGGTCCTGGGGGGCAGCGCAGCGCGCCCCGCGAGCGACCTCTTTGCCCTCGGCGTGACCGTGGTGCACGGCGCGGGGCTCCTCCCCGACCGAGGCCTCGAGCTGCGGTTCCCGGCGAGCTCATGGTGGGAGGCCGCGCGCCTCGATCCGGCCCAGCTGCCTGCCCAGGTGCGTCTCTTCGTCGAGGCGGCCGTCCACCGCAGTCCGGGTGCGCGCCCTCTCGATGCGCGCAGCGCGCGCCTGCTGCTGCCCGGCGCCCCACAGGGGCTGCGCCAGATCCCACCTCTCCCCGACCTCCCAAGCGATGCAGCGCGCATCCATCAGGCAGCCAGACTCCTGCAGGATGGAGGCTCCGTGCTCGTGCGCGTGGCGTTCCCCGAGGACCTGGAGCCTGCCCAGCGCGCCCTGCAGGCCGCCGCCGTGCAGCTCGGCCTGCGCCCCGAGCTGCTCTCTGCCGCCGCGGTCGCGGACCTGGCTCGACCCCAGCGCGGCCATCGCATCGTGCTGGCGCGGCCGCGGCTCTCGACCGAGGCCCTGGCAGCGGATGTGGTGCGCCGGACCGAGTCCCCCACCGCGTGGGTCGTGGGACCCGAGCACGGCGCGGCCCTGGGAGACCAGGTGCGCCAGGCCGGCGTGCGCTGCGCCGTCGTGGAAGTGGGGCTCGTCGAGACGCGCGAGCTTGCCGCCCACCTGGACTCCGCGACTGGGCACAGTCAGCCCGCCGCCGCCGCCGCGCTCGCGCGCGACCTGTGCGAGCGCTCGGGGGGCCGCGCGAGCGTGCTGAGCCTCGCCCTCCGCAACGCGGTCGAGGTCGGGGCTGCCGAGGTGCAAGGTGACGGCCTGGTGCTGCGCGCGGACCGCTGGCCCTCTCCCCTCGAGGCCACCGGCCCCGCGCTGCCCGAGGATCCCGAGGCCGTTGCCCTGGTCCAGGCCCTTGCCGTGCTAGGTCGGGCGATCGCCGCCGAGCCCCTCGCGCAGGTGCTCGACCGCCCACTGAACGATGTGGAGCAGACAGCTCTCGTGCTGCGCCGCGCGGGCTGGCTGGGCCAGGACGGGCGTGGCCTCGTCACCCTCGGCAGCGGCCTGGTTGCTGAGGCCGCCTCGGCGTCCCTCGAACCAAGGACCCGCATCGCGCTTGCGGCCCGCTGGCTGTCAGCCGACGCGCAGCTCACGGCGGTCGAACGCGCCGAGCTGCGACTGGCGGCGGGACTCGAGCTCGATCAGGTCGCCGCCGAAGCCGTGCGCCTCGCCAGCGAGGGGAGGGCCGCCACGGCACAGCGCCTTGCGGACGGCCTCCTCGCGAATGATGGCCAGCACCAGGCCATGACCGCCGCAGTCCGCGAGAGCGCTGCCGTCCTGAGCGGTCGCCTGCTCCTGGCCCGTGGGAATCGCGCCGGAGCGGCGATGCTGTTCGAGGTCGATGGAGTGCTCGCAGGGGCCCGGTCGAACCCCGCCCTGCTTCTTCGAGCCGAGCTCACCGAGAATGCACACGAGGCTGCTCGCCTGCGCGCAGCCGCCCTCCAGGAACCGTCGGCCACCGCTCCCGAACGCGACCGGGCACGCATCGCCGAGGCCCACGCCCAGTACCTCGCGGGGAAGCCTGCCGAGGTCGACAGCCTCCTCGACGCTCTCGAGGAGCCGGAGCCGGACACGGCGGGGACGGCGGCCATGCTGCGCTTCGCATGTGCGGCCGGCCGCGCGGACTGGGACAGCGCCAAGGCCGCGCTGGACGCCATCCCTGCGGAGCACCTGAATCGCCTGCCCTCCCTCCGCGGGCGCGCGGCGCTGAACCGCGCCTTCATGGCTCGCCGACGGGCACACCTCCCGGAGGCGATCCGCTCGCTTCGGGAAGCGGAAGCGGCCTTCGCTCTCTGCGATGACCGCAGGCAGGAGGCTCTGGCCGCGAACAACCTCGGCGTCGTGCTCCGAGACGCCGGCGAGCTTGTGGAGGCCCGGCGGAGCCTGAACCGCGCCCTGCGCCTGCGCAGGCAGCTGGGCGACGCCCATGGCGAGGGCTCGACCCTAGGGAGCCTCGCCCTGGTCGAACTCGAGGCGGGACACCTGACGCGCGCCTCGAGCGGCGTGCGCGAAGCCGCGCGTGTCCTCGAGTCAGGGGGACACGCTCGGGAGCTCCAGGCCCTCGCTCCTGCCCGCCTGCTCGTGAATCTGTTCCTGCGCGGACCCAGCGCGGCGCGCGGCGCTGATCTTGCGCGCACCCTGGCGGCAGCGCGAGCACACGCGCGTGGGGCCGTCGCTCGCGCCCTCGCGGAGCTTGCCTTGAGCGAGGGACGGCGATCTGCCGGGCTGCGCCTGCTACGCCTGGGAGCCGCAGCGGCTGAGGGTACCGACGAGGCCGAGCGCTTCCGGTGTACAGCGCGGCTGGCCTCCCTGGGGGCGGGCTCCCGCGAGGCCCTGGAGGCGCTGGCGGGTCAGCTGGGTGAGGGGCGCGTGCTCGAGGCCCGCTGGAGGGGAGCACGCCCCCTAGGCGCTGAGGAACTCCTCGCCCTCCTGGCCCAGGTTCAGGCGCGGGGACGCACGGACCTGGCCGCCGCGCTTGCACGCAGCCTCGTACGCGCCGCGGCCGCAAGCGGCGATGCCGACGGGAGACGCCGTGCGGCGGCCCGTCTGGAGGAGGCCCGCCGCCAGCTCACCGAGGGCCTGGAGGAGGCCCTTGCGGATCAGCACTTCGAACGCGCCACCCTGGCAGCGGGCTGGCAGCCCGGGACAGGGTCGGGGGCATCCGACGACCAAGTGGAGTGGATCCTCGAGTGCGTGCGCACTCTCGCGTCCTCACGGGACCAGCGCGAGCTGCTCGAGCGCATTCTCGACCGCGCCCTCCTGCGGACCGGCGCCCGCAGGGGCTATGTGGTCCTGGCGCGCGGGGATCGGATCGAGACGAGCGCGGCGCGCGGGCTCGAGCTGGGAGATCCAGGCAGCGGCGACGCGGCGCTCTCCAGCTCGGTGATCCGCGCAGCCCTCGAGGATGGCCAGCCCATCTCCACCGCGAACGCCACGGGCGACGCACGCTTCCAGGGGGAGCAGAGCGTGCGCCACCTGCAGCTGCGCTCGGTGCTGTGCGTTCCGTTCCACGACCAGGGCCTCGTGCGCGGCGCGATCTATGTGGACCACGACCGCGCGGAGGCGCGCTTCGATGACGAGGATGTGCGCGCGCTGCAGGCCCTCGCGGATCCAGCGGCCATCGCCCTCAACCAGCTCGAGGAGCGCACACGCATCGAGCAGCTGAACCGGCGCCTTGAGGAGCGCGTCGAGCTGCAGGCGAGCGAGCTGGCCCTGACGCGCCAGGTCCTCGAGCAGCGCGGCGAACCGCGCCCCCTGCCAGGAGTGATCGGCCGCAGTCCGGCCATGAAGGCCCTCGCCTCCATGGTGGGGCGGCTCGCCCCCACGGACCTGCCGGTGGTGGTCACGGGGCCGAGCGGGTCCGGTAAGGAGCTGATCGCACGCGCGCTGCACCACCGCAGCCACCGGTCGGACGGCCCGCTGATCGCGGAGAACATGGCGGCCCTGCCCGAGGCGCTCCAGGAGGCCGAGCTGTTCGGGGCGCGGCGCGGGGCGTATACGGGCGCCACGGAGGACCGTGACGGCCTCTTCGCGCGCGCCGACGGCGGCACCCTGTTCCTCGACGAGATCGCAGAGATGCCGCTTCCCCTGCAGGCGAAGCTGCTCCGGGTGCTGGAGACCGGCGAGGTGCGTCCCCTCGGCTCCGACAGGGTGCAGGCCGTGTCCGTTCGGATCGTGGCGGCCACCCACCGAGACCTCGCGGAGCGCGTCCGCGCGGGGGCCTTCCGGCAGGACCTGTTCTATCGACTCGACGGCGGCGAGCTGCGCCTCCCGCCGCTCGAGGAGCGGCTGGAGGACATCGAGCTCCTGGTCGCCCACTTCGTCGCCGAGCTGGACCGTGAGAGTGGCGTTCAGAAGGCCGTGGCTCCCGAACTGCTCGCGGCTCTGGTCCGTCGCCCCTGGCCAGGCCAGGTGCGAGAGCTGCGCAACGAGGTCACGCGCCTGTGGCACCTGTCGGGGCCAGCCCTCGATGACCCAAGCCTCGTGCGCGCTCCAGCGCGGACCGCCTGCGAGGGAGACGACGCCGGGAGCGAGAGTCTCCTGCTGGCCGACGCCGAGCGACGCGCCATCGAGCGCGCGCTCGCGGCGAGTGAGGGCCGCAAGGAGCAGGCGGCCCGCCTGCTCGGGATCAGCCGCTCGGGCCTCTACACGAAGCTGGCTCGGCTGGGGCTCACTCAAGCCCCAGCGCAAGCGGCCGGCGCGGCCCCTACCGCAGCACGCGGCAGGGAAGGGCCGGCACCGGAAGCGCCACGGTCACCCCATTCCCACACGCGATCGCCGGCTGCGTCACGCCCGTGGGGGTCGTCACGCCGAGCACGATGCGGTGTCCACTCATCAGCGAGCTGGTCGAGGAGAGCCCGCTCGCGTTGGTGCTGTCGAGCCAGGGCTGGTGGACGCCCCCGCGGGTCGAGACCCAGAGCTCGTCGCTGCCCGTGGAGGCGATGAACGCACTGAACCCGCGGCGCCCCTGCACGCCCCGGAGCTCGGTGCCCGTTGGAAACGACCCCACGAGCTGCATCGCCATCGGCTGGCCCGGGATGGGATCGATGCGATGGACCTCGACCGTATTCATGCCGTCCGGCTCGGACACGGCCAGGAAGCTCTTGCCCGCGGAGTGGAGCTCCGGCGCCTTCTCGAGGTCGACGAGCAGCGCCTCCATGTTGGAGGAGGAGTGGTAGTAGCCGCCCGAGTAGATCGGGAAGCCGAGCAGGTTGAAGGTCTCGTCCTGCTCCTCCACGAGGAGGAAGCGCTCACCCGTGGCATCGAGGAGGCCCGTCTTGACGCTGAGGGTCGCCGGCACGGTGAAGGGCGGCCACACGAGACCCGAGGTGCGCGTCAGGTTCCAGGTGGTCGGAACGCCGTCGGTGGTGGTCGTGGTCGCGTACATGTCCGCGACGCCGATCAGGTCGTTCTCGTTGACCGTGGCGAGGACCACATCACCAGCGAGGTAGCAGACCTGGGTCGGGCTGGCGAAGCCGATGATCCCGATGTTGTCGATGTAGATCGGGAAGTCCGGCAGCTGGGTCACATGGGTCTCGACCGGCTGGGCAACGACCTGAGCGATCTTCAGCTCCTGGGGCGGACCGTCGGTCAGCCACGCGAGGCGACTGCCGTCCGGAGCCAGCGCCATGTAGGGCCCCAGAGGAGCCCCCGTCCCAGGCAGCTCGATGGGCTGGGGTGCTCCTGTGACCGGAACCACTGCGCCGTCCTGCGAGGCCACCAGCACGCGGCGCTCGGCGGGGACGGCCTCGGCGACCACGGCCAGGTGCCGGCCCTCATCGCTCGGGATGAGGTCCCCGTGGAGGGTCTCACCAGGCAGTCGCGCCGTGTCGACCTGCTGCGCCGCGACGCCGTCGGACGACCACAGCTCGCCCCCAGCGAGGAACCAGACGCCCACCGGCGTCGAGCGCAGGCTGAGGGGGTCGATCGTGAGCTCATCCAGGCTTGCTGTGAGGTCGACGGGCGCGCCCGGGCGCAGGAGGTCGGCACGCAGCACATTGCCGCCAAGGTCGGGTGCGGTGGCGCAGGCGAGCCAGCGGCCGTCCGTAGAGACGCTGACCGTCTCGAGGAGGTCGGCCGCATGGGTCACCCCATCGAAGGCAACGGCCCAGCGGGGCGGCCCAAACGCGGGTACATGAAGGATGCCCACGCGGTCGCCGCGGCTGGCCCGCAGCAGCACGCCGCCGTCCGGGAGCGCAATCCACCGCGGCTCCCCGGGGGCCTCCTGCTGACGAGGACGGTCGAGCCGGTGCGCATCGATCGCGCGGGCACCCCCGAGGATCAGAGGTAGGAACTCAAGGTCCACCTCCACGAGCTCCGCGGAGGCGAGGTCCGGTGCGAGCAGATAGAGGTCGTGCGTGTTGCTGGCCACCTCGACGGCCACCACCGGGGACTCCGCTCGGAGGGAGCGCGTGCCCGGATCGAGGGTGGGCGGGCTGGTGGTCGGGGGAGCCTGCGAGAGTGCGGGGCCAACGAGTGCTGCCGCGAGGAGGAGAGAGGGCTTCATAGAACGACCGATCTGTGAGAGGGTGCCCCAGCCTGGGGCGCGCGGTCAATCGAAATGCGACTTCCATCGTAGGCCGAGCTCCGCAGTTGGGGCCAGGCAACGAGCGATTTCTTGGATCCAAGACGATGCATCCCCCCGGAGGGAATCGAGTTCCCTCCGGAAACACCCTCGCCTGGCGCCGATACCGACCGGTAGAAAGGGGGTCCGGAGCGGCAATCTCCAGAGGCCTTGGCCTGCCGAGAGGGCTCCCGAGGGCTCCCGGAGAACGGGCAAGGCCCTGGGAACCAGGGCTTGGGTACCGCTCTCCTAGCCCGCGTCCGCTCCGCAACGATCCGCTAGCCCATGACGACCTGGCTGCTCCTGCTCGCGGCGCCGCTGGCCCTCCTGTGGGTCACGCTGCTCTCGTGGAGCCGTCGGGAGGAGCTGCGTCGCATGCGCGCTGGGCGCGCCGAGCAGGAGCAGGCCCGCGCCCGCGGGACCGACCGCGCGCGCCTGCAGTACCCGGCCGTCGACCTGTCCCGCTGCATCGGCTGCGGGATCTGCATTGAGGCGTGCCCCGAGGAGGGCGTCCTCGAGCTGGTCCATGGGCAGGCCGTCGTGGCCCATGGCTCGCGCTGCGTGGGCCACGGCAAGTGCGCCGAGGAGTGCCCCGTGGGCGCGATTGCGGTGACCCTCGGGGACCTCTCCCAGCGCCGGGACATCCCGGTGCTCGAACCCTCTCACGAGTCCCCTCACACGCCTGGCCTATTCCTCGCGGGAGAGGTGACGGGGTTCGCCCTCATCCGCACCGCGGTCGAGCACGGACGCATGGTGGCGCGCGAGGTCGCGCGCAAGCTCGAGAGCCTGCCGCCGGTCGAAGACCCCGGCGTGCTCGACCTGCTGATCGTCGGCGCCGGACCGGCGGGGCTCACCTGCGCCCTCGAGGCGCGGGAGCGCGGCCTGCGCTTCGCTGTCGTGGAGCAGGACAGCCTCGGCGGCACCATCGCCCACTACCCGCGGCGGAAGCTGGTCATGACCCAGCCTGTGCAGCTCCCCCTCCACGGCCGCCTCGCCCGCAGCGAGTACGAGAAGGAGGAGCTCGTCGCCCTGTGGGAGGAGCTCGCGACCGAGCACGACCTCCCGCTGCGGACGCAGACGCGCTTCGAGGGGGTCGAGCGCGACGAGAACGGCGTGCTCGGAGTGATCACCAGCGCGGGCCGGTTCCGGGCGCGCACCGTGTGCCTCGCCCTCGGGCGGCGCGGCACGCCGCGACGCCTCGGGGTCGAGGGCGAGGACCTCCCCAAGGTTGCCTCGTCCCTGATCGACGCCCAGAGCTACCGCGGCCGCCGGATCCTGGTGGTCGGCGGCGGGGACAGCGCGGTGGAGGCGGCGCTCGGGCTGGCCGAGCAGCCGGGCAACAGGGTCAGCCTCAGCTACCGCGGCCTGGCCTTCACCCGCATCAAGGCGCGCAACGAGGGCCGACTGGAGGCCGCGGTCCGCGCGGGCAAGCTGGAGCTGCTCCTGGGCTCCCAGGTCCAGCGCATCTCCTCGGACGCCGTCGAGCTAGCCGTAGGCGAGGACGGTCGGAGGCTGACCCTGCCCAACGACGAGGTCTTCGTGCTCATCGGCGGCGAGCCGCCGTTCGCCCTCCTGGAGCGCTGCGGAGTGTCCTTGGACCCCGCAGACCGCCTGCCGCCTCCGGTCGAGGACGAGGATCCCTCGCTGGTGCGCGGCCTCGCCCTGGCCTCCCTCGTGGCCCTCGCCGCCGCGGCGTTCGCCTTCGCCTACCAGGGGTACTTCCGCACGCCCCTGGCGGAGCGGCCTCTCCACCCCGAGCACGACCTGCTGCGCCCGGCCCAGGGCATGGGGCTCGTGCTCGGCGCCTTCGCCAGCCTCCTGGTGCTGGCCAACCTGGCCTACCTCGTGCGGAGGTCACAGGCCCTACCCCTGACCTTCGGCAGCCTGCGCGCCTGGATGACCGTGCATGTGGCGACCGGCATCGGAGCCCTGCTCCTCGCCCTGCTGCACGGGGGGCTCGTGCCGCGGGACACGAGCGGCGGCCACGCCCTGTGGGGTCTTGCCATCCTCGTGCTCACTGGCGCGATCGGTCGCTGGCTCTACGCGCTGGTCCCACGCGCGGCGAACGGACGCGAGCTGCAGCTCGACGAGGTCCGCGACCGCCTCGCGCAGCTCTCGGGGAACTGGGCCGGATCGCACCGCGCCTTCGGCGAGCGGCTGGAGGCCGAGGTCGGCAGGCTCGTGGACGACATCCGCTGGAGCGGGGGCCTCGGCCAGCGGCTCGCGGCCCTTCTGATCGGACGCAGGCGCGCCCACCGCCACCTGCGTGAACTTGCCGCAACCGGTCGCCGCGAGGGCGTGCCGGCTGAGGAGGTCGATGCGGGCCTCGTCCTCGCCCGCAGCGCCTTCGACGCCGCGCTCGCCGCGAGCCGCTATGAGGAGCTGCGCGGCCTGCTGGGCTCTTGGCGGTACTTGCACCGCTGGGTCGCGGTGGCAATGGTGCTGCTCGTCCTCGCGCACATCGTGACCGCCAGCCGCTACGCCGACCTGCGCTGGCCCTGGAGCGAGGGCGTCCTGCCGTGAAGCCCACCGCCCGCAACCTGCTGGGACTGCTGTCACTCGTGGCCGTGCTGGCCCTCGTGCTCCTCGATGTGGAGGACGGCGGCGGGCCGGGTCCCCTCTCACCCCCCCACGCCCGGCTGGACGAGCTCGCAGGCGCCCGGGGCTGCGAGGAGTGCCACGGGGCAGGCGGCGAGAGCCTGGCCACGGCCTGCTCCAGCTGCCACGAGGCCATCGGCGACGAGCTGGCCACCGGGCGCGGGCTCCACGGCCAGCTCGAGGACGCCGCGGCCTGCGGTGCGTGCCACGGCGAGCACCACGGCGACGCCCTGGCGCTGGTGGACGCGCGCGCGTTCGCGGCCGCGGGCTTCGCGAGCCAGGAGTCCTATGACCACGACGGGCTCGGCTTCGGCCTGAGTGGGGCCCACGACGACCTCGCCTGCTCGGCTTGTCACGAGCAGGCCGACGCGCGCTTCGCCGAAGGCCCGCGCTTCCTCGGAGCCAGCCAGGCCTGCGCAAGCTGCCACGAGAGCCCGCACCCAAGGAACCTGGCGAGCAGCTGCACCGACTGCCACGACCAGGCCTCCCCCTTCGCCTCGGCCGCCTCCTTCGAGCACGCCTCGAGCTTCGCGCTGTCGGGGGTCCACGCAGGCCTCGACTGCGCCGCCTGCCACGAGGCTGGGCAGGCCTCGGACTGGGAGCGCGCCGCGGTGGCCTCGCTCGCGGGTGCCCCCCCCAGCACGCGGGCCTGCAGCGCGTGCCACGAGTCTCCGCACGGCCCTGGCCTGCTCGAGGCCGAGAGCGACTGTGCCCGCTGCCACGCCACCGCGCTCGCGGCCTTCGCCGAGCCCGACCCCGAGCCCTCGCGCGTGCTGCACGAGGCCCTTGGCATGGCCCTCGAGGGCGCCCACGCGAGCCTCGCCTGCGCAAGCTGCCACGAGCCCGCCGCCCCCTTCGAGGAGCGCTACCCGGGTCGCGAGGCCTCGAGCTGCGTGACCTGCCACACGGACCCCCACGGGGGCCAGTTCCGAAGCGCTGACGGAACGCCCACGGCGTGCGCGGACTGCCACAGCACCGACGCCTTCGCGCCGTCCACCTTCGATCGTGTGCGCCACGGCCTGCTCGCCTTCCCCCTCGAGGGGGCCCACGCCGCGGCTGCGTGCGCGGACTGTCACCTCGTTCCGGCTGAAGGGGCGCCCGTGGCCTTCGCAGGCCTCGAGAGCGCCTGCGAGGGCTGCCACGCGGACCCACACGGCGGGCTGT
Source organism: Planctomycetota bacterium (assembly GCA_040265735.1). Taxonomy (GTDB): domain Bacteria; phylum Planctomycetota; class UBA1135; order UBA1135. The sequence goes on along the minus strand of JBDQFW010000026.1, from coordinate 6,482 downwards.
TCGCGGCGCTAGCCCATGGCGTCGACGCCGCCGGGCCCTCGTGCGCGGCCTGTCACGACTCCACCTCCACCTTCACGGAGGTCCTGGCCTTCGACCACGCGGCGACGGGTCACCCCCTCACGGGCGCGCACCTCACGGCCGACTGCGAGAGCTGCCACGCGCCCGGGGCGGATCGCAGGCTCGGCCCGGTCGCCGCGCTCTTCCCCGGCGATCCGGAGCGGTGCGCCACCTGCCACGAGGACCCGCACGCGGACACCTTCGAGGGTCGCGCCGCCGACCCGTCGGACTGCGCGGCCTGCCACGGGACGGAGAGCTTCGGAGCCGTGCAGGACTTCGAGCACGCGCTCACGGGGTTCGCGCTGCGCGGTGCCCACGAGGCCGCCGCCTGCGAGAGCTGCCACGGGGCGGGAGCTGCCATCGGGCGCCGCCTTGGCCGGGTCCAGGACCACTTCCCCGGAGACGCCTCGTCCTGTGCGACCTGCCACACCGACCCTCACGGGGGCCTCTTCGACCGGCCGGAGCTGCCGCGAGCAACGGTCCTCGGGACGGGCTGCGCGCGCTGCCACGACGAGACCGCCTTCGCAGGTGCAAGCGAGGCCTTCGACCACGGCGCGTGGACCGGCTGGGCCCTCGAGGGCGCCCACGCGGAGACCTCGTGCGGCGGGTGCCACGAGCCGCTCGAGACCCCGGACCTGCTGGGACGCCGCAGCGCGCCGGCGCTCGGCACGGCCTGCGCGGACTGCCACGAGGACCCGCACCTGGGCCAGTTCGCGCCCTTGCCCGGAGAAACCACCGACTGTCGGCGTTGTCATGACACCAGCGCCTTCCGCGTGGTGGAGTTCGACCACGCGACCATGACGCGCTTCCCCCTCGATGCGACCCACGCCGACCTGGCGTGCAGCGATTGCCACCAGCCCTGGCCCACGCGCAGCGGGCGCGAGGTGGTGCGCTACCGCCCCCTGGGGCGGACCTGCGGGGACTGCCACGACGCGGGGGGCGGGGACCGATGAAGGTGCTGTGGGCCGTCCTGTGCGCGCTGCTCCTGGCTGGCGCGGCGCTCGCCCAGGAGGGGGACGGGGATCGCCTCGTGCGGCTGCGCGTCACGCGCGTGGACGGCCGCTTCGTCGAGCTCGATGTCGGAGCGGCCTCCGGGCTGCGCAAGGGGGATGTGGTCACCCTGCGCACCGAGTCCTTGGGCCCGCGCAAGGCCATCGTGCGCGCGGCCTCCGAGGCCACCGCGCGCGCAGAGGTGGTGGGCTCCATCGCGGGTGTGAGCGTCGGGACCCTCGGCGAGGTGCAGGTCCCCGAGGCCCGGCTGCAGCCCGAGCAGGAGGAGCACCCGCCCTGGTCGGCCCCCATCGAGGGCTGGGATGAGGACACGCCACTGCTGGCCGAGGGTGCCAAGATCAGTCCAGAGGAGCGCCCGCTGCTCCTGAGCGGCCGCGCGTGGACCGAGTGGCAGAGCACGAGCACCGAGCTTGTGGACTACGGCAACACACGGGCCGGCCTCTCCCTCGACGCCGAGAACCCCTACGGCCTCGGGGGCGTGCTGGAGACCGAGCTGCGCTTCGTGGACCAGCGCGCGGACGGGGCCACCAGCAGCACGAACCTCGACCAGGCCATGCGCGTCGAGCGCCTCAGCTATGCGGTGGGTGGCACGCGCTTCGAGCCCGAGCGCTGGCAGGTGGGCCGCTTCCTGCACTACGGGGTGCCGGAGCTGGGCGTGCTCGATGGCGCGGAGTACACGCACCGCCTGCCCTCGGGCTCACGGCTGGGCGCCGCGACCGGCTACCTGCCGCAGCTCCGGGGTGACCGGCGCACGGGCGAAGACCTGTCGGTCGCCGTCTACTACAAGCACCTGTTCGACGCGGAGGCCGGCCTGGAGGGCGGCGTCGCCGTGCAGAAGACCTGGCACGAGGGCGAGGCCGACCGCGACCTGCTCGTCCTGACCCATGAGTGGGCCCCGGGCGGCCCCTGGTCCCTGCGCGCCAGCGCGCTGCTGGACCTGTATGGCAGCGAGGATCAGTTCAAGGACGGCACCGAGCTGACCGAGGGACGGGTGACGGCGTCCTGGTTCGAGGACGGGACCGGCGCGAGCCTCTCCCTGTCTCGCATGGCCTGGCCGGAGCTCCTGCGCAACGAGTTCCCCGAGCAGGTGGCCGAGGTGCTCGCGGAGGGACAGGTGGACCGCGCGGATCTCTACACCTGGACCCGCTGGGACGACTGGCGCCTGTCGGCCTCCCTCGACAGCTGGGCTGACCAGGACGGGTCAGGGGGCAGCGCCGAGCTGCGCGCCGCGCTGCAGGACCGCCTCTTCTCCGACGGAGAGGTCGGGGCCTCGGTGCGCACCCGCACCGGCCGCTTCCTCGAGGGCGAGACGGCGCGGCTCTTTGCTGCCTGGTGGGGCAGCCGCGGCACCTGGCGCGCCGACCTCGACCTCTCCGATGTGGACACGAGCGCCAGCAGTACGATCGCCGACACCTGGCTGCGGCTCTCCTGGGACACGCGCCTGGGCCAGGACTGGCAGCTGTCCCTGCGCGCCACCGCCCAGCGCGGCGACTTCGACTCCGACAGCTTCACGATCTCCCTGGCGAGGTTCTTCTGATGACGACGCGCCCGCTGCCCTGGACCCGCCGCCTGCTGCGGCCCGCCCCCCTGCTCGCCCTGGGGTGGCTGCTCACGGCATGCCTCGTGAACCTGCCGGCTCCCGAAGGGCCAGTGCACTCCTGGTGGGAGGGCCACGGCGCAGTGATCCCGCACGACTCGTTCCCCATGGAGTGCGACGCCTGCCACCTGCCCGGCACCTGGCACGAGCTGCGTGAGGACTTCACCTTCGATCACGAGGCCGAGACCGGCGTGGCGCTCGAGGGGGCACACGACCGGGCGCGCTGCCTGCGCTGCCACAACGACCGCGGGCCGGTGGCCTCCTTCGCCGCCCGCGGCTGCCGCGGGTGCCACGAGGACCGCCACCAGGGTCGCCTGGGGAGCGACTGCGCCGCCTGCCACGAGCAGGAGGACTGGTCGGTGCGCGAGGCGATCGCACGCCACGACCAGACGCGCTTCCCCCTCGTCGGAGCCCACGCGTCCGCGGGCTGCTTCGCCTGTCACCCCGGCGCGGAGGTCGGGCGCTACGACCGCGCTCCCGTGGAGTGCATCGCCTGCCACCAGCAGGACCTCGCCCAGGCCACGAGCCCCGACCACCGCACCCAGGGCTGGACCCAGGGCTGCCAGGAGTGCCACTCCCCGGTCGCCTGGTCGGGCGCCTGGTTCGAGCACGCCCAGTTCCCGCTGGCCGGCGCCCACGCCTCGGCCTCATGCGGCAGCTGCCACCAGAATGAGGTCTACGCAGGGACGCCGCGCGACTGCGCGAGCTGCCACCTGGACGACTTCAACGGGACGACCGACCCGAGCCACACCCTGGCCGGCTTCGGGACCACCTGCGAGGCCTGCCACTCTCCGCAGGGCTGGAGCCCCTCGAGCTGGTCGCACCCCTGGCCCCTGACCGGGGCCCACGGCTCGGCCTCCTGCACGAGCTGCCACGACCCCGCCTCCTTCCAGGTCGCCGGCACGAGCTGCGTGGACTGCCACCTCAGCGACTACCTGGGCACGCAGTTCCCCGACCACGAGCAGTTCAGCTTCTCGACGGCCTGTGACTCCTGCCACTCCACCAGCAGCTGGCAGGGAGCGCTGTTCGATCACCGCAGCTGGCCGCTCACCGGCGCGCACGCCGGAGCCACCTGCACCGCGTGCCACGACCCCGCGACGGCCGCGGTCCCTGGCAGCGACTGCGTCGACTGCCACCTCGGTGACTACCTCGCCACGCAGGACCCCGACCACCAGCAGGCGGGCTTCCCCACGACCTGCCAGTCCTGCCACGGCACCAGCAGCTGGGACGGCGCGAGCTTCAGCCACCGCTTCCCGCGCAACCACGGCAACGCGAGCAGCTGCACGAGCTGCCACGGCAGCCCGGTGACGCCGAACAACTGGAGCTGCACCCAATGCCACTCGCAGGGCGAGATGAACGACGAGCACGACCGCGTGGGCGGCTACACCTACTCGAGCCCGGCGTGCCTCAACTGTCACCCCAATGGGGAAGACGACTGATCAGCCCTCGAGGGCGCGCTTGAGGGCCGCCTTGGTGACCGGACCGGCGGCGGCGACGCAGCAGGCGTCGGGGTGCAGGTGGCGCTGGGCCGCGGCCTGGACCTCGGCCGCGGTGACCGAGGCGTAGCGCTGCGGCAGGGTCTGGAGGTGATCCGGCGCATAGCCGTGCAGCTCCGCGGTGATCAGGTACCCCGCGCGCCGGGCGGCGCGCTCGAAGCCCAGGGGGAAGGAGCCCACCAGGTAGTCGCGCGCCAGATTCAGCTCCTTGCGGGTGACGCGCGCGTCGCGGATGCGCCGCATCTCCTCGAGGAAGCCCTGGATCGCGGTGCCCACATGCTCGGGGCTGGTGCCGATGTAGGCGCGGAAGGTGCCCGGCAGGCGGCCCGCGGAGCCGTGGATGTCGGCGTGGACGCTGTACGCCAGGCCCAGCTCGTCGCGCAGGCGCTTGGTGATCCGCGCGGTGAAGCCGGGGCCGCTGCCAAGGACATGGTCCATGACCACGAGGGTCGGCCAGTCGGGATCGGCGCGGCGCACGCCGAGGTGCCCCAGGTACACATGGACCTGATCGCGTGACCTGGAGAACGCGTCGAGGCGAACGCCAGGGCTGGGGAGCGTGGCTCGCTTGCGCTCGATCGGACCGACGGGGCTCCAGCCCTTGGTCAGCCGCGCGACGAGCCTCCGCACCGCCTGCGGGTCGAGGTCACCGCAGATGCCGAGGACGGCGCGGTCGGGCCCCCAGTGGGCCGCGTGGTGGGCGCGCAGGTCCTCCGGGGTGAGCCCTCCCACGCTGGAGACCGTGCCGTGGGCCGGGCGGCCGAGCCAGTGACGGCCATAGACCAGGCGCTTGAAGCGCAGGCTGGCCTGGGAGCGGGGATTCTCCTCCTCCACCGCCATGCGGGCGAGCATGCGCCGCCGCTGGACCTCCACCTCGGCCTCGGGGAAGGCGGCGCCGCGCGCGACCTCGAAGAGGGTCTCGAGCAGCACCTTCCAGTGCGGGCCGGCGACGCTCCCCGAGAGCCCGCTCTGGTCCCCGGTCAGGCTGCCTCCGCAGGGCTCGAGGCGCGTGGACAGGTCGGCCTCGGTGCTCGTCGCCGTGCCCTGGTCGGCCAGGCGGCCGGCGAGGAAGGCGCGCCCCTCCTGGCCCGCGGGATCCACGCTCGAGCCGCCACGCAGGTGCAGGCGGGCCGCAGTGATCGGCGCGCCGGGACGCGGGGACACGAGCAGGATCAGGCCGCCGGGCAGCTCGAAGCGCTCGCAGGGGACCTCGAGAGCCCCAGCCGAGGAGGCGCTCACGCCTTCTCCTCCGGCAGGCTCCAGCCCACCACGCGACGCTCGGGCACGAACAGCCTGCGCAGGGTGCTCTGGACGCGCTTCGCCGTCACGGCCGCGCGGCGCTCCTCGAGGTCCAGCAGGAGGCGCCAGTCCGCGTCCACCGCGAGGGAGCCCACGAGCTCCGCCAGGTCGGTGACGGTCTCCGCCTCGTAGGCGTCCCCCGAGCGCACGGTGGCCTTGACGCGCCGGAGCTCCGCCGCCGGGATGCGCTCGTGCGCGAGGCGATGCAGCTCCTCCTCGAGAACGCGCTCCACCGCCGCCGGATCCGCACCCGGCACGGTCTCGACGGAGAGCCAGAACGCCCCCGCCTCGACGCGCGTGTCCGAGGTCCCCGACACGAAGGTCGCCAGGCCCTCCTGCAGCACCAGCCGGCGGTGCAGGCGCGACAGGCGCCCGCCCGTGAGCAGGGCCTCGATGAGGTCGAGATCGAAGTCCTCGTCGGTCCCAACGGGCGCCGTCCGCCAGGCCATGGTCAGGCGCTGCGCCGGGTCGTCCCAGCGCACCGTGAGCCGACGCTCGCCCTCCGGTTCGCGCAGGGGCGCGCGCTCCAGCTCCGGCGTCTCGGGGCCCGCAGGCAGGTCCCCGAAGTGCTCGCGCACGCGGGCAAGAGCCTGACGCGGGTTGAGGCCTCCGCAGAGCACCAGCGTCGCGCGGCCAGGGTGATAGGTGCGCTCGTACCAGGAGCGCATGAGGTCCACGCCCATCGGCTCCAGCGTGTCGCGGAAGCCAATGATCGGCCGGCCGTACGGATGCCGCCCATAGAGGGCCTCACCCACCTCCTGACCGAGGCGCCGCCAGGGGTTGTCGCGCCCCATGGCGAGTTCCTCGAGCACCACGGCCTTCTCGCTGCGGAACTCGGCCTCGTCCAGGCGCAGGCCGCGCATGCGATCGGCCTCCAGCTCGAGGGCCGTCTCCCAGCGGTCGCTCGACAGCTCAAACCAGTACGCCGTGTGGTCGTAGCTCGTGAACGCGTTGTTGCTCCCGCCCAGCTGGGTGGTGATGGCATCCACCTGGCCCTTCCCGTGCCGCCGGGTGCCCTTGAACAT
>JBDQFW010000025.1:0-23437 GCA_040265735.1 Planctomycetota bacterium | reverse complement strand
GGGCCTGGGGGTGGCGGTGCGGCTGCTCCTGCTCCTCACGGCGGGGCCGATCGACCTCCAGTCGGACGAGGCCAACTACGTCCACCTGGCCCTGGGCCTGGAGCGCTTCGGCGTCCTCCTCGACTGCTATCGCTACCTCTGGCCGCCCGCCTATCCGGCGTTCCTGCGGGCCTGCTTCGCCCTCGCACCCGACGGCGGCCTGGACTTGGCGCGCTGGCTGCAGGTGCTGGCCTCCCCCGCGATCGGTGCGGCCACCATGGCCATCGCCGCCCGCCTCTTCGACCGTCGCGTCGCGCTGCTTGCGGGCGCGGGCTGGGCCCTGCACCTCCCCCTGGCGGCCTTCACCCACCTGCTCTGGAGCGAGACGCTCTTCCTCGCCCTCTGGCTGCCGGCCCTGGCCCTGCTGCTGCGCGCGCTCGAGGATCGCGACCGCGAGCCGGTCCTCGAGCTTGGCCTCTTCGGGGCGCTCGCAGGGCTCGCGGTGCACCTGAAGGAGGCCCCGCTCTACCTGGTCCCGCTGCTGGTCGTGCCGCTGCTCATCGCGCGCTGGCGCCGCGAGGGAGCCCTGCCCGCTTTGCGGGCCGCGAGTCTGCCCGTACTGACCTTCCTCGTGGTGCTCACGCCCTGGAGCCTGCGCAACCTCGAGGTGTACGGCACGCCAACCGTGGCCTCGACCCTGGGTGAGAACGCCTACAACGGGCTCAACGCGACCCACCGGAACTTCGACCTCATCCCGGTCAACACCGCCCTGCAGCGCGCGGGTCGGCCAATCCTCGAGGTCCGGGCCCCCTTCCGCGACCCCGTCGAGGGAGGCCGTCCGCTCGCCGAGTGGCCGCGTGCCGAGGAGATCCCCCATCTCCCCACGCGCCTTGCGGAGAACCGAGAGCGTGGCCTCAGCTTCGCGGCCGCCCACCCCGGCTGGATCCTGCGTTCGCGGGTGCAGAAGTGGTCCGACCTCGTGGCGCCGGTGAGCTTCCTCACCCGCCACCTGACCCTTGGGCACTACCACGGTCCCCTGGCCGACCTGCGGCCCCTCCTCGTCGTCCTCGCCGTCCTGTGCTCCGCAGGAACCCTACTGCTGGGGCTCGTGGGGCTGGCGCTGCACCTGCCGCGCACGCCCGCGGCGGCGGTGATCGCACTGAACGGGCTCTATCTCCTGGCCACGGGGTCGCTGGTGGCCATGTCGCGGTTCCGTCTGCCCCTGGTGCCGCTCCTGCTCATCGGCGTCGCGGCTCTAGCGCTGCGCCGGTGTGAGGAGGGTCCGGGTCGCCGTGCCCTGGCCCTGCTCCTTGCCCTCGCTCTGGGGGCTCTATGGTGGATCGGGGCCCCCACCACCGTTGGCCTGCTCGAGGCCGCCTGGCACGGCGTGGAAGGAGGAGACGCATGAGCGCCTGGCGCCCGCACCTTGCGTGCCTGGCCCTGATGGGGCTCATGGGTCTCTTCGCTGGCGTTTCGCACCGGAGCGCGGCAGAGCTCCGGCTGGCCGCGGCCTCGGGGCCCGCGGACGAGCGCATCCAGGCCCTGCACGCGCTGCTCAATCGGGCGGAGGCTGCGCCCGGCCCTGAGCACGACGCCCTCGTCGCGGAGCTGCTCGCCTCCTCGGAGCCTCTCCTGCGCGAGTACGCCCTCAGCATCGACCTCTGCCGCCTGAGCGCGCGCGACGCCCAGGGCGTCCCCATCGCCCAGGAGGCCGCCGTGCTGGGCATGGCACAGCCGCCCTGCGATGGCCCCTGGTGGCTCGAGTACGTCGCCTACCGGCGCAAGGTCGGGGGCAAGCAGGTCGGCGGACGCAGGCGCCTCGACCTCATCGAACTCGACTGGTATCGCAGGGCCCTGCGCGGAGAGGCCTTGCCCAAGGACGAGGTCTTCCGCTACCTCGTCGAGCGCGTGCGCGATGCCCACGCAGGCCCCATCCCCCGCGGACAATGACCGCACGGACCTGGACCTCCCCATGAGAACCGCCCTCTCCCTTCTCCCGCTCCTCGCCGCCGGCGCCCTCCTCCCGTCCTGCGGGGACGGGGCCGCTCGGCCCAATGTCCTGCTCGTGACCCTGGACACCACGCGGCCCGACCGCATGAGCGTCTACGGCGGGAAGGCGCAGGTCCCCACCCTCGAGCGCATCGCCAGCGAAGGCGCACGCTTCGAGCGCTGCGTGTCCACCGCGGGCATCACCCCCATGTCCCACGCGGCGATCCTGTCCGGCCTGAATAACTACAGCCACGGGCTGCGGGTGTTCCACTCGGACAAGGCCGGCTTCCAGCTCCCGGACGCCGTCGAGACCCTGCCGGAGAAGCTCAAGGCCGCGGGCTACCGCACCGGGGCGCGCGTCAGCTCCTACCCCGTCAGCGAGTTCTATCGCCTGGATCAGGGCTTCGAGGACTTCAGCACCGGAGGCGTCGAGGCCGAGGACCTCGACCTCTCGCATCAGCAGAAGCACGAGACCCAGTTCGACCAGTCCGGAGTCACCTCCACCCAGCGGCGCGGAGACCGCACGGTGGATGAGGCGCTTGCCTGGCTCGAGCAGGGCGGCGACCAGCCGTGGATGCTCTGGGTGCACATGTTCGACGTGCACGACACCTCGGTGGTGCCCCCCGCCGAGTTCGCCGCGGCGAGAGGCATCACCTACCCCTCTCCCGATGAGCCGATCCGCGGGATGGCCTCGCACCAGTGGCGCGACCGCATGTACGACCCCGAGCTGGAGTGGATGGACGCCCAGCTCGCCCGGGTTGCGGAGTACCTCGACCGCACCGGCCAGTGGGACAACACCGTGGTCGTCGTCACCGCCGACCACGGCCAGGGGCTCCTCGACGGACTCGAGCGCCACGGCTGGGTCAAGCACCGGCTCCTCTACGACTGGTCCATTCGCGTGCCGCTCCTCGTGCGGGCGCCGGGCATGCCGAAGGGCGAGGTGGTGAGCAAGCAGGTGCGCACGATCGACATCGTCCCCACCGTGCTTCAGCTGTGCGACCTGCCCGGCAGCCCGGTGCTGGAAGGCGCGAGCGTCGTGGACCTTTGGCAGGGCGCCCAGGAGAGCCAGCCCCGCGTGGCCTACGCCGACGCGCTCAACCTCTACGACGACCACAGCCCTCGCGCGAAGAACCTGCCGCCCGGCCAGTACGACAACCTGTACGCCGCCACGGACGGCGAGTGGAAGTTCGTCTGGCACGAGCGTGAGCCGGAGAACTCGGAGCTCTACCACCTGACCGAGGACCCCGGCGAGGTGAACAACCTCTACGCCTCGCAGAAGGACAGTGAGCCCGCCGTACGCCTCAAGCGATGGCTGGAGGCCCGCAACCCCCAGGAGGTCCGGCCACAGGAGGAGACCTCCGGGCCCAGCGGGGCCGCGCTCAACCAGCTCGGCTACGGCGGCGACGAGGAATGAGGGGCTCGAGGGCGTCTGCAGGCGGCCTGCTCCTCACCGCAGGCGCCCTGCTCCTCGGCGCCGGCTGCGGCGGGAGTGGCTCTGAGGAGCCTACCGGCTCCGGACACGTGCCCACGACGGCTGCGGCCCACGGCCGGGGCGTTCTGGGACGCGGCCTCGTGATCACCTCCGCCGAGGATCCCGCGCGTCCCTACTTCCATCGCGTTGGGCCCATGAGCACGGGGATCCGCGCAGCCCACACCTTCACCCTCCGCAACGACGACCCCGAGCCGGTCTCGATTCTGGCCGTCCAGCCGGCCTGCGCCTGCGTCCGGCCGGTCTCCCTGGAGGCGGCCGGCAAGCCCCCTCGGAGGGGCCGCCTGTCCGGCCCGGGGGACCTGCTCGTGCTCCAGCCGGGCGAGGAGGCCGCCCTCACCCTGCGCATCGACAGCGACCTCGTGGGTGAGGAGGAGCACAACCGCGACAAGCTGGTCGTGGTGCGCCTGCGCACCACCTCGAACGAGACGCCGTTCCTCATGCTCGAGGTCTCCTTCCGCGTGGAGAGGCTCTTCACTCTTGGAAGAGCGGAGCTGGACCTGGGGCGCATCCCCGCGAACGGCGGCGGAGGCAGCGAGGTGCAGATCCTGACAGGCCTGCCGGGATCCCTCGCCCGGGTCCTGCGCGTCGAGCAGGCGCCGGCGTGGGCGCGCCTCGATCTCCAGCAGATCCAGACCGGCGGGGAGCCCCACTGGATGCTCGTCGCCGAGGTCGACCCGCCCCTGGACCTCGGGCCCCGCTCCGGCGAGGTGGTCCTTGCGACCACCAACGGCGAGGGCTGGGGTGAGGAGGGCCGGCTGGTCCTGCCGCTGCGCGCCCAGGTGGTGGAGGACGTGGTCCTGGATCCTCGCAGCGCGACCTTCTCCGAGGTGCGCCTGGGCCAGCCCGCCGAGCTCGAGCTCAGCCTGCGCAGCCTGCTACCGGGCCAGCTCCTGCGCGCAGAGGTCGCGGCCATCGAGGGGCCGAGCGCGCCCCACGCGCGCCTGGAGCTCCGCCCGGCGGGCCCAGGGGACCAGGAGACGAGCTCCTGGTGGCGAGCCACGCTCACCCTGCTGGAGAGCCACCCCGAGGGGCCCGTGGACCTCACGGTTCGGCTGTCCACCGACGACCCGGGCTACGCAGAGCTCGAGCGACGCGTGACCGGCTTCGTGCGCTGAGCGCCACGGCGCGAGTGGCCCCGGCGAGAACTGCTACCGGGCCCGGAGGAGAAGTCAGCCCTCCGGCGGGAGCAGGCGTGCCGCCCGTTTCTTGCCGACTTGGATCAGCACGGGGGCGGGCGGAGGAGTCAGCAGGAAGCGCGGATCGCTCTGGACCTCCCCATTGAGGCGCACGCCACCCTGCTGGATCGCCCTGCGGGCCTCGCTCGTCGACTGCACGAGCCCCATGGCTCGGAGCACGTTAGGGAGGGGAGCTTCAGCCTCCAGCGGCTCGCCCCAGGACCACTCCGGCAGGTCCTCGGGCAGCTCCCTGTCGCGCACCTCGCGGTCGAAGGCCTCGGCCGCGGCGCGGGCCTCCTCCGGGCCGTGGAAGAAGGTCGTGATCTCGTAGGCCAGGCGCGCCTTGGCGTCGCGGGGGTGCCCAGCCAGCAGGGCCTCGACCTCCTCCAGGGGCACGCGCGTGAGCTGGACGAACCAGGTGCGCATGGCCTCGTCGTCGAGCCGCATCAGCCCGAAGGTCATCTCACGCGCGCTGTCCGTGAGCCCCACGGCATTGCCGTAGGACTTGCTCATCTTGCGCCCGTCCAGACCGTTGACCAGCGGCGTGGTCACCACGACCTGGGGGCGCTGCCCCTCCTGCTCCTGGAGGCGGCGCCCCACCAGGAGATTGAAGAGCTGATCGGTCCCGCCGAGCTCCGCGTCGGCCCGCACCTGGACCGAGTCCCAGCCCTGCATGAGCGGATAGAGGAACTCGTTGATGCCCACAGGCTCGCCCGCACCGAGGCGCTTCTGGAAGGTGTCCCGCTCGACCATCTGGGCCACCGTCATGCGGGTCGTCAGGTCGAGGAGCCCCTCGAAGCCCATCCCATCGAACCAGCTGGCGTTCCGAACCACCTCCGTGCGGTCCAGCTCCAGCACGAGGCCGGCCTGGGCCGTGTAGGTCTCGAGGTTCGCCTCGACCTGTTCGCGCGTCAGGACCGGCCGCAGCTTCGAGCGCCCGCTGGGGTCCCCCACCATGGCCGTGGCATCGCCAACGATGAGGACGACCTGGTGCCCGAGCCGCTGCAGGTCCCGCAGCTTCATCAGGGGGATCGCATGCCCCAGGTGAAGGTCGGGAGAGCTCGGGTCCATCCCGAACTTCACCCGGAGGGGCTCATCGCGCTCGAGGGCACCCTCGATGCGCCGCCGCAGCTCCTTCTCCTCGATGAGGTCCTCGGCACCCCTGGCGAATGCGGCCAGGTGCTCGTCCAGGGATCCGTTCAGTCGTCTGGCTGCGGTCATGGGCTCCCCCTTGTGGCATCACGCGCCCGGCAAGTCCAGGACTCTCGGGGCCTCCTCGGCCTCGCGGACAGCAGCCCGAGCCCAAGCGCGCCACTCGGCCGGAGAGGCGCCGGGAGCCTGCCCCTCCAGCAGCCAGCGCAGGGCAGGTGCCAGGCGATCGAGGATCTCGAGATCGGTTGCCCTCTCCGCCACGAGGCTCCGCAGTCCGGTGATCGCGTCGGCGTAGTCTTCTGGCGCGAGCCGCACGACGCGCTCGGCCCACGAGTCGATGCCCACCTCGGGCGCAAGGGCCGCGCGCTGCAGCTCCCCGGCGGGCGTCGCGGCGGCGGGCAGGAAGCCGGCAAGCTCCACGTGCCGTGAGGGACTCGCGGCGAGAGCCTCAGCGGGGTACTCACGGCCCGCCTCCCCCACGCGGGCCGCACGGGCCCGCAGGTCCACCCGAAGCCGGGACGCCAGGCTCCGCTCCGCGACGCCAGCCTCGAGGCTGCCCAGGGACCAGCGCGCGGACCCACCTCCGGGGACCCGGAGCTCCGTGCCCGGGTCGCGCTCCAGGAGCACGGCACGGTCCCCTGAGCGCGCACGGCTGTCCATCTCTGTGCGCAGGACGCTGAGGACCAGGGCTCCAGGCAGGAGCACCAGCTCCTCAGGCCACCGGGAGCGAGCCACCAGCCAGACCTCGACGCGCGGGCCGGAAGCGCCCGCGCCGCGCTCCAGCTGCAGGGAGAGGTCGAGGGCCTCGGAGCGCTCCCGCCCCCCGAGAACGAGCTCGTAGCCAGCCAGCACCGGCGCGAGCTGCTGCCTCGCGCCCGGGTCCGCCTCCAGTCGCAGCTCGAGGCGCTGGAGCAGCGCTCGCGCCCGGCCGTTGGCCCGCTCGCGGACAGCCTCCTCGAGGGCCTCGAGTGCGGGCCGGAAGGCCTCAGGAACGGAGACGGTGGGAACAGCCTGCTCGGCCTGCTCCAGAGGCTCGCGCGAACTGGACCCAGTGTCCCCCAGCCCGGCGTCTCCAAGGCCTGTGCCCCCCGGTGAGGTGCAGCTCAGGAGGGCGAGGAGAGGGAGAGCGGAGAGGACAGCGCGCAGCATGGGACGGGGGCGCCTCCCCTCGCGGGAAGGCGCCCCCATCATGCCCGAAGGCGGACCGGGTCAGGCCTCGGCCGGAGCGTCGCTGTCGCCAGCGGCTTCGACCTCGGCCTCGGCAGCGGCGGGAGCCTCCTCGGCCGGAGCCTCGGTGGCATCCTCAGCAGTCGCGGCCTCCTCGGCAGTCAAGGCTTCTTCAGCAGTCGCCGGAGCCGGCTCGCTGGCCGCCTTGGCCAGGACCGCGGCGTTCTCCTCGAAGTCCGAGTGGACGAGGGAGAGACCGATCTTGCGGTCCTCGATGTCGACGCGGATCACGCGCACCTCGACCTTGAGGCCGGCCTGGATCACATCCTCGGGCCGCGCCTCGCGATCGTCGGTGATCTCCGAGATGTGGAGCAGACCCTCAAGGTTCTCATCCAGCTTCACGAAGGCGCCGAAGGTCGTGATCTTGGTCACGAAGCCGGTCAGCAGGTCGCCAACGTGGTAGTTCGAGGGAATCTCCTCGAGCCACGGATCGTTGAACAGCTGCTTGCGGCCCAGGGCGATGCGCTTCTTCTCCTTGTCGACCGAGAGGACCACGCACTGCAGCACGTCGCCCTTCTTGACCATCTCCGAGGGGTGCGCGACCTTCTTGGTCCAGCTCATGTCGGAGACGTGCAGGAGGCCGTCGATGCCCTCCTCGATCTCCACGAAGGCGCCGTACGAGGTGAGGTTCCGCACGCGGCCCTCGATGACGGTTCCGATCGGGTAGTGGTCGTCGACCATGTCCCAGGGGTTGCTCTCGGCCTGCTTCATGCCGAGCGAGACCTCCTGCTTCTCGTGATCGATCTCGAGCACGACGACCTCGACCTCATCGTCCACCTTGACCAGCTCGCTGGGGTGGTTGACGCGCTTGGTCCAGGACATCTCCGAGATGTGCACCAGGCCCTCGATGCCCTCCTCGAGCTTGACGAAGGCGCCGTAGGACATGAGGTTGACGACCGTGCCCTTCTGCTTGCTGTTCGCGGGGTAGCGGGCCTCGATCCCGTCCCAGGGAGACGAGGTCTTCTGCTTCAGGCCGAGGGCGATGCGCTCGCGGTCGAAGTCGACCTTGAGGACCATGACCTCGAGCTCCTGGTCCATCTTGACCATCTCGGTCGGGTGGTTGACCCGGCCCCAGGACATGTCGGTGATGTGCAGGAGGCCGTCGATGCCGCCCAGGTCGACGAAGACGCCGAACTCGGCGATGTTCTTGACCACGCCGGTGCGGATCTGGCCCTCGGCGATGTCGGCGAGGAGGTCCTGCTTGAGCTTGGCGCGCTCCTCCTCGAGGAGCTTGCGGCGCGACACCACGATGTTCATGCGCTCGGTGTCGACCTTGATGATCTGCGCGCGCACGGGCTCGCCGATGAAGTCGCCCACCTCGGTGGTGCGACGAAGAGCCACTTGGCTGGCGGGCAGGAAGACGTTGACGCCCTCCACATCCACGAGCAGGCCGCCCTTGATCTTGCGCTGGACGATGCCCTGAACGATGTCGCCCTCGCCGTACTTCTGGCTGACCGTCTCCCAGGCGCGCAGGCGATCGGCGCGGCGCTTGGAGATGACCGCGAGGTCGTTGTCATCGAGGCCCTCGTAGTAGACCTCGAACACGTCGCCGACGGAGGGCAGGGCCTCGCCGAACTCGGACACGGGGACGAGCCCCTCGGACTTGCCGCCGATGTCCATCACCACGGATCCGGTGCGGACGTCGACGGAGTCGACCTTGGCGTTGACGATCTGGCCAGGGTTGACGTCGGTGAGGTTGGCGTCGAGCGCCAGCTCGTAGTCCGCCTCGGAGATCCCCTGCAGGGACGCGTCGAGGCGGCGATCGATTTCTTCGGCGTCCAGCTCGTAGAGCCGGACCCGGCGGGAGGCAGTTGCCATGGGTTGTCAGGGTCCTGGTCGGTCCAGTTCGGAGGGATGGGGTTCGGTCAGCCTGGCCTTGTTCCTCCGCCATCCAGCCCGGAGGTGCCACTGCTGTCCGTGCGAGGCCCGCGGGAGGCGGTGGACCCGGGGGGCCACCTGCCGCAGAGCGCCGCTCAGCGCGTTTCGAGCCCAAGAGACTAGAGCCGGCGGCCGGACCCCGTCAACTGGAGTCGCAGGAGATCAGGCGGGCGCCAGGGCGTCACCCGCAAGCGGGGCACGCTCGATACCCGCGAGCTGGGAGACCTGATGCTCCAGAACCTCCCCCAGATCCTCGAGGTCGGGCTCGAGCGGGGCGCCGAAGCGCACTAGCACCGGCCCCCGGCGCGGCCAGCGGCGGTGCCGCGGCCAGGCCTCCCAGGCCCCGGAGACCCCGCAGGGGATCAGGGGCACCCCGGCCATCCGGGCCGCCAGCAGGGCTCCGCCCTTGAAGGGGTGTAGGGCGCCGTCTGGCGAGCGCGTGCCCTCCGGGAAGATCGCGACCAGCCGTCCCTCGCGCAGGCGCTCCACGATCTGGCGCAGAGCCGCGCGGTCGCTGGCCCCGGGCTCGATCAGGATCGCCTCCGAGGTGTCCAGGACGCGCTCGAGGAAGCGGCTGTCCGACAGGCTGCGGCGTGCCACGAAGGACGCGTGCCGCGGCAGGGACGCCAGGGCCATCCCCGTAATGTCGAGGACCGAGCTGTGGTTGGCGACCAGCAGGGCGCCTCCGACCTCGGGCAGGTGCTCCCGGCCCTCCACGCGCAGGGGCCAGAGCAGCAGGCTCCACGCCCGCAGGATGGTCATGATCCACCGGTAGCCCGGCGTCAGGCGCTCGCGCCCCGAGCTCACGGGGCCACCTCCTCGAGCGCCGCGACGATGCGATCCACCAGCTCCTCGGGGGTAGCGGTGTCGCTGTCCAGGTGCAGAGCCCCGGGCGCGGGCCGCAGAGGCGCCACCGAGCGGCCCGCGTCCCGGGCATCGCGCTCGGCGAGCTCGCGCGCATAGGCCTCGGCCCTCTCGGGGTGGCCCTCCTGCTCGGCGCGACGGGCAGCGCGGACCGCCGGAGACGCCGCGAGGAAGACGAGCAGGTCTCCCTCCGGGAACACAACGGTGGTGGTGTCGCGGCCCTCGGCGACGCATCCATACCGCGCTCCGAACTCCTGCTGGAGCTCCACCAGCCTGGCACGCACCCCGGGATGCACCGCCACCCGGCTCGCTGCGGCGCCCGCCTCCTCGCGGGCCACGGGCACGACCTGGCCGCCCACCTGAACGGTCCCATCCGGAAGCAGGGACAGGTCCAGCTCGCGGACCAGCCGCGCGCAGGCCTCGCCATCCTCGAGCGCGAGCCCGGCATCCAGGCACGCCAGCCCCACGGCCCGGTACATGGCGCCGGTGTTGAGCAGCGGCACGCCCACGCGCTCCGCCAGCAGCCTGGCCACCGTGCTCTTGCCGCTCGCCGCGGGTCCGTCGATCGCGATGATCATGGACGCCCGAGTCTAGAGTCCGGGTTGGCGCACCGCAGCCCCCGGGGGGCGAGCGCTGGCGTTCACGCGTGCAGCCGGGTCATGCCCCGCGCCCTGCCCGCACCGCGGCCAGGTGTCCGGTCAGGGCCTCGATCTCTGCCGGCTCGTGGTACAGCGCGAAGCCGAAGCGCAGGCGGTCCCGGCGCCAGTCGGTCCAGACCCCGCGCTCCATCAGCTCGGCGTGCAGGGCACCGGCCTCGGGCTCACGGAAGCAGAGGAAGTGACCGCGCTCGCCGGAGTCCGGCAGCAGGCGCTCCCGGGACAGGGCCCCGGTCGGGGGAAGGGCCTCGATGGCCTGCCGCTGGAGGTCCTCGACCCAGGCGTGGATCTCGGCCGGTCCCAACCCGGCCTCGTCGAGGGCGCCAAGGGCCCCGTCCAGCCGGAACAGCCCCGTGGGATCGAGCGTCGCTCCGAGGAAGCGGCTGCCGTCCTCTGCGTAGCCCACCCGGTCCTCGAAGGTCTCCAGCGCACCGAAGCCCGCGAACCAGCCGGTGTTGACCGGCCGAGGCACCCGGCCCGGGGGGCAAGCAAGGAAGCAGGCGCCCTCGCCGGACATGGCGTACTTGTAGCCCCCCGAGGTGAAGAAGGCGCGCGAGGCGACGCTGGCCAGGTCCACGGGGAGGGCGTTGAAGGAGTGGTAGCCGTCGATCAGCACCTCGGTGCGGTCGTCCGGCACGACGCTCACGAGGGCCGCGAGGTCGGGGACGACGAAGCCCGAGTCGAAGAACACCTGGCTCAGCAGCACGAGGTCGTGCCCACCGGCGGCGATAGCGGCCTCCATGCGCTCGGAGAAGCTGTCAAAGGGCTCGGCGGCCACCACCTCGATGGCGGCCTCACCAGCCTCCTGCCACCGCAGGAACTGCCGCCGCGCCGCGTGGAATTCCGCGTCCGTGGTCAGCACCCGCAGGGGCCGAGCCCCTCGCTCGATCCCAGAGACCAGGCGGAGGAGGAGCTCATGGGTGCTCGGGGCGAAGGCGATCCCGCTGGGATCCGGCCAGCCGATCCGGCGCGCCACGCGCTCCTGAAGACGGGGCATCAGCTCCCCGAAGACCACCTCCCACTTGCGGTCGAGGCGCTCCACCGCGAGCTCGGCGGCGCGCGCGTGCCCCTCGAGGGCGGCGTCCAGCCACCAGTGGTGGCTGTGAGCTGCGAAGTGAAGCCGGTCCGAGTCCGCGGCGGCCGCGCGCTGGAAGAGGTGCCTGTGGGTCATGGCTTGCGTCGGGTGCGGTTTCTTGACTTCACGAACGGGCGGAGGAGGCCTGGCCCGCCTCAACCGCGGACCACCGCGGCAGGTCCCCATGGGCGACGGCCCTCCAGGTTCCATCCCCGGAGAGCTCCGCGACATCCCGCTCTCCGCCCCAGCCGTCGAGCACCACCCACTCGAGCCCGGGCGCCGGGGTGCGAAGGGCGAACTCGTGGGCGTGCCCCACGATCAGCAGCGCGGCGCCCGCCCGCTGCGCCGCCTCCACGGCGGCCTCGGGCTGCATAGCCGTCTCCTCGGCCGGCTTCGACGCCACCGCCTGAACGCTGGCCCTCCGGAGTCGCGCGGCCACGGCGGCCCCGGCCCAGCGCGGCAGCAGCCCCGCCAGCCGGGCCACGAGGGGACTGCGCAGGACGCGGCGAAGCCTCAGGTAGCCGTGGTCCCGGGTGCACAGCTCGTCGCCGTGCAGGATCAGCGTGCGGCGGGAGGCGCCCTCCAGGGCGAGGCCTCCGGCGTGGAGGGTCGCTCCAGTCCGCGCCTCGAAGCCCTCGCCCAGGAGGAAGTCACGGTTCCCCGGAACGACCTCGATGGCGATGCCGCGCGCGGTGGCGGCCATCAGAGACGCGAGGACCTCGCGCGCGCCTGCGAGGCTGGCGGTGCGCGGGCCAAACCAGGCCTCGAAGAGGTCCCCCAGGATCACGAGCCGCGGGCTCTCCACCGAGCGAACCCAGGAGCAGAAGGCCTCGACCTCAGGGCCGCCCGCGGGATCCAGGTGCAGGTCGCCGAAGACATGCGCAATGGCGGGGCTCACTCCTCGCCCTCCTCGTGGCCCAGCTCGTGGCTGCGCAGCTTCTCCCACAGGACCTTCCGCGAGATCCCGAGAAGGTCCGCCGTCTGCTGGCGATGCCCTCCAGTCCATTCGAGCGCATGCTCCAGGTGGGCGCGCTCGGCCTCCCGCACGACCTCCCGAAGAGGCCGGATCGCCTGCGGCACCTGCACCGCGCCGCGCCAGCGCGGATCAGCGGGCAGCAGGTCCTCAGCCGCCAGGACGCCCTCCGCCCCACAGAGGGCCACAGCCCTCTGCACCGCGTTCTCGAGCTCGCGCACATTCCCTGGCCAGGGGTAGCGCTCCAAGAGCTGCATGGTGGCGCGGGGCACCGAGAACTCCCGCCCTCCTCCGTGGCGCTCCAGCAGATGCTGCACCAGCAGCGGCACGTCGCCCGCCCGCTCGCGGAGAGGCGGCAGCAGGACCGGCACCACGTGCACGCGCCAGTAGAGGTCATCGCGGAAGCGGCCGTCGGCGACGCGCTCGCGCAGGTCGACCTTGGTCGCCACCACGACGCGGATGTCGACGCGGACGGCGGTCTCGCCGCCCACCCGCTCGAACTCCCGCTCCTGAAGCGCCCGCAGCAGCTTCACCTGCGTGGGCAGGGGCATGTCGTCGATGTCGTCGAGGAACAGGGTCCCCCCGGTGGCGAGCTCAAAGCGCCCCTTGCGCTGACCGCGCGCGTCGGTGAAGGCACCCTTCTCGTGACCGAAGAGCTCGGCCTCGAGCAGGCCCTCGGGGAGGGCTGCGCAGGACAGGGGTACGAACGGGCCCTCTCGACGCCCCGAGTGGTCGTGCACCGCCCGGGCAATGCGCTCCTTACCTGTCCCGCTCTCGCCCTGGATCAGGACGGTGGCCTCGCTCCCCGCGACGGTGCGCACGCGATCGAAGACCCGGCGCATGGCCGCCGACTCCCCCACGATGTTCTCGAATCCGCGGACCCGCGCAAGCTCGTCCCGCAGGCGGGCGTTCTCCCGCTGCAGGCTGCGCGCGACCCCAAAGGCCTCGACGCGCCGGACGATGGCGTCGTTCTGGAACGGCTTCTGGATGTAGTCCACGGCGCCGACCCGCATGGCCTCCACCGCGTCCTCCACGGTGGCGTAGCCCGTCATGACGAGCACGGGCCTGCCGGGGTCGAGGGCCAGGGAGCGCTCGAGCACGGCGAGACCGCCGGCTCCAGGCAGGCGCACGTCGGTCAGCACGAGCTCGGGGTGTCCCGACTCCAGGATCCCGAGCGCTGCCTCCGTGTCGTTGGCCCCGAGGACCTCGTGCCCTGCATCCGCGAGGGCATCCCTCAAGGTCACAAAGATGGTGACCTCGTCCTCGACGAGCAGGACCCT
Source organism: Planctomycetota bacterium (assembly GCA_040265735.1). Lineage (GTDB taxonomy): Bacteria > Planctomycetota > UBA1135 > UBA1135. The sequence continues at coordinate 9,697 of JBDQFW010000025.1, read as the reverse complement.
CACCCGGCCGTCACGCCTCCAGCGTGCCGACTTCGCCGCGGTTGCCGCCCGCGGCCTGGGCCCGCTCGAGCCCGAGCTCGGCCGCCTCGAGGAGGGCGTCGAAGAAGAGGACGTCGTCCCCGCCGGCCGTACTCCCCACGCCCACGGAGATCGTGACCTCCATCGTGCGCCCGTCGGACTCGAACTCCAGCTGGCGCGAGGCGCGCAGCAGCCGCTCGACCATGCGCTGGGCCCCGTCCACGGGCGTGTGCGGCACCACCACCAGCAGGTGGTCGTCGGCCAGCCGCCCGAGGAAGTCGCTCGTCCGCGTCTCGCGCTTGAGCATCTCGATCACCTCGCCGACGACCTCCTCCTTCGACTCGTAGCCGTAGAGGTCGCGGAGCTGCTCCAGGCGATCGACGCCCACCAGCAGGCAGCTGAGGGGGTAGCCGTAGCGCTGGGCCCGGTGGAACTCCACCCGGATGAGGTGCTGGATCTGGGCGAGGCTGAAGAGGCCCCGCTCGGCGTTGCGCGTCGGATCGCTCATGGACGATGGAGAATGCTAGTCGGTGCGAGGCCGGGGGTGACGCGGGAAGGCTCAGGAGGCGCCGAAGAGGCCGCCTACGAGCTCGAGGAGGCCGTCGATGCCTCCGTCGAGGCTCCAGCCGTAGCGCGCCCGCAGGAGCACGGCGAGGGCGGCGACGAGGAGGCTGTAGACGCTGACGGCCACGACGTTGGCGACGACGAACGCCGAGCCGCCGCGGGCGGCGCCGCGGGCCTTGCGAGCCGCCCCGCGCATGCCGCGCTGGAAGGCGGACATGAGCAGGTCCCGCTGGACGCGGCTGGCGCGCTCGAGGAGCGCCGCCGCGCCAGGATCCGTGCCCTGAAGGATCTCCCGTGCGGCCGTATCCGGGTCCCACTCACCGCGGAGGACCGCCGCCTGCCAGCGCTTGACCGCGGCCTTGTCGCCCAGGCCACACTCGGCCGCGAGCCCGGCGAGCAGGCGCTGGGAGGCCTGGCCCCCGCCGGCGGCCTCGGGTCCAGCAACAGGAGCACCCGAGGGGCCGCGGCCCTGGGTCGACGTGGCGGTCGCGGGAGCCGCGGCGCCGGGGCGTCCGCTGGACTTGGGCGTCACGGGAGCCGGCTCGGGCGCGAGCTCCTCGAGGGCGGCCGGCGGGTGCACCACCACCACGAGACCACCCCATTGGATGGTGTCCCCCTCGGTCAGGGGGGCCTCCTCCACGGCGCGCCCGTTCAGGAGCACGAGGCCTCCTGCGCCCACGAAGACCAGGCGGGCAGGCTCGGACCACAGGTGCAGCTCGCCGCCCTCCGGGGACGGGGCGACCACCTCGCAGGGGGCCGCCCCCAGACGCAGCCTCCCCTGCCAGGGAATGCGCTCCTGCGCCGCGCCGCCGCGCACTTCGATCCAGGCCTGCATCCCCAGAGAATGCCAACCCAGCCTCTCTGATTCACGATTCCTGCGACCGGGTCCGTCCGACCTGTATCCCGGATCAACGGGGCTGCTAGGGTCTGGTCCATGCGCCGGCCCTTCCTGCTGCTGTTCCTGACGGTCCCCTGCGTGCCTCCTGCCCTGGCACTCGCCCAGCAGGCCCCCCGCTTCCTCGTCCTTCAGGCCCCGGCGGAGGCCGCGCCCCAGCCCGTTGGCCTCACCCTGTTCCCGGGGGATCTCCCCTGGCTGGAGCACGACGATGAGCCCTTGGAGCTTGCCTCACGGGCCGCCGTGACCGCCGAGGAGTGGCGCCGGTGGCTCGAGGAGGCCGCGGCAGGCCTGATCCCGCGAGTCCGCCTGCGCGGCACCGAGACGGGCCTGCTCGCGGAGGGCGCTCCCGAGGACCTCGCGCGCCTGGCCGAGCTCGCGCGCGAGGTGGACGGCTGCCTTGCGGCCAGGACCCTCGAGGGCAGCGCGACCCTCACCCTGGGCGACGAGGTCTTCGCGGTGCCGCTGGCCCTGCGCTCGGGCGACCTGACCTCGCTCAGCGTCACCGACGAGCGCGAGTTCGTCGGCACCTGGAACGCCGAGGTCGCGGCCGACAGCGCCGTGGCCGAGCCCGCGATCTGGCGCCTGCGCTCGGGCTGGTCCCTGCACCTTGCCGCCGCCGCGGCGGGCGAGGACGGAGTGCGCGTCCATGGACGCCTCGAGCGCACCCTGCCCGGGGCCCTGGAGCCCTTCGATCCCGACACGCCGGACCTGGGTACGCTCCAGCGGCCGCGCGTCGAGCGCACCGTCGTCGAGTTCGCGGGCTATGCCACCGCTATGGAGCCCCTTCGGGTGGAGGCCACGGGGCCAGCGCCGGTCGCCCTCGATCTGCAGTTTTTAGCGCCGACGCCGCTACCGAGCCCCGGAGGCTGGACGGTGCTCGACGCCGCCGCCCTGGGACTGCCCCTGCCCTGGAACGAGTCCTACGAAGGCCCCGGCTGGAGCGCCTCTGCCCTCGCGGCCATGCTTGCCTCCCCTCTCGCCGAGGCCTCCGCGCTCTGGGCCGGAGAGCTCCTGCTCGTGCCGCCGGGCGCCGACGAGCTTGCGGCCCAGGCCCGAGGCTTCCTGTCCGCGCTCCGTGCCCCACAGCGCCCGGCAGCCGCCGAGGTGATCTCGGGCGACGGACGCGGTGGACGCATCCCGCTCCTCATGGGCGTGCCCGGCGGCCTGAGGCAGGAGGCCCTCACGACACAGCTCGTGGGCTACCGCACGGAGCTCGCGACGGACGCCTGGATCGCGGAGCCGACCATGGCCGCGCGAAGGACAGGACTCGCGCTCACCCTGAACGCCAGCTCCACCGCCCTCAGTGGCGCGGGGTCTCAGACCCTCGAGCAGGAGCGCGGGCAGGTTGCCGCGGACGCGCTGGCACAGATCGGGGCGCTCGAGTGGGGCACACTGCGACGTCGTCCGTTCAGGGTCCTCCAGGCAGCCGGTGGAGAGCCCTGGGTCCTCGATGCGCGAGCCCCGCTGCCGCGCCTTGCCGTGCGCCAGCTCCCCTGATCCCGACGTCGGGAAATCACCCGCAGGGTGAGAGGTTGGTGCGGGAGTTGCAGGCTTCGCGCGCGCGCCAGAGGTAGACTTCGTGAGAGAGAGCGAAGAGAGCGCCCCACCTTGAGACTCGGACTCCATCAGAGCGCGCGCCTGGAGCAGCGGCTGCAGCAGTCGCCGCAGATGATCCAGGCGATGCAGATCCTGCAGCTGCCCCTGCTGGATCTGGAGGCGCGCGTCGAGCAGGAGCTGGTCGAGAACCCGTTCCTGGAGCGCGCCGAGCCCGCGGAGGGCGCTGAGCCAGGCGAGGCCGCAGAGGCGGAGGGCCTGCCCGAGTCCGATCGGGACCAGCTCCTCGAGACCTTCGAGCGCCTGGAGCGGGAGTACGGGGATGGGCGCCTCGAGCGCCCCCGTGACCCCGAGGCCAGCGACCGGCGCCACGAGGCCCTCCAGAACGTGGCCGGCGAACCCTCGTCCCTGCATGAGGTCCTGATCGAGCAGGTCGGCCTGCTCGAGACCAGCGACCGTAGGCGGGCTCTGCTCGAGTACCTGGTGTGGTCCCTCGACGATCGCGGCTTCCTCGAGGCCCCCCTGGAGGAGGTCGCCACCGAGCTGGACGGCTCCCTGCCTCGCCCTCTCGAGGAGGGCGAGCTGGCCGTGGCCCTCGCGCAGCTCCGGGCCGCCACCCACCCAGGGCTCGCCGCCCGCGACCTGCGTGAGTGCCTCCTCCTCCAGCTGGACGCCGCTGGGGAGCCCGAGAGCCTGCTGCGGCGCATCGTGGACCGCCACCTGCCCGACGTGGAGGCCAACCGCCTGCCGCGCATCGCCAAGGAGGCCGAGGCGGACCTCGAGGAGGTCAAGCTGGCCCTCGAGGATCTCCGCCATCTGGACCCGGCGCCGGGGACGGGTTTCGGAGGTGCCCAGGCCGATGTCATCGTCCCCGAGGTCGTGGTCGAGGAGGTGGACGGCGAGTGGATCGTGCGCCTCGATCGCGAGCGCGAGCCGCGCCTCGCCCTCTCCCCCGCCTACGAGGCCGTTCTCGCGGACCTCAAGCGTGGGGATCCCGCGCGCGAGTGGATCAAGAAGCGCCGCGAGCGCGCCGAGTGGTTCCTCGACGCCCTGCGACAGCGCAAGTCGACCCTGCGCCGCATCGCCGAGGCGGTCTTCCACCGCCAGGAGGCCTTCCTGGAGAAGGGCGTTGAGGCCCTGGTTCCCCTGCGCATGCAGGAGGCCGCGGACGAGCTCGGCGTCCACATCTCCACCATCTCGCGCGGCGTGAGCGGCAAGTACGCCGAGACTCCCCACGGTATCTTCCCCCTCAAGTTCTTCTTCGCGGGCGGCGCCACGCGGGACACGGGTGAGGAGGCCAGCCAGAAGGCGATCCAGGAGCGGCTGCGCGCCCTGATCGAGTCCGAGGACACGGCCAGCCCGTGGTCGGATGAGGCCCTCGCAAAGCTGCTGAGCGAGCGCGAGGGGCTCAAGCTCGCCCGCCGAACCGTCACGAAGTACCGCAAGGCCCTGGGTATCCCTTCGTCCACCCAGCGCAAGCAGTACTGAGCGCGGCTGCCCGCGGACCGCCGCCAGGCACTACACTCCCCGGCCCGCGGGGCGCACCTCTGCTCCGGCCGGTCCGGCCCCCGCCACTCGCGACCTCCGAAGCCCCCCAACACCCCATGCAAGTCAAGGCCACCGAACTGCGCAAGGGCATGGTCCTCCAGAAGGATGGAGACCTGCTCGTCATCACCGACTACAGCCACTCCACGCCTGGGAACTGGCGCGCGATCATCCAGGTGAAGACCCGCAGCCTGACCACCGGTCAGAACGGCTCCTTCCGCCCTGCCGCCGGAGACAACTTCGAGACCGCGTTCTTGGAGCGGAAGAAGGCCCAGTACCTCTACACCGAGGCCAACGGCGACTACGTCTTCATGGACCAGGAGACCTACGAGCAGTTCCACATCCCCAAGGATCAGGGTGAGGGACAGATGTGCTACGTGCGCGAGAGCGAGGAGGTCGAGGTCACCTTTCACGAGACCACGCCCATCTCGCTGGCCCTGCCGACCACCGTGGTGATGGAGGTCGTCTGGGCCGAGATGGCCGTCAAGGGCAACACCGCCACGAACGTCAAGAAGGAGGCCAAGGTCGAGACCGGCCTCATGGTCAAGGTGCCCCTCCACATCAAGGAGGGCGAGCGCATCGTGGTGAACACCGAGACGGGCGACTTCGTCAAGCGCGCCCAGGAGTAGAGCGGCCGCGCGCCCCCTTGGGGCGCCGGGGACAGCTGCCCGGGCCTTACTCGCCCGCCAGGTCGAGGTACCAGACCTCGAGGGCCAGGTCGCGCCCCGGCGCCGGAGCCTCGAAGCGCGCCCGGCGCTCGCCATGCAGCCTCAGGGTCTCCTCCAGGCGCGCGCGCTCCGGCGCGGGCCACTTCACCAGGAAGTCTGGCCGCACGAGCACCCAGGCGCTGCGATCCCCGCGCGCAAAGGCCGCGAGGTCATGGGGCCGCGTGCGGTCGAGGGGGGCCAACGCGCGCGGGTAGCGCGCGTCGGTCCAGCCCGGGCGGGTGTAGAGGTCCCCAAGCCCGGCCTGCATCGCGAAGACGGCCTCGTCCGGTCCGCGGTGGGCCTCGATCCAGCCAAAGGCCTCTCGCCAGGGCGAACGGCTCCCGCGCTGCGGTCCGAGTTCGAGCGCCGATCCAGCCGCGAGTCCCAGGACCACGAAGGCCGCAACCCATGCCCTCCGGGCGCACGCGGCGCCAGCGAGGGTGCAGACCAGCGGGAGGAACCCGAAGACGTACTGGGCCGTGGTCTGCCCGAGCAGGCTGACCCCGCCCACGAGAGTGGCGCCGAGCGCGCTCGCGAGACCCAGCAGGAAGAGAGCCCCCGCCCTCTCACGACGGGCAGCCACCAGCCCGAGGAGCGCTGCGATCCCGAGGACGGGCGAGAGGTGAAATCCCGCCGAGGCTGCGAAGTGCACCACGCCCGCGAGGCCTGCGATCTCCTGCTTCTGGCCGAGGTAGGTGGAGAGGGTCGCGAGGATCCAGGGCCCTAGGCCCAGACCTCCGACGACGCCCGCGCCGAGGGCCCAGCGCCTCGTCCGGCGGAGGTCGAGGCCGGTCCAGCGACTGGGGAGCAGGCTCACGAGGCCAAGGGAGGCAGGCACCACAAGGAAGGCCAGCTGGAGCGCCCCGGCCGCGGCCATCAGCCCGAGCCCCGAGAGCGCGGCGATGGGCGCGTCGGCGCGGGCACCGCGCAGCCAGACCCCGAGACCGCAGGCGACGAGCAGGGCGCCCGAGGCGTAGGGCCGCGCGTTGGTGGCCCAGTGGAGAGCCCACGGGCTGAGGGCCCAGAGAAGGGCGGCCCAGCCCGCACCGCGGCCTCCGAGGATCGGCCGCACCGCCCAGGCCAGGGCGGCCGCCGTGGCGGCCGACGCCCCAAGGGAGAGGGCCCGCAGGCCGACCTCATCCAGCCGCCCGCCCAGCGCCTCCGTGACCTGGCGCAGCAGCGCGTACCAGAGGGGGTTGTGGTTCAGCTCGCGCGGCAACCACCCGTCGGTCACCGAGAGGGCCTCATCGAACCACAGGGAGGGCTGCGGCAGGGCGAGGGGCAGGAGGCAGAGGGCCACGGCGAGGGCCGCCAAGAGGCCTCCGCTCGGGCGCGCGGCAGGCGTCGCGGAGGACGGAGCCTGGCCCGGCTCGGGCCTCCCAGAGGCCCCTCCAGCCGGCGCTTGGGTCGATTGATCAGTCCCCACCACTCAAGCAGCCTGCCGTTGACGGCCGATCGAATGCAACGGGCATGCGGCGGCGGCCTTGCGATCGCCCGCGGCCCCTCGCCAGAATCGGACCCATGCGGCGCCTGCTCCCTCTCCTCGCTCTCCTCGCGGCCTGCGCCACGCAGGGGCGGCCCGTACGCTTCGCCACCTCGCCCTCCGGGGCCCGCATCGTGGTGGACGGCCGGGACTCGGGGTTCGTGACGCCGGCGACCCTGGACCTGCAGGACGTCCCCGTGCGCCGGGTCGACCTGCGCCTCCCTGGCTACCGAACCGCGACCCGCATGCTCGCCTTCCGCGAGCGCAAGGAAATCGTGCCGTGGAGCGACGCCACCGTGACCTACCTCACCTGGCGCTTTCCCCTGTGGCTGGCCTGGGACGCCTTCTGGATCCCCGTCCGCACCTATGAGGGCGAGGAGCCCTCGCGGGTGCACGTCCGCCTGACGCGCGAGTCTTGAGCGCCCCGGATCGGGCTGCGATCTTCCTGGACAGGGACGGCACCCTGAACCGGGAGGTGGACTACCTCCGCCGGGTCGAGGACCTGGAGCTGCTGCCGGGAGTCGCCGCCGCGCTGCTGCGCCTGGCCGAGGCAGGCTTCGTCCTCGTCGTCGTCACGAACCAGAGCGGCATCGGCCGCGGGCTGCTGGACGAGGCGCGCCTGGGCGCGATCCACGCACGCCTGCGTGAAGAGCTCCTTGCCTCGGGAGTGAAGCTGCTGGAGGTGCTCTGGTGCCCCCACCTGCCGCCGGACGCGCCAGGCGGAGAGGCCTGCTCCTGCCGCAAGCCTGCGCCGGGGCTGCTGCTCGAGGCGGCTCGCCGTCACGGCCTGAGCCTCGAGCGCAGCTGGATGGTTGGCGACTCCCTGCGCGACGCACAGGCCGGAGTCGCCGCGGGCGCGCGGCCCGCCCTCGTGCGCACCGGAAAGCCCCTGCCTGGCGAGCCGCTCACCGTCGACGGAATCCCGATCCCTCTCTTCACGGATCTCGGGGCCTTCGCGGATGCGGTGCTCACGGGCGCGCGCTAGCACGGTCCGCCGTGCGCGCTACGGAAGGAAGCGCGAGAGGTAGCCGCCCAGGGGCACCGCCAGGTCCCGCGGCAGTCCGCTCCACACGCGCTGGGCCCAAGCCGTCCTCGGGTTCGAGGGGTTGAGGCTCGGCAGGGTGCGGTCGCGCACGAGCAGCGTGCGGTAGCCCAGGGGCTCGGGCTCGAACCCCTGCCGACGCTTGAAGTCGTGAGCGCCGGAGCCGATGCGGCTGCGCCCGAAGTCAAAGCGCGTGAAGCCGCGCTCGATGGCCCACTCCTGGAGGGCGCAGTAGAGGAACGAGCTGGCCTTGGAGCTGCGGTCCGCACCCTCCGCCGTCCCCGAGTAGTACGCGTGCAGCTCCCCCTGGTACGAGAAGCTCAAGACCGCGGCCAGCACCTCGCGCCCGCGGCGCACCACGTGCAGGTGGGTGTGGTCGGGATCGGCGTGCACCAGGTCCTCGAACCAGGCGTAGGGCAAAGCAGGAGTTCCCAGGGCCTGCTTGTTGCGCTGGAAGAGGCGGACAAGGTCGGGCAGGTACCAGAGGCCCTCCTCGAGCTCGAGCCCCAGATCGCGGCGCGCGCGCCGTGCGTCGGCGCGGGCCTTCTTCGGCATGGAGCGGAGCACCTCGGCGGCGTCCTCGGGCAGGACGCGTGAGAAGCCCTCGTGCAAATCGGAGGCCTGCCAGTCGAGGCCGGGGTCCCGACGACAGCGCAGCTCCAGCCGACCAATGCGTTCCTCCTGGGCGAGGCGCGCGGCGGCCCCGTGCAGGTCCTCGACCGCGCCCTCCCGAGCGGCCACTGCGCCGCCATAGACGGCGTAGGGCACGGAGATCCAGGCCCGCCCGCTCCCGAGTCCGCGGCACTCCACCAGCGGGAGCACGCCCACGAGGTCGTCACGCGCGTCCACGGCCACGAGCGTCCGGTCCATATGCCCGAAGCGGCTGCAGGCGGCGCGCAGCCAGTGAGGCCGGTGAAAGACCGTGCCCTCAACAGCGCCGAGCACCAGGGCGTCCCAGGCAGGATCATCCGCGGCGGTCGCCCTACGGATCGTGAGGCCGGGCGCGCTCATTCCTCGTGCAAGCCCTCGACCCGGTACTCGCGGACGTTGCGCGCCTGGGTGTAGATCACGATCTCCCCCACGAGTCCGAAGCCCACGATCTGGACGCCCAGCACGAAAAAGAGAACTCCAAGCTGGAAGATCGGGGAGGCGAAGAGCTGGGCGTCATCACCGAGCGCGCGCTGCACGATGGCAAGGGTGGCGACGATCGCACCTACCACCATGCTTGCGCCCCCGAGGGCCCCGAAGAAGCGCAGGGGCTTGTGCGTGAAGCGCGTGAGGAACACGACTCCCAGCACGTCGAGCAATCGGCGGAGGTAGGTGACGGGACCGAACAGGCCCACGACTCCCTGCTCCTTCAGGTGGCGGACCGGGAGCTCCCGCACCAGGAACCCCTGGCGGAACGCGAGCACCGGCAGGTAGCGGTAGAGGGTCCCGTAGATGGTCAGCTGCTCGAGCACCTGGCGCCGAAAGGCGCGCAGGCTGCAGTTGAGGTCGTGGAAAGGGGCCCCCGTCGCCAGCCGAAGCACGGCGTTGAAGGCCCAGGACTGGGCGCGGTTCATCGCGCGGTCCACGCGCCCGACGCGCTGTGCGGTGACCACATCCGCGCCCTCCTCGAGGGCGGCCATCAGGTCCTCCACCGCGCGCGGGTCGGTCTGCACGTATTCGGGCGCCGTCAGCACGATCTCACCGCGCGCGTGCTCGAAGGCGCTCGCGAGGCAAACGGCCTCACCGAAGGGCCGGTGGAGCCCGATCGTCCGCACCTGGTTCTGAGAAGCGGCCTGCATGCGCTGGGCGTCCTCCCACTGGGGCCCCTTTATCCCATCGTCGCCCAGGATCGCCCCCCAGCTGTTACCTAGGCGATCCTGGTCTTCGATGGGATCAAG
>JBDQFW010000024.1:0-24554 GCA_040265735.1 Planctomycetota bacterium | reverse complement strand
GTTCACGCCGAGCGCCTCGGCGTCGCGGCGGGTCATGCCTTTGGACGCGGGAGGCGCCGCGGCGCGCCCGTTCGTGACCCATCACAACGCGCTCGACGCAGACCTCTACCTGCGCATCGCGCCGGAGCTGTACCTCAAGCGGCTGATCGTCGGAGGCATGGAGCGCGTCTTCGAGGTGGCCCGCAACTTCCGCAACGAGGGCGTGAGCACCCGGCACAACCCGGAGTTCACCATGCTCGAGCTCTATGAGGCCCAGGCGGACTACAGGCGCATGATGGAGCTGACCGAGCGGCTCTTCGAGGGCTGCGCCCTTGCGGTGACCGGAGGCACCGAGGTCAGCTTCCGCGGCGAGTCCTACAGCCTCGCCGCCCCCTTCGAGCGGCGGCGCTACGCCGACCTCTTCCGCGACGCCAACGGCTTCGAGTTCGACGACGAGGCGTCGGTCGCCACCCGGGCCCAGGAGCTGGGCCTCAAGGACCCCGGCGATCGCTGGAAGCTGATGAACGACGTCTTCGAGGCCACCGTCGAGAAGTCCCTGACCGGCCCCGTCTTCGTGACCGACTACCCCCTGGCCATCTGCCCGCTCGCGAAGCAGTCCCCCGAGGATCCGCGCTTCGCAGAGCGCTTCGAGGTCTTCATCGCCGGCATGGAGCTGGGCAACGCGTTCAGCGAGCTGAACGATCCCGCGGAGCAGCACCGTCGCTTCGAAGAGCAGGTCGCGAGCAAGGATCCCGAGGCGCCCGGCGAGGTCGACCTCGACTATGTCCAGGCCCTCGAGTACGGCATGCCGCCGGCAGGGGGACTCGGCATCGGCGTCGATCGTCTCGTCATGGTGGTCACTGGCCAGGACTCGATCCGCGACGTGCTCCTCTTCCCGGCCATGCGCCGGGCCGCGGCTGAGGCCGCTCTCGAGGCCCCCGAGGAGGCGCCCGCGACCTAGCCGTGTACCAGGCCTTCCTGAGCTTCCGCTACCTGCGCGCGCGCCCGATCAACTGGATCGGGGTCGCTGGGATCTTCGTGGCGGTCTCGGCCCTGATCCTGATCCTCTCGATCATGGCGGGCTTCCTGGCCGAGTCCCGCGGCCACCTGCGTGGCTCGCTCGCGGACGTGCTCGTCCAGCCGCACCTCGACCGCCCTATCGAGATCGACGGACAGTGGCGACCGATCGGGAAGGATGCAGAGCGCCTGTGCGAGGTGGCTCTCACCGTTCCGGAGGTGGCAGCAGCGAGCCCCCACTACACCTGGTACGGAATGCTCGCGGCCCAGCGCCGCGAGCGGATGCTCAGCGATCCCAACTTCGGAGACCTGTCTCTGGTCAAGCTCGTGGGCATCGACCCGGAGCTGGAGTTCACCGTCTCCGACCTGCGCGAGGATCTCACCCGCGAGTCCCAGCTGATGCTGGATCAGCGTGTGGCTGATCCCGACGACCCCTTCGGTCCGATCCCTGGCTACGAGCCCGATGGTCGCCCTCTCGACCCCGTGCTCGTGGGCGAGCAGCTCGCCAACCTGTGGGGCCTGCGTCGGGGACGCACCCTGGAGCTGGTGACGGCGGTCCTCGACGCAGAGACTGGAGCACCCCGGGAGCCCGTGAGCCGGACCTTCGTGGTGGCCGGGACCTTCCGCTCCATGAACAACGAGTTCGACCTCCAGACGCTCTACCTCCCCCGCGCGGTGATGGCGGACTGGATGGGCTCCGGACGCTCCTTCACGGACGTAACGGTGCGCCTGCACGACTACGAGAATCAGAAGGCGGAGGCGCTCGAGGGCCTCGGCAGCGCGCTCCACGAGAGCGGCTTCCTGCACGCGCGGGGCCCGGACGGCTGGGGCGAGCTACGCACCTGGGAGGACTTCCAGCGCTCCATGCTCGCGGCGATCGAGAACGAGAAGAGCCTCATGGGCATCATGCTCAGCCTTGTGCTCCTGGTGGCGGCCTTCACCGTCTTCGCCATCCTCTCCATGCTCGTGCAGGAGAAGCGCAGGGACATCGGCATCCTGACAGCCCTCGGCGCCACGCCGCGCGGGGTCCTCGGCACGTTCCTGATGATCGGATTCTGGGAGGCCACCCTGGGCAGCCTCCTGGGCCTCGGCGCCGGAGTGTGGGCCGCCAAGGAGATCAACGCCATCGAGGCCGCGCTCTCCAGCGCCTTCGGCTTCACGATCTTCAACCGTGAGGTCTACCTGTTCGATCACATCCCCACCGTGATCGAGCCCCGCGCGGTAGCCCTCATCGTGATCGGAGCCTTCCTGGCCACCCTGCTTGCAGCAGCCTTCCCTGCATGGCGGGCCGCCCGCCTCGACCCCGTGGAGGCACTGCGCCATGAGTGAGTCGAGCCGCCCCAAGGGACCGTCCCCCCTGGTTGTGCGCGGGATCCGCCGCTCCTTCAAGGTGGGCGAGCGCCGCATCGAGATCCTGCACGGCGTGGACCTCGACCTCCACGACGGCGAGCGCCTGTGCCTCATGGGAGCCTCGGGCGCGGGCAAGACCACGCTCCTGAACGTCATCGGGCTCCTCGATCGGCCCGACGAGGGCAGCGTCCAGATCATGGGGACCGAGGCCTGGGCTCAGAGCGCGCCGGCGCGCGCGCGCCTGCGGAACAGGTCCCTGGGGTTCGTGTTCCAGTTCTACCACCTGCTCCCCGAGCTCTCTGCTCTGGAGAACGCCACGCTCACCGCCCGCCTCGCGGGCCTACGGGGGGGCGCCCTCTCGGCCCAGCGTGACCGTGCAGCCGAGATCCTGAGGCGCTTTGGCCTCAACGAGCGCCTGAGCCACCGCCCGGGGCGCCTCTCCGGCGGCGAGCAGCAGCGCGTTGCGATCGCCCGTGCGCTCCTGCTCGACCCCCCCGTCCTCGTGGCCGACGAGCCCACCGGGAACCTCGACCGCGCCACCGGCGAGCGCGTGCTCGAGCTGCTCTTCGAGGAGCAGGAGCGCCGCGCCTTCTCGCTGCTGCTCGTCACCCATGACGAGCGCCTGGCCCAGCGCTGCAGCCGCGTGGTCTACATGGAGGACGGCCTGATCCAGGCCGACTCGACGACGCCGATTCCGCACTGAGCCGAGTCCGCACGGAGTCCTACCCTGCCCGGGTGCAAGAGGAGCTTGGTCCGCGCGCGCAGCCGGCCCGCGAGTCCTCCAGAAGCCCTTTGCGGCGCTCGGCAGGCATGCTGGAGCGCCCGCATCACCCCTGAACGGACGCACCCCCGAGCCCTGAGGGCTCGGGGGTGCTGGAGGCCTGGGCTGGCAGGAGTCCTGCCCAGGATCAGTCTTCGTCGCCGCCACCGTTCGGGTGGAAGTCGAGCTTGTCCAAGGGCATGCACACCGAGCTGACCACGTTCCCCGCGTGGCCGGCGACCCGCTTGATGAAGCGGGCGCACAGGCAGGCGGCCGAGCAGTTCCGGTCCGGGGTCTCGATCCACGCGTCCACGCGCGACTCGCACTCATGGCGGAAAGCCTCCTCCTTCTCGAGGAAGGCACGGGCCGCCTCCTCGTCCTTGTCGCGGAAGATCGAGGCTGCCTCCTGGAGCAGACGCGAGGCCTGCTGCCCAAGCTCCGCCACGACCTTGTGGTCGTCATCGCTGAGGCTGGTGCGGTGCCGGGCGAGGTCGAGGAGGTTCTTCGCGTAGTCACCGATGCGCTCGGCGTCCTTGGCGAGGCTCATCATCACGAGCAGCATCGGGAAGACCGAGGTGCCGTGGACGATCCCGTGCACGACCAGTTCGCGGCGGAGGGCCTGCTCGTTCTCGTTGATGCGCTTGTCGGTCTTGAAGACCTCCTCGCGCACGCTGGCAGGGTCCCCGCCGCTGGCGAGGATGGTGACGGACGAATCGAACATGTGCCGACCGTCCGAGAGCATGTCCTGGAACCGCGTCATGAGGCGGTCCTGGCTCTCGGGGTCACGAAGGTTCTGGATCCAGTCGAACATGGGTCGCTCTCAGGAGGTGGTGCGGAGCAGCAGGTAGCCGATGAGGGGGGTGATCACGAACACCCCGAGCACATACGCCCCAACCCAGAGGGGGTTCCGCTGTGCGCGGATGGCCAGGGAACGAGCCAGGCGGATGGGGATGTTGCGCAGAGCGGGAATGGGGTAGATGACGAGGACCCCGATCACGTTGAACAGGGTGTGGACGAGGGCGATCGTGAGCCCGCCGGGTTTGTCCGTCGCCAGCGAGGCCAGCAGGCCCGTCACGGTGGTGCCGATGTTCGCCCCCAGCATGATCGGGAACGCGTTCTTGAGACTCAAGATCCCGGCAGCGCACATGGGCACCAGCAGGGAGGTCGTGATGGACGAGCTCTGGACCGAGATCGTCAGGATCGTCCCCACCAGGATGCCCAGCAGCCCGGAGCGCCCAAGGACCCGGTTCATGGCCTGCTCGAGCTTGCCCGAGATGAGCGCGCGCATGTTCTTGGTGATCTGCACCAGGGAGATCGCCATGAGGCCGAGGGCCACGGCGATCAGCACGAGGGACAGGGTCCCGCCCTCGAGCCCAAGCCCCTCGAGCATGCTGATGATCGGCTTCGAGCCGGCCTTGACCGCGTCCTTGACGGGGTTCGCGAACTTGACGCTGCTGTCCCCCGCGAGGGTCGTCGAGAGGCTGGTCGCCGTCTTCTCGAGGAAGCCCGTCGCGACCTCGATCGGCAGCATGACTGCGACCAGGATCAGGTTGAAGAAGTCGTGGACCGTGGCCGCGGCGAAGGCGCGCCGGAAGGCGCCGCCCTGACGGATGTGGCCCATCGAGACGATCGTGTTGGTGATCGTCGTCCCGATGTTGGCGCCCATGATCATGGGAATCGCCGTCTTCAGGGGCAGGGCCGTGCCACCTGTCTGCCCCACCAGGCCGACGATCGTCGAGGTGCTTGTGCTGGAGCTCTGGACCAGCACGGTCGCCAAGATCCCCACCGCGAGGCCGGCGAAGGGGTTCGAGATCCCCTCGTAGAGCCCCTGGGCGGTTTCGGAACCCATCGCCTTGAACGCCCCGCCCATGAGGCGAATCGAAACGAGGAAGGCGTAGACGAGCAGAAGGACGAACGCCGCGCGGAGGGCGTTGGTCCCCGTCGAGGAGGGAGGGGATTCGGTCTTCGCGGCCATCGGAGGGGGGAGCCGTGGTGCGTGGCGGTGCGGCCCGTGAGGGCCACCGTGAGGACCGGACTCACCGGTCGCGCGGGTTTGTAAACGAGGGGATCGTCGGGCGTTCTTTAAGCCTCTGCAAAGGAGGCGGACCAGCCGAGGCGCTCCCGGAGGCGCCTCCAGGGGTCCTGACCCGCAGGAGCGAGGAGAGGTAGGGGCGGCTCGGCCCGCGCGACCGTGAGAATTTCCCCAGGCGCGAGGCGTCCCAGGGGCTGGCCGTCCAGGACCAGCTCCCCAGCGGTGTCCGCATCGGGGTCCACCCCCACCCGCAGGAGGGCGTCGGGCCGCAGCACCAGGGGTCGATGGGCCAGGGCGTGGGCGCTGATCGGCGTGGCCACGATCCCCTGGAGGGACGGGGCCATGACCGGGCCGCCGGCGGCCAGGGAGTAGGCCGTGGAGCCCGAGGGCGTGGCCAGGATCAGGCCATCCGCGCGGTAGTCCGAGACCCGCTCCCCGTCAGCCTCCAGGCTGAGAGTGAGCAGGGGGCCCGCGGAGGGCCGGGCGATCACCACGTCGTTGAGAGCCACTCCCGAGGTGCCGTCGGGCAGGGTCGCCCTGATCCGCATGCGCGGCTCCACGATCGCCCGCCCCTCGAGCACGTCAAGGAGTCCCGCCTCTGCAGCCTCAGAGGGGACTGGGGCGAGGAACCCGACTCGTCCGAAGTTGATTCCCAGCACGGGCACGGGATCCTCCGAGAGCAGGCGCGCCGCGGCGAGGACGGTCCCATCTCCGCCAAGCACGACCACGAGATCCGGGCGGCGCTCGAGGGGCCCTGCGGCGCAGCGCGCCCGGGCATCAACCTCAAGCGTCACCTCGATCCCCCTGCCCTCGAGCGAGGCCGCCATAGCCAAGGCGGCGTCGACAGCGTGCCGGCGAGAGGCATCCGCGAGGACCAGGGCCCGCTGGACCGTCCCGCGGAACGGCCCGGGCCCCTGGGCCGCCTGCTCGCCCTGATCCCCCATCAGCTCACGCGGCTCCCCGAGAGGATGCCGCGCACCTGGCGCTCGATCCCGGCCCGATCGAGCCCGCACTGGGCCAGCTGCTCCTCGGGAGTCGTCATGTGATCGAGGTAGCGGTCCGGGATGCCCACGACCCGCACGCGCGCGAGGCCCTCGCCCTCCGGCTGCCGCGCGGCGACCTCAAGGACGGCCGAACCAAAGCCCCCCATACGCTGGTGAGCCTCGAGCGTCAGGACGCTGCCGTAGTGGCGCAGGTGACGCGCCAAGAGCTCCTCGTCCAGGGGCTTCACGAAGCGTGCGTCGACAACCCCGATGCTGAGGCCCTCGGCCGCGAGGGCGTCGGCGGCCTCCAGCGCAGGCCCAACCAGGTGGCCCAGGGCCCAGATCACCACGCCGCCCTCCGGCCCCTCACGCAGGACCTCCGCGGTCCCGGGGCGAATCGGCCGGCGCTCGGCCTCGGGCAAGGACTCGTGGGCGGGGCAGTTCGCGCGGGGGAAGCGCAGAGCCGCAGGGCCCTCGTGCGCCACGAGGGCGTCGAGCATGCGCCGCACATCAGTGGCGTCCCGGGGCGACGCGAGCACCATGTTGGGCAGGGTCCGCATGTACGCCAAGTCGAACACGCCATTATGGGTGGCGCCGTCCTGGCCCACCGGCCCCGCCCGGTCCAGCGCGAAGGTCACGGGCAGGTTCTGGAGGGCGACCTCCTGGAAGACCTGGTCGTAGCCGCGCTGGAGGAAGGTCGAGTAGATCGCCACGACCGGGCGGAGGCCCGCCTTCGCAAGCCCTGCGCTGAAGGCGACGGCGTGCTGCTCGGTGATCCCGGTGTCGTGGAACCGCGACGGAAAGCGCTCGGAGAACTCGACCAGCCCCGTTCCGCTGGGCATGGCCGCGGTGATCGCGTGGACGCGGATGTCTCGCTGGGCCAGGGCTTCCAGAGAGGTGGCGAAGGCCTTGGTGAAGGCCACGCCCTGGGGCTTGGCAGCCTCCCCCTCGGTCTTGTCGAGGGGCGCGCTCTTGCGCGGCTTCACCGCGTGGACGCGCTCGGGGTGGTTCGGACCGTCGGGGTGGCCCTTGCCCTTCTCGGTCAGGACGTGAAGCACGACGACCCCCTCGAGCTCCTTCACGCGGGTGAGGGTTTCGACCAGGCCCTTCACGTCGTGGCCGTCCACCGGCCCCACGTAGCGCACGCCGAGCTCCTCGAAGATGTGGCCGGGCACGACCATGTGGCGCATGACCTCACCGAGATCGTCCAGGGTCTTGTCCACGCGCGGGCCGATCAGGGGGATGGCCTGGATCAGGGACTTGGTCTCCTGGCCTGCACGCTGCACGAACCGCATGGAGCGGATGCGCGAGAGGTAGCGGGAGAGCGCGCCCACCGACTGACTGATGGACCACTCGTTGTCGTTCAGGACCACGAGCATCTTGGCACCGGTCGCTCCAGCGTGGTTGAGGGCCTCGAAGGCGACGCCCGCCCCAAGGCTCGCGTCGCCGACGACGCTCACGACCGAGCGCGGGTTCGCCTCGCGGGCCGCAGCCACGGCCATGCCCATTCCGAGGCTGATCGAGGTGCCCGCGTGCCCCGTGTGGAACATGTCGAAGGGCGACTCCTCGGGGTTGGTGAAGCCGCACATGCCCCCAGTCCGGCGCAGCTGCTCGAAGCCCTCCATGCGGCCGGTCAGCAGCTTGTGGGGGTAGCACTGGTGGGACACGTCGAAGACGACGCGGTCCCGACCGAAGTCGTACACGCGGTGGAGCGCGGTGGTGAGCTCCACGATGCCGAGGTTGGAGCCCAGGTGGCCGCCCGTGCGCTGCACGCTCTCCAGGAGGAAGCTGCGCATCTCGTCGCACAGCTGGGGCAGCTGCTCGCGCTCGAGGGCGTGGACGTCCGCGGGGCCCCGGATCCCCTCGAGGAGGGGATACCGCGGAGCCGCGCAGGCGTTGGGATCGGAGTCTTGGGACATGGTCTGGGGCCTCCGTGTCTGCTGAGGGACGGCTCCTGCCCGTGCGGCGCGCCGTCCCCGCGCCATGCGGGGCACAGGCTTGTGGGGTCCTCACCCATCATTCCACAGCCCTCGGGGGGTGGAAACCAGCCTGCCGGCCCGTTCTGGGGCGCTGAACGGCCCCCCCGGCGGCTGCGCCGGCCGGGCAGTGCGGAGCCTCGAGGAGTCCGGCCGCCCGCTCAGGAGGAGCGGGAGCGCACCCAGGCCGGAAGAGCGCGCAGCGGATCGCCATGAGCAAGCCCCGCGGCGTCCGCGAGGCCGGCGAGCGACTCCTCCATCGAGTGCGCCAGCGCTCGCGCGCCCTCCAGCCCCAGCACCGCGACCACGGTGCGCTTGCCGGCCTCGGCGTCCTTGCCGGGGGTCTTGCCCAGGGCCTCCTCGCTGGCGGTCACGTCGAGCAGGTCGTCCACGACCTGGAAGAGCAGGCCAAGCTCCCAGCCAAAGGAGCGCAGGGCTCCAAGGCGAGGTTCCACGACCCCCGCGGCCAGGGCGCCAAGCTCCACGGATGCCGCAATCAGGGCCGCGGTCTTCGCGCGGTGGATGGCGAGGACCTCCGCCTCGCCCGCGTCCGTCCCCTCGGCCGCGAGGTCGAGGGCCTGGCCCCCGACCATGCCCGCCGGGCCGGACGCCCGCGCCAGGACAGCCACCATGGACGCCGCCTGGGGCCCTCCCTCGGCCGCGAGGACCTCGAAGGCCAGGGTCTGGAGCGCATCTCCCACGAGCACCGCCGTGGCCTCGCCGTACACCCGGTGCGTTGTCGGCCGCCCGCGGCGCAGGTCGTCGTCGTCCATGCACGGCAGGTCATCGTGCACGAGGCTGTAGGTGTGGATGAGCTCCACGGCGGCCATGGCTGCCCAGGCCTGATCCGTCGACCCGCCGCAGGCGCTGCAGGTGAGGGACACCAGGCAGGGCCGCAGGCGCTTGCCGCCGGCCTGCAGCGGGTAGCGCAGGGCCTCGAGCAGCCCCTGGGGGCTCCCCTGGGCGCGCTCGAGTGCGCGCTCCAATGCGGCCTCGGCGCGGGGACGCAGAGCCGCGAGCGCGGCTCCGGCCTCGTGGAAGGGGGCCTCCGCCATGGCGGGCTCAGGCCTCCTCGTCGGCCTCGCTGAGCTCCTCGACGCGTGCGCGGAAGGCCTCGAGCTGCCCGCGGCAGGCCTTGAGCAGCTCCACGCCCCGGCCGTACCGCGCCAGGCTGTCTTCGAGGGAGAGCTCACCGCCCTCGAGCTCGGCCACGAGCTCCTCGAGCTGCGCCAGGCGCTCGTCGAACCCCGGTTCCGCGTCCCCTTCTTCCTTCGCCTTGGCCTTCGGCACTCTCTCGCTCCGCTGGGTCAGGGGGCCGGCCCCCTCTCACTCGTCCTCGCCGCGGGCGCGCCAATCCGGCGCCACCGCAGGAGCCCGAGGCGCTCCCCGGGCGCTGGGGATCCTAGCCCACCGCCTGCCCGCCGTCAGGCTCCTTCCTGGCTCGAACCTCGCGACTGCCCGAGACCCTGGACTGCACTCGTCCCCTCCCTCTAGCATCCGCCCATGGCCGGGTCCCCCAGCAGCGAGCTCCCCTTCGAGGTGCTCACCACGACCTGGGCCTGCGCCGTGTGCGGCGCCGACGACGCGCGCCCCTACCGCGCGGCCATGTACGCGATCGGTCCGCGGACCTTCGACATGGTGCGCTGCCGCCGCTGCGGGCTCGTCTACTGCAACCCGCGCCCGGACGCCGGGACGCTCGGGCGCATGTACGACGACGAGGAGTACTACACCCACGGCTACAACCTCGGGGTCGAGGATCAGAACTACTTCGAGCGCAAGGACGAGCTGATCGCCGAAGCGGACGCCGAGTGGGCCGCCCTCGAGCAGGAGGTCGGCGGCCGCGGAGCGGCTCTGGAGCTGGGGTCCGCCGGAGGGTTCTTCCTGGAGGGTGCCCGGCGGCGCGGGTGGCAGGTCGCCGGCGTGGAGCTCTCGCCCCCAGCCGCGCGCTACTCGCGCGAGGAGCTGGGCCTCGAGGTCTTCGAGGGCTGGCTCGCCGACGCCCCCTACGAGCCCGAGCGCTTCGATGTGGCCGTGGCGGACAACGTGCTCGAGCACACCACCGACCCGCGCCAGACCCTGCGCGAGCTGCGGGCCCTGGTCCGCCCGGGCGGCCACCTGCTGGTGATCGTGCCCTCCTACGTGAACTCCGGGATCTTCAGGCTCCTGCTCGCGGCGCGAGCCGTCCTTCCCCGCCGCCTGCTCGGGCCCCAGCTGTGCGCGATGTTGAAGTTCGGGGACGGGGACGGCGGGTTCCCCTACCACATCCTCGAATTCGACCGGCGCACCCTGGTGCGCCTCGTCGAGAGTGCCGGGCTCGAGATCGTGTCGGTCCAGGGCTCCGTCCCGCGCCCTGCGCACCTGTTCAAGCGCGAGGACCTCAGCCCGGTGGAGCGGCTCCTGCGCGGAGTGTTCGTGGCCCTCGACGCGCTGATGCGCTGGCGCCTCGCGCCCCCGGCCAGCATCCGCCTCCTGGCCCGCCGGCCGCGGGGCTGAAGCGCTGGGGCCCGGCCGCGCGCGTCACTCCACGCTGTAGCCCGCCGAGGGCACGCCCCGGTCGAAGACCAGCGCACCCGTCGCCGCGTCCACAAGGCGCATATCGGGATGGACCCCGGCGAGGACGAACGAGCCGTCGGCACGTCGCCGCGGCACGGCATGCGCTCCGCGGCCCAGGGGCTGGCCCTCGCCGTCCACCTGGATCAGCATGCGGCCAGTCGGCCCCTCGTCCCCCGCGCCCTGCACGAGCGTCAGGCCCGCATCGGGGACGAGCACCAGGGGCTCCCCAAGGCGCACCTCGACCCCCGCGAAGGCCACGTCCCGGGCGCTCCCGTCTCCCACCTCCGCCCGCAGCCAGGCGCGGTAGCTGCCGTCGGGGACCTCGGGCACCTGGCCGAACACCACATGCCCCTCGGGCCGGAAGTCCACCGGGAGGTCGATGCGTTCCTCCGTGCCGAAGAGGGTGAGCAGGTGTGGCCCGCGGGTGGGCCAGGCCGCGGGCTCCGCCAGCTCGAGCGCGCCGCCGCGCACCACGCGCACCTCGGGCTGGAGCAGGATGCCCACGGGCTCCTCGAGGACCTGGGTGTCGAACCCGCGAACCAGCCAACCCTCGGCAGTGACCTCCACATCCACGCGCCAGGGACCGCGCCCCAGAGCTTGGAGCTCGACGGGCGCGTCGTTGGCGAAGGGCAGCCGGAAGGAGAGCGCCGGGCGCCGCAGCTGGAGCGCCCCCTGGTCGTGGAGAACGAGCTCGAGAGGAGGACCCTCTTCAGCCTCAGGCCGCGTGATCACGGGCTCCACGCGCAGGGACGCGGCGGCAGGTCCCTCACCGTCGAGCGTTCCAAGCCAGAGGCCCTCGCCGTCCCGGTGCTGGAGGTCTCGCCTCCCGCCCAGACGGAAGGTCGAAGGTCCCACCTCCTCGAGGGCGGCCAGGTGCAGTGGACCCGCCAGCGCGTCCGGGAAGGCGACGCCCGAGAAGCGCCCCTGCAAGGGAGCCTGCTGGCAGCGGAGTCCGTCCGCCAGGAGCGCCCAGCCGCCGGGGACCGACTCGGTCCAGACGGAGGCGGTGTTGGCGGGGCCGAGGGGGAGCACGACCTCGGCGGGGGCCACGAACGAGCCCCCCACGCGCGGCTCGAAGCCCTGCGGCTCGGCGTTCACGGGCAGCCAACCCACTGGATCGAGGGAGCCCCAGCGGTGCTCCCCCGGCTCCGCCAGGATGCGTCCCCCGCTCTCGCGCAGGGGCACGATCCGCCTCCAGAGCGGAGAGGCTCCCTCATCCAGCGCTGCGCGCGCCGTGCGCGCGAGGTCGCGGCGGTCCAAGCCGAACAGAACTGAGGGGTCCACGGCCGAGAGGCCCTCCAGCAGCTGCAGCACGAGGAGCTCGTCCTCCAGCTCGGGCATGCCGGCCCCGATGTCCACGGTGAGGCGGGCCTCGCCTGGCGAGGCCACGCGCAGCCAGCAGGCCTCCCCAGGGCCGCCACCCTCGCCGCCGGGCTGGGGCAGGGCCCAGAGACGCAGCGGCCCCTCGAGCCCAAGCGCGGGCACATGATCCGGCGCGCTGGCGAACCACCAGGTGCGCCCATCCAGCTCCTCCAGCAGCGGCACGACCCGCACGCTGGCGAGCTCCGCTCCGTCCGCGCGCAGCGCCTCCGGAGGCTCAGGGGCGCAGGCGGCGGCGACAAGGAGCAGCAGACCGACGGCGGCGGGGTTCGCATGCGCAGCCGCGGACCTCATCGTGAGCCTCATCGTGCTCCTCATTCTTGTGTCCCTCCGGCGAGGACCGCCTCACGGAGGCGTTCGGGCACGGCCTCGAGGGCCAGGTCGAGCCTCGCGGGTTCCTGGGCCCATCGCGGCGCCCCGGGCTGGGCGTCCACGCGGGCGCACTCGCGCCCGAAGGCCTCCGCCACGATGGGCTGCAGCTCCAGGGGGACGATCGCGTCGAGTGCCTCCGCGGGCCAGGTCACCTCCGTGCGACCGTCCGCAAGCCCCAGCCCGAGGCCCTCGTACAGCGCGCGTCTGTGCAGGGGCGCAGCGCGGCGGAAGAGCTCGGCAAAGCGCGCGCTATCGGGCGGGTGAGCGCGCCCGAGGATCCGACCGGCGAACCTCCCCAGGGAGCGGCCCCCGGCCTGCGGGATCCCCGCATCCACGAGCCGCTGGGCGAGGTCCTCGTGCAGCTCCAGGTGGCGCGGCACATCGAAGGCGAGGGTCGGATAGTCCTGCAGCCAGCAGGAGCCCTCCACCACGGCCTCCGCCAGGGGATGGCTCGCGGTCACGAGCTCCGCCAGCCCCTGCACCAGGGCCTGGCGCGCGCGCGGACCGTTGCCCACCAGCGTGCGCAGCCCCGAGCCCGCGCCGCGGGCCCAGTCCAGCTGGAACGCCACCGGGACACCCTGGAGCAGGGCCTCGAGGTCGAGGGGTGAGGCGTAGGACGCCAGCGGGTCCACGCCACGGCGCTCGTCGGCGGTGACGCGCCCGTCCCCGTCTGCATCGGCCCGCATGACCACCTGCATCTGCGCGCCGTAGAAGCCCATGGTCCGGTGCAGGCGCTGACGCTCCAGCCGAGGGAGGTTCTCGGCGATCCGAAGCCGCTCCGGCAGGGCCACGCCCGAGGTCTCCATCACCAGCCCGCGCGCGTACTGCTCGAAGTTGTAGCCCTCGTACCGCGCGCCCACTCCGCGATCCTCGCCGGCCTCCAGGGCCTGGGCCAGGGGCAGGACGCCGAGGAGCCCGAGGCTGAGCACGACCGCACCTGCGAACCCGCGCAGGCGATCCCACCGCACGGCACACGCCAGCGCGATCAGCAGCACCGTGAGGAGGTGGAAGTGAGGAAGGAAGTAGCGGTAGCCGCCCACCTCAACCGGATAGCGGTGGAGACCGTTCTGAAGATCCGAGAGGGCGAAGGCCACCGCCGCAAGCGGCGTCCATGCCAGCAGCGGAAAGAGGCGCAGCCGCGCGTAGGCACCCCGTCCATCCTCCACCGTGCGACCCAGGATCCCGCGG
This sequence comes from Planctomycetota bacterium, assembly GCA_040265735.1. Lineage (GTDB taxonomy): Bacteria > Planctomycetota > UBA1135 > UBA1135. The sequence goes on along the minus strand of JBDQFW010000024.1, from coordinate 10,964 downwards.
CTGAACAGCAGGCGCAGCAGGTGGAAGGCCAGAGGCAGACCGAGGGCCACGAGCACGAGGAGCCAAAGGGCCCGCAGCAGCTCGCCCCAGTGGGCAGGAGTTCCGCCGTGGAACGGAGCGCGCACGAGGTCTGGCCCGAGGAAGGTGCCGAGACGCTCGAGGAACCCGCTGACCTCCCCGCGCGAGGGCGCAGAGCTGAACTTGGTCAGCAGGAAGTCCGAGCCCCTGGACGCCACGGCGAGATTGATGAGGACCAGCGGCGAGACTCCGAGCAGGAACCCCGGGAGGGCGGTCCGCAGGTCACGCAGCCAGGGGCCCAGCCCGCGCGCGAGGAGGTGCACGCCGGCCATGCAGCCCACGGGGATCACGGCGCCCAGGAAGACGAAAACGTTGAATCCGGCAGCGAAGCCCGCGAGGAGCCAAGCCCGGGTCGCGGTGGGCTGCCCCGTCCGGCGCATGGCGGCGTCGAAGGCCCAGAGGGAGGCCGTCAGGTAGAAGAGGTTCTCGAAGTGGTTGCCCGTGCCGATCACCGAGTACTTCTGCAGCAGCTCGGTCGGCCCCAGGGCGAACAGCAGCGCCGCGCCCAGGGCCGCGCGCTCCCCGAGGAGCCCGCGCACCCAGCCGTACAGGAGCAGGATCACGCCGACCCCGTAGAGCAGGGGAACCAGCTTGAAGGTCAGGTATGACGCGCCGAACGCGGCGAACAGCGGGGCCGCTAGGGCGCCGTTGATGAAGTAGCCCGCCGAGTTGTCGTAGTGGATCCCCAGGGGCTGCTCGAGGCCCAGCTCGAGGATGCGTCCCACGGTCCCCGACACGTACAGCTCGTACATGGGGAAGACCACATGGTCGAAGGCTCGATCGAGCCAGATCCAACGCAGGCCCACATGCAGAGCCACGATGGCGGCCAGCGCGCTGAGCACCCGCGAGCGCCCCAGGCCCGGGGAGTCCCCGCCCGAGCCCCTCACGCCGCTCTGCTCCAACGCACCCTCCTGCCCCATCACAGTGGGATCCTATCGACCGGGAGCAGGCCGATTCGAGAGGCCCTGCTGGCCTCCGAGCGCCTGAAGCGGGAGTTCCACTGCGGTCCGTGGGTCCGCTCGACCGATCTCAGTATGCTCCCCTGCGTCGATGAACCTCTCCACCATGCGCCGCATCGACGCCCTCGTTGGGCGTCCCCTGTGCCTCCTCGCGGGCGCATGGGCGCGACTCGTGGACCGCTTCTCGCCGCGTCGCGAGCCGGGAGATCCAGGTCGCATTCTGTTCATCGAGCTCTCGGAGATGGGCAGCACGATCCTGGCCGCCCCCGCGATCCAGCGCGCGCGCGGACTCAGCGGCCAGCCGCCCTGCTTCGTGATCTTCAGGAAGAACGCCGCGTCCCTGCGACTGCTGGGCCTCTTCGACGAGGAGGACATCTTCTGCTTCCCCGACACCTCCCTGGTGGACATGGCGGAGGGCGTGCTCCGCTTCCGGCGCTGGTGCCGTGAGCGCGGTGTCCAGACGGTCGTCGACCTCGAGCTGTTCGCCCGGGTCTCCTCCCTGCTGGCGGTCGCCAGCGGCGCGCGGCAGAGGGTCGGGTTCGACAACTTCCGAGCAGAGGGGCTCTACCGCGGGGCGCACCTGACGCACCAGGTGGCCTACAACCCCTACCAGCACATGTCCGCCAACTTCATGGCGCTCATGGATGCCCTTGAGGAGGCGCCCCGCCCCGAGCCCGGCCCCAAGCGTGAGCCGCGCAGCAGCCGGCAGGTGGTGGGCACGCCGCCCAAGCCCGAGCTGCAGGCCCACCTCCAGCGCGAGCTCGCGGCCCGCTGCGCGCTTCCGGAGGACGCGCGCCTCGTCGTGCTCAATCCCGAGGCCGGCGCTCTCCTGCCGATCCGCAACTGGCCGCGCTCGCGCTTCATCGAGCTGGGGCAGCGCATCCTCCGCGACGACCCGCGCGCCGTGGTCGTCCTCATGGGCGTGCCTGCGGGCCACGAGACCATCCGCGAGATCTACGCCGGGGTGGACGATCCCCGCTGCATCGACTTCGTCGGCTGCACGCGGGACCTGGACGATGTCCTGCAGCTGTGCCACATGGCCGAGGTCCTGGTGACCAACGACTCGGGCCCCGCGCACTTCGCCACCCTCACGCCGGTCGGCGTCGTGACCCTCTTCGGGCCGGAGACCCCGGTGCTCTACGGCCCCCGCGGGCCGCGCGCGATCAACCTGCACGAGCCCCTCGCGTGCAGCCCATGCCTGACGGCCTTCAACCATCGGAACTCGGGCTGCACCGACAATGTCTGCCTGCAGTCCATCACCGTGGACCGCGTCCTCGAGGCCATCGAGGCTCTTGCTCCGCAGAGGGCCCTGCCCGCATGAGCGCACCGAGCCTGGTCGAAGTGCGCTGCGCTCTTTGCGGCGGAGCCGGCACCCGCCCGCACCTGGAGCGCGACGGCTTCCGGGTGGTCCGCTGCGAGGACTGTGGGCTGCGCTTCGTGAACCCGCGCCTCGACGAGAGCGCCCTCGACGCCGAGTACAACGACCAGCGCGCCTCGCCAACGCCCTACTACCTCGAGACCGCGCCCGAGGACCGCCGGACCTTCCTTGATCGCCTTGCGCGGCTGGAGCGTCACCGGGCCCCCGGGGACCTGCTCGACCTGGGCTGCGGCCCGGGGACCATGCTGGCGGCGGCCGCAGAGCGCGGCTGGCGCCCGGTGGGAGTGGACCTCAACCGCACCAGCATTCAGCACGCAACGGACCAGGGGCTCGAGGCCCACGCGGGGCTCTTCCCGCACCCGGCCCTCGCCGGGCGGAGCTTCGACGCGGTCACGATGAACGACTTCATCGAGCACGTGCCGGACCCCGTCGGGATCCTGCGCGAGGTGCGCTCGGTCCTGCGTCCGGGCGGGCTCGCGTTCCTGACGACCCCCGACGCGGGCTCGCTCCTCGCGCGCCTCACGGGGTCCTCGTGGCTGCACCTCAAGCCGCGCGAGCACCTGAACTACTTCGACCGCGCGGGCGTGCGGAGCCTCGCCGCCAAGGCGGGCCTGGAGGTGGTCTGGCTGGGAGCCATGGGGCGGCGCCGGAGCCTGCGCATCGTGCGTGACAGGCTCCAGGGCTACTCACGCCTGGTGGGCGCAGTGACCGGCGCGCTGCTGCCCGAGGCGTTCGCGGCTCGCACGCACCTGCCCATCAACCTCGGCGACGAGGTGGGGCTCATCGCGCGCCGGCCGACGGACGCCTAAGTCATGGAGGCGCGCTGGGTCTCCGCAGGAGCAGCGCTCCTGGCCCTGCTGGCCTTTGCCCCGGCGCTGACCGGAGGCTTCTCGTACGACGACCTGGAGGCCATCCGGGGCAACCCCGTCATCGAGGGCAGCGCTCCCTGGTGGACGGCCTTCACCCGCGACTACTGGGAGCACCTTGGAGCGGCCGGGCACTGGCGGCCCGCGGCGACGCTCAGCCTGCGCCTCGTGCACGGATTCTTTGGGGAGAGCGCGCCGGCCCAGCACGCCGCCTCGATCCTGCTCCACGCCTGCGCCGCGGCGCTGTTGGCCGGCCTCCTGCTGCGACTGAGCCTCGGAACCGCCGCGGCCGCCCTCGGCGCGGCGCTCTTCGCCGCGCACCCGGCCCTGGCGGACGGAGTGGCATGGATCAGCGGGCGCAGCTCCCCGGTCTCCGCCGTCGGAGGCCTCGTGGGCCTGCACCTCGTGCTGCGGGCCCGGAGTGCGACCACCGTGGCGCTCGCCGCCGCGCTCGCGGTCCTGCTCGCCGCCCTGGGCAAGGAGGACGGGCTGACCTTCGCTCCGGTGGCCGTCCTCCTGGCGGCCAGGCATGGGCACGAGCGCGCAGGGTTCCTGGGGGCGCTCCTGGGAGGCGTGGCCTGGGCGACCCTGCGGCTCGCCACCTACGGCGAGGCCTTGCCCTCCGCGCCGGGTTCGCCCCTGGCGAATCTCGACCTCTGGGAGCGCGAGGCCCTGGGCGGCTGGGCCTGGCTCGGCGGACTCCGCGCCCTGCTGCTGCCCGTCGGGCTCGTCCCGGGCCGGGCGCCGCTTGTTGTCGAGACCTGGGCCGAAGCATGGCCACTCGCGGGCGTCTTCGTGGCCCATGCCCTGCCAGTGCTGGGACTCACGCTCAGCTGGCGCGCCCTGGCCGGACCTCGGGCCCAGTCCCTCCCGGCGGCCAGCCTGGGGTGCGCGTGCCTGGCCACCCTCCCGACCCTGCAGTTCGTTCCCGCGGGCGAGGTGTTCGCCACACGCTTCTTGTACCTGCCGCTGCTCTTCGCTGCCCCCGCCATGAGCATTGCCCTCACACGGCTGGGCCCCGCGCCGGTCCTGGCCCTGCTCGCCACCTTCGTCCCCCTGAGCTGGCACGCATCCGCTCCCTACGCCAGCCGGGAGGCCTACTGGCAGGCTCGCAGGTCGGCGGAGCCCGAGGACGCACGGGTCTGGAACGCGCTCGGCAACGCCGCCCTTGAGCTCGGGGACGAGGCCACGGCGGAGGAGCGCTTCCTGCGCGCCTTGGAGCTTGATCCTGACTACTCTCGGCCGCGCGTGAACCTGGGCGTCCTGCTCGTCCAGCGTGGCGAGCACGAGCGGGCCGAGGCCGTGCTGGCCGAAGCCTGCGCCCGCGGTCCTCGCAATCCCGTGGCGCACCAGAACCACGGTGCCGTCCTGCTGAGGCTCGAGCGGTGGAAGCAGGCCGCCCAGGCCTACGGTCGCGCGACCGAGCTGGCTCCCGGAGCCGTGGCAGCCTGGCGGGGCCTCGCCCGGGCCCGTCAAGCCCTGGGCCAGTCCCAAGGCGCACGAGCCGCGATCGAGCGCGCCCTGACCCTCGATCCCCGCGACGCGCGCTCCCGGGCCTTGCTCGAGCAGCTCGGGGGCAGTCCACTGCAGGAGCCGTGAGAGCCGCTTCCACAACGATCGCGATGCGCCTGCTGGCCTGCACCGTCCTCGCCCTGCAAGGCTGCGGCGGCGAGGCGTCCTCGGATGTCAGCTCCGAGGCCCCCTCGGCTGCGACAGAGCTCGAGGAGCGCGGGCGCGCGCTCTTCGCGGGCCCCGCGGCCTGCTCCGCATGCCACGGCGGCACCGGCGGCGGGACCATGCTGGGCCCCTCCCTCCAGGGACTCGCGGCGCGCTGGAGCGCGGAGAGCCTGGCGGAGTACCTCGCGGACCCCGCGGGCTACGCCGCGCGGCACCCGGAGCTCGAGCACCGCCGCATGCCCCAGCCCGCCGTGACGGACGCCGCGGACCTCGCCGCCCTCGCAGCCTGGACCCTGCGCCTCATGGGGCCTGACCTCCAAGGGCCGGAGACGGAACAGAGGGCCCAGCCCGCCCGTGGTCCCGCCGCGCGCGTGTCCCTCAGGCCTCCCAGACGAAGGAGACCGGCATCTCCACCCGGTCCCCGAGAGTCGCGTGCACGGGGCAGGTCAGGGCCGCCCGCTCGAGCCGCTCGCGATGCGCGGAGTCCTCAAGGCCGGGCACCCGGACCTCGACCTCCAGGCGGCCGATCCTGCGCTTGGGGTCGGCCACCATGTGCTTGACCACCTTGACCGTCGCCCGGGAGAGGTCGATGCCGTGGCGCTCCCCCACGATGCCCATGATTGTGAGCATGCACGAGCCCAGCGCCGTCGCCACTAGGTCCGTCGGTGAGAAGGACTCGCCCCGTCCCTGGTTGTCCACGGGGGCGTCGGTGTGCAGAACGGTCCCGGAGGGTCCGTGCTCGCAGCGCGTGCGGAGGTCGCCCTGGTAGGCGAGCGTGATTTCGACCATGGCGGCGAGTCTAGCGGGCTTTCCCAGGGCACCGCGCTTGCGCGCCCCTCCCCCGGCGGCGACCCTTGCGCCCATGACTGCCCTCCAAGGACGAACCGCCCTGATCACCGGCGCCTCCGCGGGGATCGGCGCCGCCACCGCCCGCGCCCTCGCCGGAGCAGGCGCCCATGTCCTGCTGGCCGCGCGCCGCGCCGAGCGCCTGGAGGCCCTCGCCGCGGAGCTCTCCGCGGCGGGCCCCGGCAGCGCGGAGGCCCTCACCTTGGATGTCCGGGACGCGGCCGCCGTGCAGGCCGCCTTCGCCGGGAGGGAGGTGCACCTAGCGGTCGCCAACGCGGGCCTTGCCCGGGGAGTGGCGAGCCTCCAGGAGGGGGATCCGTCCGACTGGTCCGAGATGGTGGACACCAATGTGAAGGGCGTCCTGCACGTCATCCGCGCGGCCCTGCCCGGCATGCTCGAGCGCGGCGGCGGCGACCTCGTTCTGCTTGGCAGCGTGGCCGGCCGCCAGGTCTACCCCGGAGGCAATGTCTACAACGCCACCAAGCACGGGGTCCGGGCCCTCTACGAGGCCCTGCGCCTGGATGCGGGAGGCCGCGGGGTGCGCTTCACCACCGTGGACCCGGGGATGGTGCACACGGAATTCTCCGAGGTCCGCCTGGGGAACGCCGATGCGGCCGCCGCGGTGTACGCCGGGATGGAGCCCCTGCGCCCCGAGGACGTGGCCGACGCGATCCTCTACGCCGTCACCCGCCCTCCGCATGTGAACATCGGCGAGGTGGTCCTCTGGCCCACCTGCCAGGCCAGCACCCGGGATGTGACGCGGACCCCCTGATCCCCGTCCCCGGGTAGACTGCCGGGCCAAGGATGCGCCCCTGAATCCCCATGACGCCCCCCCCTGACGACCTGGACCGTGAGATCGCCGACGCCCTCGGTGACATCGACCTGCAGAGCATCGGCTCGGAGGAAGAGGAGCAGCAGCAGGCCAAGGCCGGCGGCGAGCGCCTCTGGACCGGCGTGGTCGCGGGCCTCCATGGCGACGATGTGATCGTGGAGCTTGGTCCCCGGATGCAGGGCGTCGCCTCCCTGCGCGAGTTCGAGGAGGCCCCCGAGGTCGGCAGCTCGCACCAGTTCGTGGTGCGCGGCCGCGAGGACGAGCTCTGGGTGCTGTCCCTCACGGCTGCGAAGGAGCTGGCCGCCTGGGCAGAGCTCGCCGAGGGCTCCCATGTGAAGGCGCGCGTGACGGGCCAGAATCAGGGCGGCCTGGAGCTGAAGATCGGCTCCCACGGGGCGTTCATGCCCGCCAGCCAGGTCGCCATCGGTCACGAGGCCGACCTCTCTGCGTTCATCGGCCAGACCATCGTGTGCGAGGTGCTGGAGATCGACCGCAAGCGCGACCGCGTGGTGCTCTCGCGCCGCAAGGTCCTCGAGGAGGAGCGCGCCGCCGCCCGCTCCGAGGCCGTGGGCCGCCTGCAGCCCGGCTCCAAGATGCACGGCAAGGTCACTCGGGTCGAACCCTTCGGGGCGTTCGTGGACCTTGGCGGAGGCCTCGAGGGCCTCGTGCACGTGTCCCAGCTCGCACACCGCCGCGTGGAGGACGCGACCCAGGAGGTCGAGGTCGGCCAGCAGGTCGATGTGATGCTGCTCGAGATCAAGGAGGGCGGCAAGCGCATCGCTCTTGGCATCAAGCAGCTGCTGCCGGACCCGTGGGCCGACCTGGAGGAGCGCTTCCCCGGGGATCGCGAGGTCAGTGGCACGGTCACGCGCCTCGCGGACTTCGGAGCGTTCGTCGAGCTGGAGCCTGGCCTCGAGGGCCTGCTCCACGTGTCGCAGCTCGGCCGTGAGCGGGTGCGTCGGGCTTCTGACGTGCTCTCCGTGGGCGAGACGGTCACCGTCCGCATCCAGTCCGTCGACCCGGCCGCGCGCCGCCTGTCCCTCACCCGCCTCGACGCCCGCGGCGCCGTGCTGGGCTCGGAGGAGGCCGTGGAGAGCGATGTGATCGAGAAGAACCTGGCCAAGCCGGGCTCGCAGCCCCTCGGCACGAACCTCGGCGCCCTCTTCAAGAAGGCCCTCGAGAACAAGGGCGGCTGACCGCGACGGATGGCGGCCTCCAGGGCCGCCGCCCTTCGCCTCAGTAGCTCTCGTCCGCCGTGGGGAACGCCTCGGCCCGGACGTCCTTGGCGTAGCGGCCAAAGGCCTCGCGCATGTCGTCCGCGATGGCCGCGTAGCGGCGTACGAAGCGCGGGTGGAAGCGCGTGTAGAGCCCCAGCATGTCGTGGCTGACGAGGATCTGCCCGTCCACATGGGGACCCGCCCCGATCCCGATGACCGGGACCTGCAGGCTCTCCGCGACCTCCTGCGCGAGCTCGGAGGGCACCTTCTCGAGGACGATCGCGAAGGCGCCCGCCTCCTCGAGCAGCAGCGCGTCGCGCTTGAGGGCCTCGGCCTCCTCCGCCTCGCGGGCGCGGACCTTGTAGGTGCCGAAGCTGTGGATCGACTGGGGCGTCAGGCCCAGGTGCCCCATGACGGGGATGCCCACGCGGACCATGCGCCGAACGGCCTCGCACACGACCTCGCCGCCCTCGAGCTTCACCGCCTCCACGCCAGCCTCCTTCACCATGCGGCCGGCGTTGCGCAGGGCCTCGTCGGCATTGACCTGGTAGCTCATGAACGGGAGGTCCCCCACCACGAGCGCGCGCTCCACGCCACGCCGCACGAGCCCCGCGTGGTAGAGCATGTGCTCCAGGGTCACCGTGACGGTGGTGTCCAGGCCCTGCACCACCGTGGCTACCGAGTCCCCGACCAGGATCACGTCCACGCCCGCTGCGTCGATCAGCCCCGCCATCGTGCAGTCGTAGGCCGTGAGGCAGGCGATCTTCTCGCCCATGGCCTTCATCTCCCGCAGGCGCTGGGTCGTGACCTTCTTCTCGCGAATGTCGGAGTGGGTGGACATGGGCAGGATTCTAGCCCCTCGCCCTTCTCGGAGGCCCGTCCTCTGAGCGCCGGGCCGCGTTCGCCGGGCAGCCGCGGCGCAGTGGCAGGCCTCAAGGGAGGGCCAGCAGCGCGAGGCCAGCGCGGGCGCCGTCGATCGCCGCGCTCATGATCCCGCCTGCCCAGCCGGCCCCCTCGCCCACGGCCTGCAGGTTGCTGAAGCCGTCCACGAGAAGGGTGTCCCGGTCCCGCGGGATGCGGACGGGCCCGGAGCTGCGCGCCTCGACACCCAGCAGGATCCCCTCGGCGCCGGCGTAGCCCGGAATGACGCGCTCCCAGCGGTCCAGAGCCGCGGACAGGGCAGCGGTCACCGCCTCCGGCAGCAGCTCATCCAGGCGCGCGGCACGAGCCCCGAAGACGAGGCTGGTCGGGAGCTCCCCCCGGGACGGCCGCCCGGCGAGGAAGTCCTCCGCGCGCTGCGCGGGGGCGGCGTAGGTCCCGCCCCCGGCCTCGAAGGCGAGGCGCTCCATGCGGCGCTGGAACGCCACCCCTGCGAACGGGCCGTCGCCCCCGTAGTCCGCGGGGCCGAGGGTCACCACGAGCCCCGAATTCGCCCACCGGCTCGAGTGGGTGGAGTTGCTCATTCCGTTGGTGCACAGGTGTCCCTCCTCGTGCACGCTCGCCACGACGCGGCCGCCCGGGCACATGCAGAACGAGTGCGCCCCGCGCACCGCGCCGCTGGCCTTCGCGGTCAGCGCGTACGAGGCCGCCCCAAGGACCTCCGGCGCGGGCTCCCCGTACCGCGCGCGCGTGATGAGCTCCTGCGGGTGCTCGATCCGCACGCCGAACTGGAACGGCTTGGCCTCAAAGGGGACTCCCTGGCGCGCGAGGGTCTCCCAGGTGTCCCTGGCGCTGTGTCCCGTGGCCAGGACCACCGCGTCGCAGGCGAGGCGCCCCTGGCCGGTCCGGACCGCGGTCACGCGGCCAGGCTCGCTGGGACTGAGCTCGAGCTCCTCCAGCCGGCAGCCGAACTCGAAGGCGACGCCAAGCTCCACGAGCCGCTGCCGCAGGGCGGGCAGGACCGTGTGCAGGCGGTCCGTCCCCACATGGGCACGCGCGTCGAAGAGGATCTCGGGAGGGGCGCCCGCGGCGACGAGCTCCTCGAGGATCGGCACCTCGAGCGGATGGTCCACGCGCGTGTAGAGCTTGCCGTCGGAGTAGGTCCCCGCGCCGCCCTCGCCGAAGAGCAGGTTGGTCTCCGGGTCCAGGGCTCCGCCCCGATGGAAGGGGACCAGTCGTCTGTGACGCTCCCCAAGGTCTGCACCGCGGTCGAGGACCGTCACCTGCGCCCCGCCCAGGGCGAGGGGCAGGGCGGCGAACATCCCGGCCGGCCCCGTGCCCACCACCACCACCCGCGCGCCGGCGAAGCGCCCACCTGCGGAGGTGGGCTGCAGGCTGCCCGGGAGGGGCGCGGAACGCACCCGGCCGCTGCGCTCCTCCCGCTGGAGGGCCTTCGAGCGGAAGCCCTCGGGCACCACGAGGTCCACCTGCACGGGGAGCTGCACGGGCCGCTTGCGCGCATCCACCGAGCGGCGCGCAATGCGGGCGCCGCGCATGTCCTCGAGGGCCGCGCCGACCCGGCGCCGGGCCCGCTCGAGGATCTCCGCGTCGCTCTCCTCCAGCCCCTGGACGAGCCCGCCGACGCGGAGGGTCCTGAGCGGTGCGCGGTCCATGGGCGGATCATGCCAAAGCGCGCGCCCGCGTCGCGGGCGCGGATCCTCCGCCCGGGGTTGATCCCGCCCACGCAGGGGCACCTAATCACCCCGTGACTGAGCAGCCCCCAGAGGAGAACAAGCCGGTGGACAGCGAGCCCGCAGAGGGCGAGCCCGAGAAGCGCGCCGCGTGGGGCGAAGCGGACGAGCCCTCCGCACCCCTCACTCCCGAGCAGTGGCTCGAGGAGCTGCTCTCCGAGGGGCGTGAGGCCCGAGGTCCCCGGACGCGCCCGGTGGTTCAGAGCTCCGAGGACGACCCGCCGGAGGTCCTCGCCCTCCTCGAGCGTCGCGCCCGGGCCCGCGTGGAGCTGCGCCGCCGAGGGGTGGAGCACGGAATCTGGTACGAGCTCGAGGAGGAGCCCGCACCGAGCGACCAGGGCCAGGATCCGGAGCTTGCCCGTCTGCGCACGCGCTTCGCGGCCAACCGCCCCATCGTGCTGCGCTCGATGGTGGCACCCGGCGAGCACGGCCGTGAGGGCCTCGCCCTTCTGGAGCGGGTCCGCGCCGGCCTCCTCCCCGA
>JBDQFW010000023.1:9666-24884 GCA_040265735.1 Planctomycetota bacterium | reverse complement strand
GTGCTGGTCATGCTGGGGCCGGGCTGGGGGCGCTGGAGATCACTCGCTGAAGGCCGCGTCGAAGGCGCGGCCGCTGGGACGGAAGTCGATCCGGCGACAGAACGCCGCCGACTCCGAGGCGCCGTGCTCCCGGTCCATGCCGATGTCCTCCCACTCGACGGTGAGCGGCCCCTGGTACGCGGCGTGGTTCAGCTGGCGGATGATGCCCTCGAAGTCCACCTTGCCGCGACCCACCGAGCAGAACTCCCAGAAGCGGCCGTCAGCGCCGAAGGGGGCATGGCCTCCAAACACGCCGCCGGGCGTGGGGTGATCGCTCCACCACACATCCTTCATGTGCACATTGAAGATGCGGTCGCCGAACTCGCGCAGGAACCCGATGTAGTCCACGCCCTGGTAGCCCAGGTGGCTCGGATCGAAGTTGAAGCCGAAGCGAGGGTGGTGATCTACCGCCGCCAGAGCGCGGCGGGTGGACAGGATGTCGAAGGCGATCTCGGTCGGGTGCACCTCGAGCGCGAAGGAGACGTCATGCTCCGCGAAGGTGTCGAAGATCGGGTTCCAGCGGGCCGCAAAGTCCTCGAAGCCCTTGTCGATCATGCCCGGCGTGAACGGCGGGAAGCCGTAGTTGGCGTACCAGATCGACGAGCCCGTGAAGCCGTTTACGACCGTGCGCCCGGTCCGGGCGTTGTGCTCCTTCACGGCGTCCGGCGCGCAGTCGAAGAAGCGCCGCGCAGCGCGCGCGGTGTCCTTCATCTCCTGGGCGGCCCGCTGGCGGACGCCCTCGGGGTCGCCGTCGCCCCAGATCTCGGGGCTCAGGATCTGCTCGTGGCGCTCGTCGATGCGGTCGCAGACGGCCTGGCCGACGAGGTGCGAGGACAGGGCGAAGGAGAGCACTCCCGCGTCCTGCAGGAGCTCCCACTTGCGCGCGCAGTAGTCGTCCTCCTCCAGGGCCCTCTGGACCTCGAAGTGGTCCCCCCAGCAGGCCAGCTCCAGGCCGTCATAGCCGAACTCCTTGGCCTTGGCAGCCATGGTCTCGAGGGGCAGGTCGGCCCACTGGCCGGTGAAGAGGCAGATCGGTCGTGCCATGGGGTCGCGTCAGGGGAAGCAGGAGCGGCTCCTCGGAGGCCGAGGAGCGGGGGCGGGAGGAGTCTAAAGCGCCGGCCCCGCGCACCGCAAAAAGCAGTGCGCGGGGCCGCGCGAGGAATCCCGTGCTCGCGGGACGCTCAGGGGCAGAAGGTGACCGCAGTGGGCAGCGAGAAGTTCGTGCCGCCTCCGGCGGGCCAGTCCCGGTACCAGTACTGGAAGTGCAGGGTGTCGCCCGGCTGCACCACCAGGCCGCCGGGGAGTGCGTTCCAGTCGGGGGTGTAGGACACGCTGCCGACGCCGCGGGACCACTGGACGCTCTGGTTGAAGGCCACCACGCTGCCGCCGAGGCAGAGGGTCCCCGCCTCGCCTCCGAACCCGGGCACCTCATCGGGAGTGAACGAGGCGAGGAACATGCCGTACTGGGACTGCGGGATGTCCGTGACCACGAACCCGAGCTGGCCCACCACCGGCGCGCCCGTGATCTCGAGCACGGCGGGTACGCCGGTCGAGTTCGGAGCCGCCGAGCAGTACGCCTCGACTCCGCAGGAGGGACCGCCCTCGGCGTGGACGCCAGGTCCACGCTGCCGCTCCCGAAGAGCTGCTCGATGATCAGGTTCGCGAGCAGGTTGGCGGTGCCGCCCGGAGGCAGGACCGTGGGCAGCGGCAGGGGGACATCGTCGAACGCAGTGCCGGGGAAGGGATCGTCCACGACCTCGTTGAAGGCGAGCGACAGGGCGGCGTCCAGGATGACGGCCTCGCCCGCCAGGTCCAGGGTCCCCGTGAGGGGCAGCGCGAGCGGGAGCGGTCCCAGGGGAAGGGGCGCGCCCTGCAGCTCGATCTCCAGGGTCAGCTCCATCGGAAGGACCGCGTCCACGAGCAGCGGGCCGGCAGGCGTCTGCGTCGCGCTGCCCACGCCCTGTGCCACCTGCACGAGGCTGGCCGCCAGGATCGGGACCTCTCCCACGGGCAGGTCGATGGGGAACCCGCCCAGGTACAGGGAGTCGGGGTTGAAGGTTCGGAAGGTGTCGAACGCGAGGCTGAGGGTCAGGTCGAGCGCCCCGGGCAGGCGCCCCAGGAGATCGACCTCGAGGCCGTCCACGGAGAGGGACGCCCCATCGAGGCCCAGCTCGAGCTGGCCGGCCGGCTCCCCCACCAGGGTCGTGCTGCCGGCGACCCCCAGGTCCGTGGGGATCGGCACGTTGTCCGTGGGGTTCCCCCCGAAGAGCCCGGGGAGGGTCTGGGTGCCCCCCGGGTTGGCGGCGGGGTCGTAGTCCCCGCGCAGGGTGCCGGTCAGGTCCACCCCGACGCTGAGGGAGAGGCTCGAGGAGGACTGACCGGGGACCACGACGAGGTCGAAGCCCTGGCCAAGGACGGGGGCGGCCGCGAGGAGGCCGAGCGGGAGGAGGGTGCGCATGGGACGGGCTACGGAGCTGGAGCACCGTCCTTTCAGCCTACTCCGGGAACCCGGATCCGGCCACAGCCGGAGCCGGTGAGGCTCGGCCCGAGCCTGGGTCTACTTGACCTGGCTGAGCGGCACCGCGCAGCGCTCCTTGGCGCTGACCATGGCAGCCTCCAGCACGCGCTGGGTCTGGTAGGCGTCCTCGAAGTCGGGGATGGGGACCACCGGGTCCTCCCCGCCGAGCACGCGGCAGATGTCCGCGGCCATGTTGACGAACCCATGCTCGTAGCCCAGCACGTGCGCGTCCGGCCACCAGTTGCCCGCATACGGGTGGACCTCGCCTCCGGTGCACATGATGCGGCGCCAGCCGCGCGTGCGCGGGTCGTCGGTCGCATCGAGGAACCACAGCAGGTTCATGTCCTCGAAGTCGAAGCGCAGGGAGCCCAGGGTTCCGTTCACCTCGAGGGTGTTGCGGTTCTGGTGGCCGTGGGCGACCCGCGAGGCCTCGAAGCTCGCCACCGCGCCCTTCTTGAAGGTCGCTAGGAAGAGCACCGCGTCGTCCACCGTCGAGCGGCCCGTGCCCTTGCCGCTCAGCAGCTTGCGCTCCTTGACGAAGGTGCGGGCGATGGCGCCGTTCACCTCCTTGACCTCGTCCCCGAGGACGAAGCGCGCCATGTCGATGATGTGGGCGTTCAGGTCTCCGTGGGCGCCAGAGCCGGCGTTCTTCTTCTGGAAGCGCCACAAGAGCGGCGTGTCCGGCCCACCCCACTCCTGCAGATAGGTGGCGCGCACGTGGTGGATCTCGCCCAGCCGCCCCTCGGCCACGAGCTGGTGCGCGAGCGCGACGGCCGGGCAGCGCCGGTAGTTGAACCACACGAAGGTGCGGGCCTTGCGGCGGTTCTTGCGCGCCACGTCCCGCATGGCCCGCGCGTCGTCGAGGGTGCCCGCCAGGGGCTTCTCGCAGGCGACATGCTTGCCCGCCTCAAGCATCGCGATGGCCTGCTCGGCGTGGACATCGTTCGGGGTTCCGATGTCGATGAGCTCGAGCTCGTCATCGGTCGCCATCGAACGCCAGTCCGTCGTGTGCCGCTCCCAGCCCCAGCGCTCCGCGAAGGGGGCCAGCTCGCTCTCCGTGCGCGCACTGATGCACGCCAGGCGCGGGGTCCGCGCGACCTCGAAGAAGTGCCCCACCTGGTTCCAGGCGTTGGAGTGGGCGCGGCCCATGAACTTCTGGCCGATCAGGCCGACGGCGATGCGGGAGGGAGTCGTCATGGCGATGGAGGCCAGGCCGGGGGCCTGGCGCGGGGAGCGAGGGTAGCGCCCACGGCCATCGGGGGCGACCCAAGGCAGGCCCACCGGCAGGGTTGCGACGCCCCCTCGCGTCGCCCAGAATGCGGAGCCCGGGCCGAGTCACCAGGCCCCCAGCGCTCCGCTTCGGACGACCCCGCGCCGCCATGAACTTCTTCTGCCGCATCCTCGGGCACACCTGGACCCACCGCACCGAGGACCCGAAGGTCTCCTGGAACACCGGCAAGGACCTGGTCCAGCTCCACCCCACGGCCTCCGGCGAGATCCGGCTCTACCTGCAGTGCCACCGCTGCGGCGAGCGCAAGGACAACCCGACCCGTGAGGAGCTCAAGGCCGTCAACAACTGAGCCGGGCCCGGTCCAGGCGCCAGGCACCCCTTCTGCGGGCGTCCCGGAATGGGGCACCCCCTGAGCCACCTCGATGGAGGGGCAGCACCGGCCCCCCTCCTGCCGATGAGACCGGAGGTCCGGATATGGAGTTCCTCAAGTACATCGTGATCCTGGCGACGGCGCCCGTCTGGCTGCCGTTCGCGAAGGAGCTTTGGGGGGAGTTCCTGCTGGCCATGCGCGCCGACGGTGGCCTGCTCAAGGCGCCCCCCGGCCCCGTGGAGCGCAAGCGCCTCCAGGAGGAGCTGAAGAGCGAGGAGCTCCGGGTGGTCCACATCCGCAAGGAGGACCGGCGCTTCCGCCGCCCGGAGGAGACCGCGCGCGCGCTGCAGGGCGTCGGCCCGCAGACGGGGATCGTCGCCCGGCCCTTCCGGAACCGCAACAAGCGCAACTTCCAGAACCGTCCGCTCAAGGGCTAGCTGGCGGGATTGCAGCAGTCGGCTGCGCACGAGGGCGGCCGGCGCCGGGACGGCCGGGGTCCTGCTCCCCGTTCTGGCGTCGTGCTGCCCGGGTGACCATAGTGGCGGCATGCCGCGTCGACGAGACCTGCTGCGCAGCGCGCCCCTCGCCGCCGCCCTGGGGTCCGGCGCGTGCTTCGGTCCGAGGGGCGACCTCCCGCGGCGGCCGCGCGGTCCGGCGGACGAGGAGGCCTGGACCGCTCTCGCCCACGCCTTCGCCGCCGATCGGTCCATCACCTACCTCAACAACGGCGGCGTGAGCATCCCGCCGCGCGCTGTGCAGGAGGCGCACATAGAGGGCATCCGCGCTGCGGACGGCGCCCCGGCCCAGATCCTGTGGAGCGACCAGGAGCGCGGGAAGGCCGAGGTGCGCACTCGGCTGGCGCGGCTCGCGGGCTGCCAGCCCGAGGATGTGGCGCTGGTGCGCAACGCCTCCGAGGGTCTCGAGCTGCTGCAGCTGGGGATCGACCTCGAGGCTGGGGACGAGGTCGTCCATGCGGACCAGGACTACCCCCGCATGCGCGCCGCCTGGCGCCAGCGCGAGCGCCGGGAGGGCATCCGCCGACGCGTCGTGCGCCTGCCGGGCCCGGAGGAAGGGGACGACGCCGTCGTCGAGGCCTACCGCGCAGCCCTGGGGCCGCGCACCCGCGTGGTGTTCGTGAGCCAGGTCGTCAACCTCACCGGCCGCCTCCTGCCTGTTGCGCGCCTGGCCGCCCTTGCGCGGGACCACGGCGCCCTTTGCATCGTGGATGGAGCCCACGGCCTGGGGCACTTTCCCTTCGACCTCGAGGCGCTTGGGGTGGACCTGTACGCCACGAGCCTGCACAAGTGGGTCCACGCGCCCACGGGAACCGGGATGCTGATGGTCCGCGGAGAGGCGCGTGAGCGCATCTGGCCGCTGCTCGCGGCGGACGAGGCCCTCGACGGCGAGGCCGCACGCTACGAGCAGCTCGGCACCCATCCGGTGGCGCCGTTCCTCGCCGTGCTGCCCGCCCTGGACCTGCTCGAGCACATCGGCCTCGAGAGCAAGGCCGCGCGCCTCAGGACCCTGCGTGACCGCTGGCTCGACCCGCTGCTCGAGGACCCTCGCGTGCGCCTGATGGCACCGCGGGACCGCACGGTGGGAATCGCCACGATCCACATCGAGGGAGCCAGCCCGCAGGACCTCCACCGCCACCTCTGGGGCCGGCACCGCATCCGCACCTCCCCCATTGCCACTGAGGAGGTCCAGGGGGTCCGCGTGTCGCCGGGCCTCCACACCCTGGCCGAGGAGCTCGAGCAGCTGGTCGCGGTCCTGCAGGGGGTCCTCGAGAAGGGCCTTCCTCCCGCGTGATGCGCATCGCCCTCGACCACCTGCCGGCCGTGACCCACGCGCCGGGCGTGGGCCGCTACGCGCGCGAGCTCGCCCGCGCCCTCGCCGCGCGGAAGGACTGCCCGGAGCTCGTGCTGTCCGAGGTCGGACCCGGGGAGCGCAGCCAGGTCCACCGCCTCCGCGGCCTCGACCGCTGCACGCGAGTCAGCCGGGTCACGCGCGAGCGCTGGCTGCAGCTGCGCCAGCGCCTCCTGGGACGCGGCGTGGAGGCGGCCCTACCGGCGGTGGACCTGTTCCACCGCACGCGCCCCCTGCTGCCTGCGCTGGGACCCGTGCCCATGACCCTTCCCATCGCCGACCTGCCGGCGCCCGGCTCGCCAGCCGAGGACGCACTGCGCCGCGCGGCGCAGAGCGCGCACGGGGTCGTGGTCTTCGCTGAGCGCCTCCGCCCTGTCCTCGCCGACCGGCTCGGACTGGAGGAGGCGCGCGTGCACTGGACCCCGGTGGGCTGCGAGCACTTCGAGCGTGAGCGGCAGACCGCGCCTGCGCCCCTGGAGGGTCCGCCGACCGTCCTCGTCCTGGGCGCGGTCCGTGAGGCGCGTCGACCCGAGGTTGCACTCGCCGCCCTCGAGCGACTCTCGCGATCGCTCCCGGAGGCGCGGCTACGCCTGTTCGGGCGAGAGGGGGACTGCGCGCACTCGTTCCGTGAACGGCTCGCCCGGAGTCCCATCCGCAACGCGGTCGAGTGGCACGCGGGCGAGGTCGAGGACGATCTGCCCGGGGCCCTGGCCACCGCCGATGTCCTGCTGCACCTCGCGGAGGCGGAGAGCTCCCCCGTCACCCCCCTCGAGGCCTTGGCGGCCGGAGCAGCCGTGGTGGCCGAGCGGCTGCCGGCCTTCGAGGAGGCCCTGGGCTCCCACGCCCTGTGGACCGACCCGGATCCGGCCGAGATCGCGACCCGCCTGGAAGCGGCCCTCTCCACCTCACGCGAGCAGGAGGCCCGCACCGCGCGCCGCGCCCATGCAGCCACATTCACCTGGGACCGCTGCGCGCAGGCGACCCTGGCCGCCTGGCGCAGCGCCCTGGCAGCGGGCCCTCCGCGGTGAGCCCTGCTCGGGCTGGGCCTTCCTGGGGCCCGGCTGCTCTCAGGCTGGGCTGCTCTCACCGAGAATCACGCCGGCGCGGAGGGCCCCCGCTCCGGGCGCGCGCGCTCGACTCCTCCAGGGCCAGGCGAGTCCACTGCCTGAAGCGGGGAGCGCAGCGGGAAGCCGCCGATGGAAACGGAGCGGCGCCACCTGGCCCTGGGGAGCCCGAGCGACGGAGCCTATGATCGAGGGCACCGGCGAGCGCGTGTCCTCGCCCCCATGCCATGCTGAAGACCCTCCTGCCCCTCCTGCTGCTTGCCCTCGCCATGCCCCTGGTCTCTGGCCAGGACGATGACGAGACCCCGCTCACCCGCGCCATGGGCGTCCTCCAGGGCTCCACGCGCGCGCTGGGCAAGGTCGTGGAGGACCCCGCGCAGCGGGACGAGGCCCTGCGCCTCCTCGGCCTCATGGAGGAGGCGGCCCTGATCTCCGCAGGCCAAGCCGCTCCGGCTCCGGAGGGCATGGAGGGCACCGAGCTGGCCCTCTTCCAAGTGGGCTTCCGCCGCTCGTGCCTCTCCCTGGCCGACGCCATCCTCGAGGCCGAGGCGGCCTGCATCGCCGGGAACGCGGAGGGGCTCAAGACTGCCTACGCGACGATCCTGCAGCGCAAGAAGGCGGGGCACAACCAGTACAAGTGACCGGCCCCGCGCGAGTCCTGGCAGCGGTGGCCCTGGCCGCCGTTGCAACCTGCGGTGCGGCCGCGGCGGCGCGCAGCGTGTCCTGCTCCCCTGCGTCCGCCGGGCTCCATCGGGGAGTGGCCCCGTCCGGAGAACCCCAGTCCGGAGAACCCCAGTCCGGTGAGGCGCGGACTCCAGGGGCCCAGGCCGCTCAAGGGGCGCTCGCAATTTCCCCCGCCGCCCCCCTGCCGACCCCGGCTGATGAGGCCCGGGAGGTGGCCCAGCTGCTGGCCGTGCGCTGCGCGCGCTGCCACGGCGCGGGCGCGGAGGATCGCAAGGCCCTACGCGACTGGGACCAGGCCCACGACCTCGCCGCGACCGTGGCCGAGGGACTTCTGATCATCCCTGGCGAGCCCCTCGACTCGGACCTCTTCCTCGTCTGCGACGACGGCGACATGCCGCCCGAGGGCGAGCCCGAGGAGGCCCTCACGCCCGAGGAGCTCGCGCTCCTCGAGCGCTGGATCGCAGCGGGCGCGCCCCTTCCGCAGGCGCCGCCCGAGGAGGGTGCCCGAGAGGATTCATCCGTACCCCTGCCCGAGACCTCGGACCCCGGCGAGGACGGCGAAACCCGAGAGCCTGGGGAGGCCGGTGACGCGCAGGCGGCCATCGTCCGTCCAGAGCCCGCTCTCGACGCCGGCGCGGCAAGCCCGGCGCCCCGCCGCCATCGGGGCGCGCGGGACTGGCTGGCCTTCGCCGGGCGCTGGCACATCCTGATCCTGCACTTCCCCGTGGTCCTGCTCGTGCTGGCCAGCGCGGGCGCTCTGCGGCGCGGGAGTCCCGGACCCATGACGCGCCTGCACCTCGCGCTCGCCGCTCCGGCCAGCGTCGTGACGGCGGCGACGGGCTGGCTCCTGGGTCAGTCCACCTCCGGCGACTTCGAACTGCACCGCTGGCTGGGGGTCACGACCGCGGCCCTCACGCTCCTGACCCTGCTGGCGGTCAGGCAGGCCGCGGCCGTGGAGGGCACCCTTGACGGTCGGCGTCCGCGCCTCGCCCGGGCCTGGCGCCTGCTGCTGCTGGTGACCCTGTTCGTCATGCTGTCGGCAGCCCACGGGGGCGGCGAGCTGGTGCACGGCGAGGACTGGCTGCGGCTGCCCCTCGACTCCTGAGCCCCATGAGCCTGCCGCCGTTCCACCTCGCGATCCCGGTCGAGGACCTGGCACCCGCACGAGCCTTCTACGAGGAGATCCTCGGGTGCGGCATCGGGCGCGAGTCCGCCCTGTGGGTGGACCTGGACCTGCACGGGCACCAGGTGGTGCTCCACCAGGTCGAGGGAGCCCGCGCCCTCGCTGGGCACAACCCCGTGGACGGCGATGGGGTGCCGGTCCCCCACTTCGGCCTCGTGCTGCCCCTCGACGAGTGGCGCGCCCTGGCGGCCCGCCTCGAGAGCTGCGGCGTCTGCTTCGTGATCCCGCCGCGGGTGCGCTTCGAGGGCCAGCCCGGCGAGCAGCACACCATGTTCCTGCGCGACCCCTCCGGGAATGCCCTCGAGTTCAAGGCGTTCCGCGACCCGGCGCAGCTGTTCGCGCGCTGAGGAGGCCTGGCGGGCCGGCCGGCGCGCATCGCCCCGCCTTGGGACATCCCGCCCCAGATCCGGGTCCGGCCCGCGCCCCGGCCGTGGGAGGCTCCAGGGACCGCCACCGCCGGTCGAAGCTCTGGCCAGGGTCCCCGGGGCCCTGATGGAGAGAGCGAATGACGGTCGAATCCCTGAAGAGCCTCGTGACGGACATGCGCTCGCTCGCGCCGTTCCCTCATGTGGCCACCACGGTCCTCTCGCTGGCCTCGCAGCCGGGGGTGGTGCCGGAGCAGCTCATCGCGGTCATCCAGACCGACCCGGGCCTCACGGCCAAGGTCCTCAAGCTCTGCAACAGCGCCTACTACGGCTTCCAGCGTGAGATCGCCTCGCTGGAGGAGGCGGGCAACATGGTCGGCGTTCGCACCCTGACGAACCTCGTGCTCACCTCCTGCAGCTCGCGCTACTTCCAGGAGCAGTCCGCCGCGAGCGAGGACGCATGGCAGGGCTCGGTGGCGACGGCCGTCGCCAGCCGCATGGTGGCCCAGGTCGTGGGCCGCGTCGAACCCGAGCGGGCCTACACCTCGGGCCTGCTGCTCAATGTCGGCGAGCTCGTCCTCGCACAGCTGAGCGACGAGGAGCGTGAGCGCGTGGAGGCCGAGGTCGAGGCCGGCCGCTCACGCGTGCAGGCGGAGCGGGTCATCCTGGGTATGTCCCACGCCGAGGTGGGTGCCCGCCTCGTGACGCGCTGGATGCTGCCCGAGGTCCTGATCGACACCATTCGTCACCACCACGCCCCGGAGCGCGCCGAGCGCAACCCGCTCCTCACCGCCACCGTGCACCTGGGCGAGGCCCTGGCCGAGAGCCTGGCCGGGGAGGACGACGCCTCGGCGGCCGAGTCCTTCGGTGCCCGCTACGGCGTGAGCGACGCGGCCTGGGAGCTGACGGATCTCCTCCCGCATGTGCTGCTCGAGCTGCGCCCTCGACTGCAGAGCGAGCTTCTCGAGGCCCAGAGCGCCCTGGCGGCCTGAGCGTCGCGGGGCGCGGCGCGAGGAGCAGCTGCCCCGCGGGGCTGAGACCTCAGGAGCCAACAAGCCGACGCTCGAGCTCCGCGAGCCTGCGCTCGAGCCCGCGCACCCGGTCGCCAGCCCGCGCGACGCGCACCCGGGCCCGGCTGAGAGTGGCGGCCGCCAGGTCTGGTTCGCACGCCCGGAGGGCCAGGCGTACCCGCAGCAGAGCCGCCTCCACGGCGTCTCGGGCGGCGGCCTCCTCCTCGGGCTCATCCAGCTCCCCCTCCCGCTCCAGGAGCGCGCGGGCCGCCGCCACCTGACCGCTGCGGGCGAGACCGAGGGAGCGAAGGGCGAGCCACCGCCAACGCAGGCCCTCCCTCGAGGGCACCTCTGGCGCAGCGAGCGCGGCGGCCTGTGCAGGCGAGCGGCGCTCCAGGGCCGCCCTGGCGAGGGCCAGACGCCGCTGCTCCCCGCAGCCGGCCAGCGCCTCGCCTCCCGCGCGCAGGCCGGCCAGTGAGCGACCGGCCGCCGCGAAGAGAGTCACCAACGAGAGCACATCCTCGAGGTTGTGGCGAAACACGCCCTCCATGCGGTGAGCGCGCCCGGCGAGGGAGTCGAACCAGGCCTCGGGCGCCGCGGCGCCCGGCAGGTCATCCACGCGCTGGTGACTGCACAGCTCGCGCTCGAGGGTCTGCAGGCGATGGTTCGGGAGGTCCTCCCCCACGAGACGCCGGAGCGGGGCGAAGAGGTCCAGGTGAGGCCGGCCGTCGAAGGGCGAGGCGAGGCCATGGACGCGCAGGCGATCCAGCAGGCGGTGCTGGTCGTAGGAGCGCCCGAAGAAGCTCACCACCGAGCCCGCTGCCGCGATGCGCTCGGCCACGGCGTGCAGGAAGGGCACCTCGGCCTCCGGGCCGGGCAGGTAGGCCTGCCAGACCTCGAAGCCCCCACCCGGGAGGAAGCGGCCGAGCCCCACCATCCAGACGAAGGTTCCCACGCCCCCCGAGAGGCCGGTGGTCTCCGTGTCGAGGAACACCGCGTCCCCGGCGCGCACGCGCGCCAGCCCGCCGTCCCCGGTCAGGAGCGGCCAGGTGCTGGGATCCGCGGAGAAGGCCTCCTCCAGCTGGTACTCCCCGTGGCGGGCCCCAGGCGCGAAGCGCTCGACCCGCGCCAGCGCGGTCCCCGCCGGCGTCTCGAACTCCTCCAGACGCTCAGGGGGTCCGGCAGTCCGCGGGCACGCCTCAACGCGAGCCGAGGCGTCGCCCGCGCGCGCTGCCCCGCGACGCGCACTGCCTGCCGAAGCCGCCTCGTGCTCCCGCCGCGCCTGTCCACGGCCTGCGAGCCTCGAGCGCAGGCGCTCGAGCCGCACGGCCCGCGCGGGGTCGGGCGCAGCGGACGCCCCAGAGCCCTCCGGACGCGACGCTTCGTCCAATGCGGAGGCGGGCTCTGCGTTGGTCGGTCGTACCTCCTGCGCCGGCGGCTGTGCCTCCTCCTGCGCCGGCGGCTGTGCCTCCTCCCGCGCTCCCTGCTGCGGTTCCTCCCGCCGGAGCCGCGCGAGGCGCGCGCGGGTTCCCTCGCGACGACCCATGGGTGCCCGTCAGCCCTCCGTACGCAGGCCCCGGGGAAGCGCGCCCTCGGAGGCCAGGTCGCCCGGGCCCACCAGGGCCTCCTCGGGACCGTCCAGCTCTGGCGCCTCGAAGGCCTCCGGCGCGGGTCCCCGGCAGAGGTGACGCAGGAGGCGTAGGACGCCAGCCTTGCCGCTGCGGCCGACCTCAGCCGCGGGGCCAACGCAGGCCGGGCAGCCCTGGGGACACTCGCAGCGCTCCACCACCTCGAGCGCGGCGGCCATCAGCTCCCGGTGCGAGGCCAGGAGCAGGTCGGAAAGGCCCACTCCGCCCTGCACCCGGTCGTACAGGTAGAGGGTCGGGCGCCCGAAGTGCGGCGAGCGCACCTGGGCCGCGAGCCCGAGGTCCGAGGGCTGGCAGCGCACGAACAGCGGTGCGGTCCGGCGCAACAGCTCGCCCAGAGCGGACCAGGCCGTGCCACCGTCCGCCGTCCCGACCCCGAGCTCCGCGGCCGTCGCTTCGGCGAGGGTCAGCACGAACGACTCGGTGTCGAGCTCCTCCGGCGGGAGGTGAATCTCGCCGGCGCCCACGTTCTCCCGCGTGTAGAAGCGAATCTTCTTGTAGAGCGTCGCGACCGTGGTCACGTGGACCTCGCCGCGCCAGGCGCTGTGGTCCTCGCCCTCCGCCGGCAGTGCGGCCAGCTCGTCGGCAGGCAGCCCGCTCGGAGCAACAGGATCCTCCACCGGCGCCGCCGCGCGGTCGCGCCGCAGGCACTCCTCCAGGCGCAGCACGCGCACCTCGGTGTCGGTCTGGGCGTCCGTGTAGTAGTCGCTCTCCACCTGCTTGGCGTAGGCGCGCCGGTTCTTGTGGTCGAACCGCTCGATGCGCCAGGTCACGCCCTGCACCTGGTAGATCGCACCCTCGTGACAGGTGACGAGGCTCGACTCACGGTCGGTCTCGCCGAGGGCCCGCTCGGTGCCCTGCTCGAGGATCAGGACATTGTCCAGCTCGCCGCCGGCCAACGACACGTCCTGGGCCGGGTAGGCGTCCGCCATCCAGAAGTAGGTGTCGTCCCGACGCAGCAGGAAGCCCGACTCCTCGGCCAGGTAGTCCAGGACCTCCCCCGCGTCCTCGACCTCGCCGTACGACGGATCCGAGGAGACCCCGCCGGCCCCGTCCACCCGGAAGGGCAGCTCGAAGGCCGCGCACTTGAGCTGCTCCGAGAGCAGCACCAGGTTGTCAGGGTCCACGCCCAGACGCTCGCGGGGGGCCTCGAAGAGGTACTCGGGATGCGCCGCCAGGTACTGGTCCACGGGCTCGGAGCGCGCGAGCTGCAGGACGAGGCTCGGCCGGCCGCGGCGCCCCACGCGGCCCGCGCGCTGCCAGAACGAGGCCTGGTTCCCGGGGTAGCCCACGAGCACCGCGACATCCAGGGCGCCGATGTCCACGCCCAGCTCGAGGGCGTTGGTCGAGACGACCACCTTGACCGTCCCCTCGCGCAGGCCCTCCTCGATCTCGCGGCGCATGTTCGGCAGGTACCCGCCGCGGTACCCCTTGATCTCGGAGGGCTTGAGTCCGAGATCCCGCGCGCCCTCCTTGAGGTAGCGCGTGAGCACCTCGACCGCCGTCCGGCGGCCGCAGAAGAAGATCGTCTGGTGGTCCTTACCGCACACCACCTTGGCGACCTCGCGCGCCTCCTCCAGCGCGCTGGCCCGCAGGCCCGCCACGGGGTTCAGGAGCGGCGGGTTGTACACGGCGAAGGTGCGACGCCCGCTCGGCGAGCCGTCTCGGTCCACCACGCGCACGGAGCGGCCGAACAGGCGCCGCGCATGATCCTCGGGGTCACGCACCGTGGCCGAGCTCGCAAGGAAGCGTGGGTTCGCGCCGTAGTGGCGCGCGATGCGCACCAGCCGGCGCAGCACATTCGCCACGCTGGAGCCGAACACGCCGGAGAGGGAGTGCACCTCGTCCACCACGATGAACTCGAGGCCCTTGAACAGCTCGGCCCAGCGCGCGTGATTCGGGAGGATGCCCTGGTGCAGCATCCAGGGGTTGGTGAGCACGAGGTGTCCCCGGTCGCGCAGGGTCCGGCGCACGCTCGGCGGGGTGTCGCCGTCGTAGGTGAACGCGTGCCAGGCGTCCTCCCCCTCGTGCCGGCCAAGGGCCTCGACCAGGGTGGTCAGGCCCGCGGTCTGGTCCTGCGACAGAGCCTTGGTCGGGTAGAGGAACAGCGCCCGCGCCTCGCCGTTGGTCTCCAGCAGCCGCTGCAGGACCGGGACCGTGTAGCAGACCGTCTTGCCGCTCGCGGTGGGAGTGGCGACCAGGACGTCCTCGCCCGCGAGGGCCGCCTCGATGGCCTCGGCCTGGTGCGCGCGGAGGGCCTCCACCCCGCGGCCTCGCAGCACGCGCACGAGGTCGGGGTGCATGCGCGCCGGAAAGGGCGCCTCGAGGGCCTCGCGCGGGGGCTGCTCGTGCCAGTGCACGATGCGCTCCCGCCAGCGCGGCTCCCCGCGCAGGCGCTGGACGATGCGGTCGATGGGGTCCGATCCCCCGTCCTGGGTAGGGCGCTCGCTGGGCATGCTCTTGGTCCGGGCGGCCCCCTGCACCGTCCCCAGCCCGGGAGCCGGGGAAAGTTCGCCGCCTGTTAGGGCCAGCCTACCCGCGCGCCCGGCGGCCGGGCAAGCCCCGCCCCCTCAGCGCAGCAGGGCCTCGAGGTCCGCGTGCAGGCTCGCCCGGGCGGGTCGCGCCGCGGCTCCTCCCGGCAGCTGCACCACCGGGAGGCCGTCCGCGTCCAGCCCCAGCACGCACCGCCGGGACAGGCCGCGCCGGCCGGTGAACTCGACCTCGACCACCCGTGCGAGCTCGTCAGGCGCCGTGGGCAGGAGCTCCTCCGCGCGCAGGAAGAGGAGCGGGTCGAGCACGCTGAGGAGCTCCGTGGCCGAGCGTTCGCTACCGGCGGCGTGCCAGGTGCCCTGCTGACGGCGCAGCCACTCCCGCTGCCGGTCGCCGGAGCGCAGCACGAGGCGCTCCAGCTCGATCTCCTCCAGCTCCCAGAGCTCTCGGCTGCGGAAGGCCTCGGCGTCGCCGAGCAGCGCGTCGGCGAGGGACGCGTCCAGCCAGCCCACGAGCCCGTCCCCCGGGCGCAGGAACGGCCGCACGCTCTTCCCCGCCCCATCCAGGCGCGGCTCGCCGAGCCAGCCGCGCTGCTCGATGCCTCCGAGGGCCGCGCCGGTCACGAGCCGGTACCCCAGGCGCTGGGCGCCCTCGGGGAACTCGACGCCGGGGTCCAGCTCGGGAGCCCAGCTCTCGACGGCGGCGTTCTCGAGCAGGCCGAGCACCCGCTCGACCTCGGCCGTGGACGCGGG
>JBDQFW010000023.1:0-9656 GCA_040265735.1 Planctomycetota bacterium | reverse complement strand
GGTCCCCTCACGCGCGAGCGTCACGACCGTGCCCTGCTGAAGCAGCTCGAGGGCCTCGATGTCCGCGCGGAAGACGCGCACCAGCGCCCTGTCCGCGAACTCCTGCCAGCGCTCGAAGAGCCGCGGATTGCTGGAGTCGCCCAGTGCCCAGACATGATCCCCCTCGGGCCGCTTGGCGAACCAGCGTCCGGTCTCGGGGTGCTTGCCGAGGAGCAGCTTCTCCGCGCGCCCCTCGCCGTTGCGCCACTCCAGCTCCACCTGCGGTCGCTCGAGCCCGTAGCGAGCGAGGGGCGGCCCCAGCACCAGGACCTCGGGGTCCGTGGGCGGATCCCAGATGAAGTCCCCCACCTGCAGCTGGCCCAGCGCCTTGAGCCAGAGCAGGGTGCCGAACGGATCGAGCGTCGTGCGGCGGGGCGTGAGGAGGGACCAGCCCCCCGAGCGTCGCTCGGCCACGAATGAGAAGTCCGCGTCCACCTCGCCCGCCGGCCCCGTCCAGGTGCGCCGCAGGTGCACGATCGACTCGGGATCCATGCGCAGAATGCGGCGGGAGCGGAACTCCGGCAGGGGCCGATCCAGCAGGGTGTCGAGGTTGCGCAGGATCAGCATCGTCTCACCGCGCGCCCGCACGACCTGGCTCATGCCGTCCACGTCGAAGGGCCCCAGCTCGATCTGCTCCTCCACCGCGCGGCCCTCGGCGTCCTCGCCCAGGATGCGCAGGGTCGCACGCGGAGGGCGGAAGCCGGCGTCGTAGCCTGCTGCGGTCCCCTCGGGGACGAAGCGCGCCGGCTGGTCGAGGGCCGCCAGCAGGGAGCGCACGGACGCGGCGTCCGCTGGGTACGGGATCGGGTCCGTGAGGGACCACAGGCCGCCCTGGTTCTCGAAGCCGAGGTAGGTCTCGGTCATCGTGTGGTCGATGAAGATGCTGCGGATGCGCTCGGGCTCGAGCGCTCCGAGCAGCGGCTCGCTGCGGTGGAAGCGCGTCTTGTCCTCGAGGCCCTTCTGGCGCAGGGCCACCCAGGAGAGCGCCGCTACGAGGGCCGCGAGAAGAAGCAGGCTGCGCGTGCTCACGCGTCGGCCCCCGCCCCGGTCGGAGCGCCACGCCGCCGCAGCACCGCGGTGAGTCCTGCGAAGAACAGGCTCAGCAGCGGGAGCCCCCAGAGTGCGACCTGCACGACGAACACGGCCGCGTCGCCGTCCACGCGCTCCATGCGCGGGTCGCGCGGGGAGACCGAGACGCGGTACTCGCGATCGGCGACCCAGTTGAACGCGTTGCGCGCGAAGGACTCGTTGAACGGGCCCAGCCGGGGATCGCGCAGGACGGCGTCCTGCAGGAGCCCGCCGCTGCCCAGCACGAGGGCACGGCGCTCGGCAACCCACTCCTCGGGCATGGGCCCGGCGTTGGACTCGAGCGCCTGCGACCAGGCCACCACCAGGTCGCGCTGCTGGCGGTCCTCCAGATCGTCCGGAGTCCAGTCGAAGGGCGGCAGGTCGAGCCAGGACCCGGGCGGGCGCACGGGCGAGCGCACGATCCCCTGGGCGAGGCCGAGGCGAGGCTGCCGGGCCACCCGCAGGGCGTGCGCGGTCGGCACCCATAGGGGCCGCCCCACATCGCGGTACGGCCCCGTGATCGGATGCGGCGCCATGTCGGTGGGCAGGGCCTGCACGAAGGCCACCTGGGGCCCGCCGACCACGGGGGCCGTGGTCGCGGGGTCGCGCTTCGGCTCGCAGACGAGGCCCTCGGTGACCTCGATCCCCAGGGTCGCGCACAGGTCCGCGAGGCCCGAGGCCGCGAGCAGGTCGGGATCGGCGTGCGGAGCGAGCACGACCCGCCCGCCGCGCTCGAGGAACGCATCCACCGCCGCGCGCTCGTCTGCGCTCAGAGGCACCTCCGGCTCGAGGATCGCCAGGACGGTGCAGTCGCTGGGGACCTCGCCGTCCGTGGCTCCGTTCCAGCGGCGCGTGATGAACCCATCCTCTCGGAGGAGGGTCTCCAGGCGACCGAAGGCCTCGGGGTCGCCGTCCGTGGAGAAGGGGTCCCCCTCGCCGTGGCCGAACGAGAAGCACACGACCGGGCGCCGGCCCTGGGTCACCTTGAGGACTGCCGCGAGCAGGGAGCGCTCGGCGTCGAAGCTCTGGACCGTGGCCGGCCGCCAGGCATTCCGATCGGGATTCCCCAGGTCCACGGAGGCACACCCTCGGGCCCCGAAGAGCGGCACGATCTCCCGCGCAGGGACCTCCTCCCCCTCCACCGGCGCGCTCACCACCAGGCAGTTCTCGAGCCCGTTGATGCGCAGCTCCTGCAGACGCTCGCGCACGGCCGCCGTGTTGGTCAGGTCGTGGGAGGTCACCTGCACGAGCTCGCCAGCCTCCAGCCGGATGAGCTCAAGCAGGTCCAGGGTGCGCCCCTGCACGGAGGCCGCCACTTGGTCGAGGGGAGCAGCCTCGGGACGGAAGAACACGTCCACGGTGACCGGGCCCGGGAGGGCCTTCAGGACGCGATCCGTGGCCGGGTCGAGGGACGAGCTGCCCGCGGTCGTCAGGTCCACCCGAAGCCGCATGCCCGGGCGGCCCGCGAGCCAGTTGACGAGGACGACCACGGCCAGAGCCAGGAGCCCTCCAAGCACGACCCTGCTGCCGATCGAGGCCTTCGCCAGGCGATCCCCGCGGTGACTGCTCATCCGCGCCACCTCCGTGCCTCGAGCAGGCGCACGGTGATGAACAGGAACAGCACGGGCCAGCTCAGGAAGAAGGCGACCTCGGCGGTGTCGAGCACGCCGATACGCCAGGAGTAGTGGAAGTGCCTCAGCACGTCCATGCCCTCCAGGCTGGAGCGCAGGAACGGCAGCGCGACCTCGGCCAGGCTGGTGCCCTGGAGCAGGCCCGTGGCCGCGGTCAAGAGCTGGCCGCCGAAGGTGGGCAAGAGGAGCCAGCCCAGGCAGGCCACGAACGCGAGGAACGCGGCCAGGAGAGGCGTGGCCGACAGGGTCGCGGCGAGCAGGCCGAGGGACATGAAGAGGCCCGAAGCCAGCACGGCCCCGAGCCAGCTCGCGAGGACCGCGCCCCAGTCCGGCGAGGCTCCCTGCAGCTGGAACAGCAGGCCGTAGACGGGGACCGCGCCCCACAGCAGGCCGAGGAAGGTCGTGGCCGCGAGCCACTTGCCCACCACCACGGCGCCGTCGCTCACCGGCGCGGTGAGCAGGTACTCGAGCGTGCCGGTGCGGGACTCCTCGGCCATCATGCGCATCGCGAGCAGCGGCGGCAGGAACACGAGCAGAGCCCAGAACAGGGTCCCTCCCCCCAGGGCGCTGCGCAGGACCGTCCCCACGTCGCCGCGGGTCGCGTCGAGCAGCAGGTACACGAACAGTCCGTTCGCGAAGAGGGCTAGGAAAAGGAGCACCCACCCAAGGGGCGCCAGAAACAGACCCGCCAGCTCGCGGCGGTAGATGACCAAGGTGCCACGCATCAGGCGGACTCCTCCTCTCCATCCGGCCGAGGCGGGGTGAGGCCGGCCTCGTCGATCGACGGCGCCGGGGCGTCGTCCACCTCGACCGGCGCGCCCAGATCGCGCTGGGCGCCGCGATCGAACGGGTTCAGGCTGTAGATGACGCGCTTGCCGGTGGCGGGCTGCGGCGCCGGGGAGGGGGCGTCGCCCGCCCTCTGACTCGGCGCTTCAGCGGAGGCCGCAGGCGCCTGAGGCAGCTCGAGGGTCAGGCTCGCGCCCGCCGGGTCGGGCTGGACCGCCGTGGCGGGAGCAGCTCCCGACGGGGACGCGGTCTCTTCCGCCTCGAGCTCCTGCGCGTCGCCGCCCGCGACCAGGTGCGCGAACAGCTCTTCGAGAGAGCGTGACTGGAACGACAGCTCGCGCAGGGCCCAGCCCTGGGTCGCCGCAAGCGCGCCCACGTCCTCACGCAGGTCCCCCTCGCCGTGCACGTGGAAGGTGTAGTGGATGCCGAGACGCTCGCCGAGCTCCACCCGCGCTACGCCCGGAAGGCTCTCCATGAGCGCGCGTGCCGCCTCAGGGTCGGGGCCCACAACGGCCTCGACCCGGACCGCGCCGCGGCCCCCGAGCCGGGACTCGAGCTCCTCGCGCGAGCCGTCGGCCACGAGCCGGCCGCCCGTGAGCACGAGCACGCGCGGGCACATGGCCTCGATCTCGGCCAGGATGTGGGAAGAGACAAGGACCGTGTGCTCGGCACCGAGCTCGCGCACGAGGTCCCGCACTTCGCGCCGCTGGAGAGGATCCAGCCCGCTCGTCGGCTCGTCGAGGATCAGCACCTCCGGCCCCGGCAGCAGGGCCACCGCGAGCCCCACGCGCTGACGCAGGCCGCGGCTCAGGTTGCCCACGAGCTGTCGGGAGCGGTCGGTGAGGCCCACGCGGTCGAGGACCTCGCCCATACGGGATCGCAAGCGGGCCCCGTCCATGCCGTGCAGGCGGCCGTGGAACCGCAGCATCTCCTCCACGCGCAGCTCCCTGTACAGGGGGACCGCCTCGGGGAGGTAGCCAATGCGCTTGCGCACCTCGAGGGAGGCCCGCAGCACATCGTGCCCGGCCACCTCGAGGACCTCCGCCGAGGTCGCCGGCAGGTAGCCCGCCAGGATGCGCATCGTGGTCGTCTTGCCGGCGCCGTTGGGGCCGAGGAGGCCGACCACCTCGCCCTGGGCGACCTGGAACGACACCCCGTCCACCGCAACGTGGCGGCCATAGCGCCGGGTCAGGTTCTGGACGTCGATCATGGGCCGCGCAGGGTACCCGCTGAGGGTGAGGGAGTTGCGGGGCAGGCCGGGCGATCCGGCTCGGGGCCGGGGGCGACAGGGGCGCGTCCAGGAGCAGGGTCGCTAGGCTGAGACCATGCAGCCGCCCTCCGCCAACCGACCCGCCCTCAGCCGCCGCCACCTGCTCGCCGCGGGAGCCGCTGGCGTGGCCGCCCCGCTCGCGCGGGGCGCTCGCCCCCTCCCCAACGCGCGACCGGCCGGGCGGTTCAAGCTCGACTACGCCCCCCACTTCGGCATGTTCCGCAACCACGCCGGCAAGGACCTGCTCGACCAGCTGCGGTTCATGCACGACGAGGGCTTCCGCTCCCTCGAGGACAACGGGATGCCGGGGAAGGACCCGAAGACCCAGGAGGAGATCGGCCAGTTCCTGCGCGACCACGACATGCGCATGGGCGTGTTCGTCGCCCACGGCGACTTCGGCAGCCCGACCTTCGCCATCCCCCCCGCCGAGGCCAGGGGCCGCATCGAGGCCGACATGAAGCGCGCGGTCGAGGTCGCCGAGCGCTGCGGCGCGACCTGGTGCACCGTGGTCCCGGGTTCCTTCCGCAAGGACCTCGAGTGGGACTACCAGACCGCCAACGTGATCGACAACCTGCGCTTCGCCGCCGAGCTGTGCGAGCCCAGCGGCCTGGTGATGGTCCTCGAGCCGCTGAACGCCTGGCGCGATCACCCCGGCCTGTTCCTGACCAAGATCCCGCAGGCCCACATGATCTGCCGCGCGGTCAACAGCCCCTCCTGCAAGATCCTCAACGACCTCTACCACCAGCAGATCACCGAGGGGAACCTGATCCCGAACCTCGACCTGGGCTGGAGCGAGACGGCCTACATCCAGGTCGGCGACAACCCCGGCCGCCGCGAGCCGGGGACCGGGGAGATCAACTATCGAAACGTGTTCCGGCACCTGCACGCCAAGGGCTACACCGGCATCGTCGGCATGGAGCACGGAAACAGCATGGGCGGGAAGGAGGGCGAGCGCGCCGTGATCGACGCCTACGCCGCGGCCGACGACTTCGAGGTGAAGTGATGCGGGGCCTGCTGATGACCGCTTTGGGGGGAGTCGCGGCCCTCACCCCGCTGGCGGCCGGGCCGGCCTCCGCTCCCGAGGGCGTCCCCGCCAGGGCCTCCGCGGGCAAGGACGCGCCCAAGCGCCCGAACGTGCTGTTCATCTACATGGACGACCACGCGGCCCAGACGATCGGCGCCTACGGCTCCCGCTTCGGCCCCACGCCCAACATCGACTCCCTGGCCTCGGAGGGCATGCTCTTCCGCAACGCCTTCTGCACGAACTCCATCTGTGCCCCGGCGCGGGCCGTGGTGCTGACCGGCAAGCACAGCCACCTCAACGGGGTCCCCGACAACGGCAGCACCTTCGACGGCACCCAGGAGACCTTCCCCAAGGCCCTCCAGGCGGCCGGCTACCGGACCGCGATGATCGGGAAGTGGCACCTGCGGTCGACGCCCACGGGCTTCGACCACTTCGAGGTCCTGCGCGGGCAGGGTCCCTACTACAACCCCGTCCTGCTCACGCCCGACGGCCAGGAGCGACACCGCGGCTACACGACGGAGGTCATCACCGAGCGCGCCCTCGCCTTCCTCGAGGAGGCCGCCGGCGGCGAGGAGCCTTGGCTGCTGATGTACCAGCACAAGGCTCCGCATCGGAACTGGCAGCCGGGCCCGAACGAGGTGGGCCTGTTCGACGACGTCGAGTTCCCCGAGCCGCCCACCCTCTTCGACGACTACGCCACCCGCAACCCCGGCGCGGCGAGCCAGGAGATGAGCATCGCCACGCACCTGCGCGACGAGTACGACCTCAAGCTCGCCCCGCCGCCGGGGCTCGACGAGGAGCAGCTCGCCACCTGGAAGGCGGCCTACGACCCGCGCAACGAGGCGTTCTTCGCCGACCCTCCTGAGGGCGACGCGCGCACGCGCTGGAACTACCAGCGCTACACCAAGGACTACATGCGCTGCATCCACGGCGTGGACCGGCAGGTGGGACGCGTGCTCGAGGCCCTCGAGCGCCTGGGGCTCGAGGACGACACCCTCGTGATCTACACCTCCGACCAGGGCTTCTACCTGGGCGAGCACGGCTGGTACGACAAGCGCTGGATGTACGAGGAGAGCCTGCGCTTCCCGCTGATCGCCCGCTGGCCGGGTGTGATCGCCCCGGGGACCGAGAGCACCGCGCTGGTCCAGAACCTCGACTTCGCCGCCACGTTCCTGGAGCTGGCCGGCGTGCCCGAGGCCATGAGCACCCAGGGCCAGAGCCTGGTCCCCCTGCTGGAGGGCCGCACCCCGCTGACCTGGCGCAAGGACCTGTACTACCGCTACTACGAGGTCGGCGAGCACGCGGTGCCCCCGCACTACGGCGTCCGGACCGAGACCCACAAGCTGATCCACTTCCCCGACACAGGTTTCACAGAGCTCTTCGACCTGACCCAGGACCCGCTCGAGGTGCGCAGCGTGGCCGATGATCCCGAGCACGAGCCGCTACGAGGGCGCCTGGAGGGGCGCCTGCGCGAGCTCGCGGAGGAGGTCGGGGACCTGCTCCCGCCGGAGGAGCCGAACTGAGCTCCGTAGCGCGGCGCCGGGAAGGGAGAGGCGGCAACGCCCTCTCCCCTGGCGGCGCGCGCGAAGGTTCTCCATGCTGCAGACAGGGGTCCGACAGCCCGTCGGACTCCGAACCCAACATCACCCCAACCACCATGATCCACACCCTTCCCCTGCTGCTGGCCCTGCCTGGCGGCCCGGCGCCCGAGTGCGCCGCGCCGCCCGCCCTGGTCAGCCCCCTCATGGTCGCGCCCCGCGACATCACCGAGGATGTCCAGGCCGCGATCAAGGCCTACGACGAGGCCTACTCGGCCTGGATCGAGAAGCTGCGCGCTGCCGCCGAGGACGAGCGTGAGGCGCTCTATGGAGAGCGCCCCAGCCCCGGCGCCACCTGCGCCAAGCTGCTCGAGTTGGCCGGCACCGAGCCCGCCTCCGCCGGCGCGTTCGAGGCCTGGCGCTGGGTCGCGAGCAGCGGCTCCGACCAACAGGCAGCCCAGGCGGCAAGCAGCCTCGCGCAGCACCACCTGGAGAACGAGGCCCTCGCCGAGGTGGCCCTCGGCCTGATGTACTCGGGGACGGGAGTGGCCGAGGCCCTCGAGGCCATGGCCAAGGGCTCCCCGCACACCGCGACCCAGGGCTGCGCCTGGTACGCCCTGGCCAAGATCCTGGCCGGCTCCGGCGAGACGGCGCGCGCCGAGGAGATCACCAAGGTCGTGATCGCCAAGTACGGCGATGTGGAGGTCTACGGAGGTCGTCGCAAGCTCGGCCCCATGGCCGAGGGCATGCTCTTCGAGGCCACTCGCCTGCAGATCGGCATGCAGACCCCCGATATCGACGGGGAGGACGTGGACGGCGTGAGCTTCAAGCTCTCGGACTACCGCGGCAAGGTCGTCATGCTCGACTTCTGGGGCGACTGGTGAGGCCCCTGCCGGGCCATGTACCCGCACGAGCGGTCGCTCGTGAAAGACTACGCCGAACGTCCCTTCGCCATCATCGGAGTCAACTCCGACCGAGACCGCGAGAAGCTCAAGGAGCGCATCGTGGAGGAGTCCATCACCTGGCGCTCCTTCTGGAACGGGGGCAGCACCTCCGGCCCGATCTCCACCCGCTGGAACGTGTCCGGCTGGCCGACGATCTATGTGATCGACCACACAGGCAAGATCCGCTATCGAGATGTCCGGGGTGATGCCCTCGATGCCGCGATCGCCGAGCTGGTCGAGGAGGCCGAGCGCGCCCTGGAGAAGCAGGGCCGCTGAGAGCGAACGCGCCAGGATCGGGATCGCCGCCGCATCCCGGCAGGCTGAAGGAGCGCGCCCCGGGCCACGCCCGGGGCGCGCTCTGCACTGTGTCGACCTGTCCCCCGCCTGCTCCACCTGCTAGAACGGGGGTATGGAGCCGCCCCTGCAGAGCACCCTCGCCGAGAAGGCCTACCAGGCCATCCGGGGAATGCTTGGACGCGGCGAGCTGCGCCCGGGCGACCGCCTGGTGAACCGCTCCCTCGCGGCCGAGATCGGCGTGAGCTTCACCCCGGTGCGCGAGGCCATCAACCAGCTCGCCTCCGAGGGGCTGGTCGAGTATGTGCGTGGCGCAGGGGCCTATGTGCGCCGCATCGACCGCCGTCAGCTCGAGCAGCTCTTCGACCTGCGTGACTGTCTCGAGCCCTTCGCGGCCCAGCAGGCCGCCAAGCACATCGACTCGGAGGAGCTCCGCGAGGCGCACCGCCTCTGCACCCTCTTCCTCGCCATGGCCCGCGAGGTCCGCGAGCGACCGGACCAGAGCGCGGATGCTGCCCAGTGGCACCGCTGGATCGAGCTCGAGGAGCGGTTCCACGGGCTGATCATCGACGCGGCGCGCAATCCCTGGCTGCTCAAGATCGCCGGCGAGCTGCGCCTGATGGCCCTGCTCTTCGGACCCCAGCGGGCCGGCGAGGGCATCCTGACCCTCAGCACCGCGGCCCGCACCTGGCGCGAGCACCAGGTCCTGGTGCGGCACCTCGAGCGCGGGGACAGCGCCGCCGCCGAGACCTGGATGGCGGCCCACATCCAGAACGCCCGGCGCCACCTCCTGGCCTGGCACGATCGCCAGGTGCGCGAGCGCACCGAAGGCCGTCCCTGAGGCCCCCACTCCCCACCGCCTCCATGCGACTGAACTCCCTGCGCACGACCCGGCAGCAACGGATCCCGACGCCTGCCACGAGCCGCCTCGTCCCGCTCGCGGCCCTGCTCGCCGCCTGCGCGACGCGCGTGAAGACGATCGAGATCTCCGAGGTCGAGGAGGGTCCTGGACCGAGCATCCTGGCCGTCATTGCCCACCCCGACGACGAGAGCGCCTTCGCC
>JBDQFW010000022.1:0-25434 GCA_040265735.1 Planctomycetota bacterium | reverse complement strand
CATGACCCACGGCACCTTCACCACGCCCACCCCGCACAACGAGCCGGTCCTCGGCTTCGCCCCTGGAAGCCCGGAGCGAGCCTCCCTCGAGGCCGAGCTGGCCCGGCAGGCGAGTGCCCAGGTGGAGGTGCCCCTGGTGATCGGCGGAGAGGAGGTGCGGACCGGGGATCTCGGCAGCATCCGCTGCCCCCACGACCACAGCCTCGATCTCGGCACCTTCCACCAGGGGGGGCCGTCGGAGGTGGCACGCGCGATCGACGCCGCGACCGACGCACGCCACGCCTGGGAGCGCCTGCCCTGGGAGGAGCGCGCCGCAATCTTCCTGAAGGCCGCCGACCTGCTCGCGGGCCCCTGGCGTGACCGCATCAACGCCTCAACCATGCTCGGTCAGAGCAAGACGGCCCACCAGGCCGAGATCGACGCGGCCTGCGAGCTCGCCGACTTCTGGCGCTACAACGCGCGCTACATGGAGCAGCTCTACGCGGAGCAGCCGGAGTCCTCCGCGGGCTGCTGGAACCGCCTGGAGCACCGCCCCCTGGACGGCTTCGTCTTCGCCATCACCCCGTTCAACTTCACCTCCATCGCCGGCAACCTGCCCACGGCCCCCGCGATGCTCGGCAACACCGCCGTGTGGAAGCCGGCCTCCACCTCCGTGCTGTCGAACTGGTATGTGATGCAGCTGCTCATGGAGGCCGGCCTGCCCGCGGGCGTCGTGAACTTCATCCCCGGCGGCGGCGCCCGCATCGGCGACCCCACCCTGGCCGACAGCCGCCTCGCCGGCGTGCACTTCACGGGCTCGACCCGGGTCTTCAACGGCATCTGGGGCACCATCGCCTCCAACCTGCCGACCTACGGCCGCTACCCCCGCATCGTCGGCGAGACCGGGGGCAAGGACTTCGTGATGGCCCTCCCGGACTCGGAGGTGCGGCCCCTCGCCGTGGCCCTCGCCCGCGGCGCCTTCGAGTACCAGGGCCAGAAGTGCTCCGCCGCGAGCCGCGCCTATGTCCCGCGCTCGATCTGGCCCCAGGTCCAGGAGGAGCTCGGCCAGATCCTCTCCGAGATGAAGCAGGGCGATGTGCGCGACTTCTCGAACTTCCTCGGAGCCGTCATCGACGAGGCCAGCTACACCAAGCTCTCCAAGGCCATCGAGGGCGCCCAGGCGGACAGCTCCTGCAGGGTCGTCCTCGGCGGGAAGTGCGACCGCGGCCAGGGCTGGTTCATCGAGCCCACGGTGGTCGAGACGAGCGACCCCAAGCACGACCTGATCCGCACCGAGCTGTTCGGCCCCGTGCTCACGGTCTACCCCTACGACGACGCGCGCCTGGACGAGGCCCTCGACCTCTGTGCGGACACCAGTGAGTACGGGCTCACGGGTGCGATCTTCGGACACGACCGCCACGGCCTGCGCCGGGCCATGGACCGCCTCCGCTTCGCCGCGGGCAACTTCTACATCAACGACAAGCCGACCGGCGCCGTGGTGGGCCAGCAGCCCTTCGGGGGCTCGCGTGCCTCGGGCACCAACGACAAGGCCGGCTCGATCCTGAACCTCATGCGCTGGGTCAGCCCGCGCACGGTGAAGGAGACCTTCGTCCCGCCCACCGACTGGCGCTACCCGTTCCTCGGCTGACCGTCCCGCCGGCCTGCCGAGCGCCCTTCAGAAGCTGACGGCCAGTCCGTCGGAGAAGTTGCTGACCCCGCCGGCGTCGCGGTACCACAGCTGAAAGCACCAGGTGCTGCCCGGGAGGATGAGGCCCCCGGGCGGCGCCGGGAGCACCGCGGGGACATCGAAGCCAGTCCCCACGCTGGAGGTCCCTGCGAAGTTCGCCAGCCGGCCGCCACCGTCGAACTGCCCGATGCTGTTGAGCCCGGGCCCGGCCGCAGCGGCGTACCGCCCAAGCGGAGGAGCGAGGCAGAGGTCTCCGGCACTGATCGTCACCGGGGCGGAGGACTGGGCCGCCACGAGGAAGATCCCGAACTCGCCTGGCGGCCCGCCCGTGGCCTCCAGGTGCAGGACCCCACCTCCGGGTCCGGAGTCGGCCAGGGTCACCGGGGTCCCGACCGATCCGGGGGACGCAGGAGTGCAGAACAGCGTGGCACCAGGCTCGAACTCCACGAGGTAGGCCTCCGCCGTCCCGCTGAAGAACTCCGCGTCGTTCCAGGTGCCGTCTGCGAACATCTCACCGTGGTTCTCTCCCGCGGGGGTGTCGTTGGGCTCCCCCGCCCGCCAACTCGTATAGGAGAAGATCTCACCCGTGACCCATCCCCAGGCCCCGCCCGGCTCGGTGTAGATGCTGGAGGTGGTGTCCTGCTCGAGGCCGATCCAAACCCGGCCGAAGGCCAGGCTGCTGATGATGAAGTCACGCTCCGCCTGGCTGCCTATGGTGGCGAGGTGACCGGCTTGCCCCTGGAACACGAGGGCCGCCGCTGCCGCCTTCGCGGTGTACCAGTCGAGCTTCTTGGAGACGACGAGGTAGGCATGGCCGGTGGCCGCATCGACGATCGGCGCCTCGATCGTGATCGCCAAGACCCCGGGACCTCCCGGAGTTCCCGGGTAGCTGCCGAGGCGTAGGAGGTAGTCCTGCCCGGCCTCCACTGCGAAGGTCAGGCTCGACTGCACCCCGCAGCCGTCGTCATTGCAGGCGAGGGCCGCAGCTCCACACGGGAAGGGAGGATAGGCCGCGAGCCGCGTGTCGAATGCCGCACCACCGCAGGTGGACACCTCGGCCAGGCCGTCGACCGTGGCGGTCCAGAGGAGCCACATGTCCCGCTCGATCTGGGCCGTGCCGAAGGCCAGGCAGGCCGTGTCCGGCAGCCCGTCCGTCGTCATGGCGCTGGTGTCGAACGGAAAGAGCCCCTCCCCGAGGATCGTGATCGGGGCCGCGCAGCTGTCGCCCGCCTGCGCCCAGGCGTGAGGCGAGACATGGGCCGCGGCAAGCAGAGAGCCAAGGGCCCATCGGCCAAGCGAGAGGGGGAGCTTCATGATGCTCCATCAACTCTACCGGAAGCCTCTGTTGTGGGACGGTCAAGAGCCCGTCGCTCGCGGTGAGCGACACAACAGCGCCTTCACGCAGCCCTCAGGGACACCTGACTGGAGGCACTGCCTCGCCACCCGGCCCAATGGAGGCGTCATGAGCATTGATCTCCCCCTCGCTCCGCCCTCGGTGCCCTCGAGGCTCCTCAACGGTCGTCGCAGCCTGCTGTCCGATGTCCACCGCATCCCCGACCTGGACCAAGTGAGCGGCTCGTACCGGCTGCGCTTCGCACGGACCGTGGAGGACCTCGACGCCGCCCGCCGACTGCGCTTCGAGGTGTTCAACCTCGAGCTCGGCGAGGGGCTGCCCGACTCGTACCTCTCCGGTCGCGACGAGGACGAGTACGACCTTCAGTGCCAGCACCTCCTTGTCGAGCACCTCCCCACCGGCGCCGTGGTTGGGACCTACCGCATGCAGGTCTTCGAGGCCGCGGCGGCGGGCCGTGGCTGGTACGCGGCGAGCGAGTTCGACCTGAGCACGCTCACACGGAACACCCAGCAGGATCTCGTCGAGCTCGGCCGGGCCTGCGTCGAGCGTGAGCACCGCGACCGCCGCGTTCTGTTCCTCCTGTGGCAGGGCATCATGGCGTATGCGCGTCACAACCAGCGCACGGCGCTCTTCGGGTGCAGCTCCCTCAACGGGCGGGACCCGGCCGTCGCGCTCCGGTTCGCCGCCCAGCTGGAGGCAGAGGGACGCATGGATCGAGAGCTGCGCGTCCTCCCCCTTCCCAAGTTCCAGTGCCGAGCCACGGCCGCAGAGGTGGCGGCCGTCCCGGAGCTTTCCACCCCCCGCCTCTTCGCGAGCTACCTCCGCTATGGCGCCACGATCCTGGGCCCGCCCGCCCTCGACCGCGTCTTCGGTACACTCGACTTCCTGACCCTCGTTCGGATCGGGCCCCTGCACCTGCAGCGCTTCGGCATCCCCCTCGCCCAGTCATGACCCGTCTCCGTGCAGCCCTCAGGCTCCTGGGCCTCGCTGCGATCCTCGCGCCCCTCTACCCGCTGCTGGTGCTGGCCCGCCTCCTCGAGCGCCCGGCCCCCGGCGCCGCCGTTCGGCTGCGCACGCGGCTGACGCGGGCCTGGGCCCGAGCCTCCCTGGCCATCATGGGCGTTCGAGTGGAGCGCCAGGGCGAGGTGCCCCGCTCCCCATTCCTGGCGGTGGGCAACCACCTCTCCTGGCTCGACATCCTGGTCCTGCTCAGCCAGGTGGAGGCGCGCTTCGTGTCCAAGGCCGAGGTCGCGCGCTGGCCCCTTGCGGGGCACCTGGCCAGCCTCGCGGGCACGCTCTACCTGAACAGGGAGCGCAAGCGTGACCTCAAGCGTGCCGGCTCGGAGCTCAGCCGCGCCCTGGCCGCCGGAGAGGGAGTGATCGTGTTCCCCGAGGGCACCAGCACCCGCGGCTCGAGCGTGCTCCAGTTCCGCCCCTCCCTGTTCCAGGTTGCCGCGGAGGCCTCGATCCCCGTCGCCCCCTTCACCCTGCACTACGCCACCGATCACGACCAGCCGCCGGCGCACCTGGCCGTGTGCTGGTGGGGCGAGATGGCGTTCGCTCCGCACTTCTGGGGCGCGCTCCAGCTGCGCTCGGTGCGGGCGCGGCTGTGGTTCTCGGAGCAGCGCCTCGAGGGAGAGGACCGCAAGCAGCTCGCGGCCCAGGCCCACGCCTGCGTCGCCTCTGCGTTCAGCTCCTGCGTCGTCGCGTGAGGACCGCTCCTAGCGCTGCTCCTGGCCCCCGGTAGAGGGGGCCGCGTCCTCGTCCTCAGGCTCTGACTCGAGCCGCGTCGGCGCGCGCAGGTCGCGGGGCGGCCGGCCGTAGTCCCGGAAGACCTTCAGCCAGTGGGCGAAGTCCGGATCGAAACCTGCCCCCAGCACATAGGCCGGGCGCGCGAAGCGCGCGACGCCTGCAGCATCGAGAAAGAACACCCAGCGCTTGCCGAGGTCCGGCACGTCGTCGAAGCCTGTGGGGATGCGGCCGTCGAAGGTGTGCCTGTAGAGGTCCGGCACCGCGCAGGCGCGCTCCCCCAGTTCCTTCTTGAACAGCTCCCGCAGGCGGTCCTCCAGGGCCGCCAGCTCCAGGGGTCCGAACACCTCGGGGAGCACGATGGCCACGCCCTGGGTCATGTCGGCGCGCAAGGCCCCGCGCGCCAGGTCCTCGGCCGCGGCCACGGCCTTGCGCTCGATGGCGTGGGTGTCCACGGGCTCTCCCTCGAGCCGTGGCGGGCAGGGGATCCACAGGACGACAGTGCCCTGCGAGCGTGGCGGAACGCCGGCCACAATGCGCCCCTCGAGCGCCTCGAACGAGAGCGTCCTGCCCGTCGCGAGGTCGAGGCCGGGCGCATCGAGTCCCGGGACGCCGAGGGTGCGATGGCGGTCGAGGCGCTCGACGATGGGGTGCTCGAAGCGCAGGGCTCCCCCGCCGATCGCGAAGCCGCTGTAGCCCTCGATCGGGGCGCCGTCCGCGAGGTGGTAGGTCCCCATGCGCTGGCCGTCGATGAACAGCGTGCAGCTGGCCCCGTCCACGAGCAGCTCGACCTCGAAGGCGCTGCGGGGCGGCTTGAGCTTGTGCCCCCCACCGGGCTCCGCGCCCTGCAGGCTGCCGTCACGCTCGAAGCCCCCTGAGAGCTTCCACGAGATCCGGTCCAGCACGGGGTCCGCGTCGCGGTTGTCCTCCGGGCGCCCCGCGGCGCCGGAGAGGCTGAGGGTCACGGCCCTGTCGCGCCGCGTCCAGCCCACGACGATCTTGCCGTTGGCCGAGGTGCTGGTGAACCGCACGCGGGTCTTGAGGCGCCAGGTTCCGGGCAGCTCGTAGCGAGAGCCACGCACGAAGGCCGCGCCCCAGTCCGCCCGCTGGAACTGCCCCGTGCCGCTGCGCTCCTTGCGACGCCCCACCTCGAGGTCGCCGTCGGTCGCCGCGAACCAGTTGCCGCTCATGGGCTTCTGGGGCGTGTGGTGTCCGACCAGCAGGTCCTCCACCCAGCCTTCACCCTCCACGGGGAAGCGAGCCAGCCAGCCGGTCGGGGCCTGCCCGGCCGCGTCGGGCCTGCGCTCGGGCGCACCGAGCCAGCGGGCCAGCCGATCGCGGTCCGCCTCGAAGCGCAGGGCCGAGGTCCGCCACTCCTTGTCGCGGTGCTCGGCGGCGGCGGCGTCCAGGGCTTCGAGGAGGCCGAACAGGCGTGCCTTGGCCTTCACCAGTGATCCCGGGACCGGGCCGGGAGCCGGATAGAGAGGGAAGGCGCGCTGCTGGTCCATGGCCCATGCGGCCGCCTCTTCGCCCAGAGACTCGAGAGCGCCCGCGAGGCGCTCCTCCGTCAGGGTCATACGCCCCTCGTTCGCGAGCGCCCAGTGCAGGGCTCGTGCCGCACCGTCCCGGTCGCCATTGGAGTCCAGCAGGAAGCCCGCCAGGGTCGCCTGGCCGTCCCCGAAGTACGGCTCATGCCGGCCTCGCGACCAGACCCAGGTGGGCTCGTCGTAGATGAGCGGGTCGGGCCCGCCTCCGGGCACCTGCGTGGTGTAGCGCTTGGTCCACTCGGCGGGCTCGTAGGGGTGGAAGCCCTCCAGGAAGCGCCGGAACTCGGCAGCGAAGCCGTCGAGGTCCTCCGGCCGCCCCTCGGCGCCGTCGCAGAACCAACGCTCGAACTGGGCGATGCGGTCCCCCGCCCCCTGGCGCGCGTTCGCCATGAACGCGTCGAGGCGGTGCTGGAAGAGGCGCGGTTCGTCCTCGTCCGGCAGCTCGTCGAACTCGGCCGGGACCCAGGTGTTCAGGAACACATACAGCGCGTAGCCCGCGGTGTAGTTGGCGCGGTAGTCCTCGAGCTCGCCGGAGAGCAGCTCGCGCAGCTTGTCGGGCCGCGTCCAGCCTGCCCCCAGCACGCCGCGCAGGGTCCCCGGCTGGGCGTGGTTGGGGACGAACTCCTCCTCCTCGCTGCGCCCATAGGCGGCCCCCGTCCAAACGGCCTTGCCCTCGACCAGCCACGAAGGCTGGCCGGGGAACAGCGCGCCGTCGAAGCGGTGGGTCAGCTCGTGGGTCAGGCCGTGCCCCAGGCCCTCGATCGTCCCCATCGAGAAGCGGAAGGTGGTGACATCGCCGCCCTGGAAGCCGCCCACCCAGTAGTAGCCCGCGCCCTCGGACTCGAGTCCGGTGGCCTCGGGGACGATGCGGACCAGCCCCTGACGCCCAACGAAGGGGTCGGTGCCGTAGAAGTTCACGAGCCTGGTGTGGTGGCGCTCAATGGTGAGGGCCACGCCGCGGAGGGTCTCGAATCCGCAGTCGGTCTCGCAGCGGTACCACTCGCGCGGCGAGAGGGCGACGCCCGGGAGGCCGAAGGAGTCGTGCTCTCGCGTGAAGGCCTCGCCTTGGTCGGCCAGCAGCTGGTCGAGCTCCTCGAGCGTCCACGGCCGCCCCTGCCTTGCGCGCAGGCGCTCGCGCGCGAGGCCCAGGGCGTTGGCGGCCTTGCCGCCGGGATTCGCCATCTGGCCCTGCAGACGGCTCTTCCGCGCCGGCTCATCCATCAGCCATTGGAAGCCGGTCTGCGCCCGCAGTCCCACCGCGATCCGCGCGGCCTCGATCACGAGGCTGTCGTTGCCCTCGATCCCCGCGCGGTTCCAGAGGGACTCGAGGGCCTGCACCGCCTCCTGCCAGTCGTCCTCGGCGCCCAGGCGCAGGCGCGGATCCAGGTCCGCGGCATCGCGCCCCTCGCGCAGGCCGGGCTGGGCCTGGGCGAGCTCCAGGGCGAGGCGCCTCGCCCACCAGGCGACGACCTGGTCCTCGGGGTCCCCCTTCCTGCCTGCCTTGGAGACGATGCCCATCAGCTCCTTGAAGGCCGCCGTCCGAGCCTTGATCACGGCGCCGATGCCCTTGTCCGCGGGCGCCAGCTTCTTGGCCTCACCCTCGAGGCGATAGCTGCCGCGCTCGTCGGCCAGGGCCTCCGCCAGACGCTGGGTCCACAGCGCCCGCTCATCACCCTCCGCGGCGACGCTCAGCCGGTCGGTGAGCAGCTCCGGATCGAACGGCCGGAACTCGAGGGCGGCCTCGAAGTCTCGGGCCGCCTTCTCGAGGCGGCCGTCGGCCCGCGCGGCGCGGCCGGCCTCGATCCGCGAGCGGGCCGGGTCCGGAGGCGCGGCGGCGGCGGGCTCGTCCTGGGGGGCTGCGAGGGCCAACAGCAGAGGGAGAGCGCACAGCATCGCGGTCCTAGGGTAGCGCTTGGGGCGCACCGTCGGCGCCCCACTCCTCGGAGAGCGTCGCCCCGCGGCGGGCGGGCTTCACCGCCACGACCCGTGGCCTAGAATCCGCCCATGAGATCCCTGCTCCTGCCCCTTCTGCCCCTCGCCCTTGGCGCCTGCGCCACCCTGCCGAGCTC
Source organism: Planctomycetota bacterium (assembly GCA_040265735.1). GTDB lineage: Bacteria > Planctomycetota > UBA1135 > UBA1135. Next base: position 17,049 of record JBDQFW010000022.1, on the reverse strand, counting down.
CCGCGGGACCGAGCTCCTCCGCAGCGACGGCTCGGCCGTGCCCCTCGAGGCCATGGTGTCCGAGCTGGCCGATGCCGATGTGGTGTTCCTGGGCGAGGAGCACGACTCGGACGGCGTGCACGCCCTCCAGCAGGAGGTCTTCGAAGCCCTGCACGCCGCGCGGGGCGGGGCCGTTGTCCTGAGCATGGAGATGTTCGAACGCGACGCCCAGGGCCCCCTCGATCTGTACCTGAGCGGCGCCCTCACCGAGGAGGAGTTCCTCGCCCGCTCGCGCCCGTGGCCGAACTACGCCGAGCACTACCGCGCCGCCATCGAGTTCGCCAAGGCCGAGGGCATCCCGGTCCTCGCCGGCAACGCAAAGCGCGCGCTGGCCTCCCTCGTCTCCAAGGAGGGCACCGCCGCCGGGCAGGGCGACCCCTGGGGTCCGCGCCAGGTGATCCCCATGGGCGGACGCTACGAGGAGCTCTTCATGGAGGTCATGTCCCAGATGGCCGGCCATGGCCAGGCGATGCCCACCGCCCGCATGCGGCGCTTCTTCGAGGCCCAGTGCTTCAAGGACGAGGCCATGGCCGAGGCGATCACCGATCACCTCGCCGCGGTCGCTCCGGAGCGGCCGCTCGTGGTGCACTGGTGCGGGCGCTTCCACAGCGACTTCGCCCTGGGCACGGTCGAGCGCGTGGCGCGCCGCCGCCCCGACCTGGACCTCGTCGTCGTCAGCGGGCGCAAGCGCGAGAACGGCGACTACGACGCGGCCGGCGACTCCGACCGCGGCGACTTCCTCTGGATCACGGCGCGCTGATCGGCGGGACGGGGCCCGGCGGAAGCGCCTGGCTCGCCACGGGCCGGGGCCTCAGGGCCCGATGCGGATCGCCCGCATCATGGTCCCGGGCAGCACGGTCATGGCCTGGACCTGGCCCTTGGCCTGCCCCTCCTCGGCCGCCTTGGCCTCGGCGGCATCCAGCTCCGCGAGCCGCGCGCCAGCCGCCTCGTCCGCCGCGCGCTGGACCTCCCAGCGCTCCGCCGCGGGCGCGTCCCCGAGCGCGCGGTGCTGCTCGACGATCCAGGCCAGCAGGCCCTTGGGGCGCGCCTCCGCGGCCAGGGCCTCGGCGGCCTGCACGGCGGGCGCCGCGCCCTCCCGCGCGGCGAGGCGCTGCAGGGCAGGCAGCTCGCGCTGGAAGCCGAGGCGGCCCTCGGCGAGGAGACCTTCCTCGATGCGGTCGCGGGCCTCGGGGGCTCCTGCCCGCGCGCAGAGGTCCGCAACCCAGAGAGCGAAGCCATCGAGGACCCCCTCGCGCGCGGCCAGCTCGAGCCCCAGGGCACGCGCGCGCTCGACCTCACCACGCTCGAGGCGCCGGAGGCCGCAGACACAGAGGGCCTGGACCGCGTTCTCGGTGCGCACGCGGCCGGCGGTGAGCCAGGCCCTGAGCGCATCCTCCAAGGCGGTGAGAAGACGCCCGCCGGGCTCCCCCTCGCAGAGCTCAGGCGCCAGCAGGCGGCGCAGGTCCTCGTCGCCGAGGCGCCCCTGCAGGCTGGGATCGACGCGGTACCAGAGCTCCTCGGGCTGGGTGACCGCGTCCTCCGGCAGGCTGGCAAGGGCCACCTCGAGCGCGCGCACGGCGCCGGCGACCTCGCCCCCGTGGGCGAAGAGTGGAGCCGCGCGCAGGGCCACGCGGCGGCGCAGTCCCGTGCCGAGATCGATACTGGCCTCGCAGAGGGCCCGCGCCCGCGTGAACGCCTCGGCCGGGCCGACGAGCTCCTCCCAGACCCGCAGCTGCTCGAGCTCCGCCTGCTCGCGGGCCCAGGGATAGCGGGGGGCGACCGAGAGGCTCAGGATCGACTCCACCAGCCCGAGGCGGCGGTCGGGGTCGATGACCTCCTTCGCCTCCTGCACCAGCTCGGCCACGGTCACGGTGGTCCCCTGCTCGTCGAAGGGACTGAACGAGATCCGGCCGGGTCCCCCGCCGGCGGTGGTCGCGCACCAGCGGTAGAGCCGAATCGCCTCGTCCTGCGCCCCGGCGCGCGCGAGCACCCGCGCCAGGCGGCGCGCCTGCTCCGCGTCGAGGGGACTCACCGCGCCCACGAGAGAGCGCACGACCTGCTCTGCCCCCTCCGCGTCCGGGGTCTCGTCCAGGAGGGCGAGCAGCTCCATCTGCCCGCGCTTGCCGAGGGTGCCGCCCTCGAGGGCCGCGATGCGCTCCTGCGTGGCGACCTCCACGCCGCGCGTGGCTGCGTCGGCCTGGGCAAGGGCCTCCACCACGGGCTGCTCCGCATCGAGGGCCCGCGTCTCGCGAACCTGCAGGCTGCGCTCGAGCTCGCTGCGCAGCTCGGGATAGCGAGCCAGGATCTCGAGTGCCTCTGGGCGCTCTTGAGTGACGCGCTCCACGCGGTCCTGCCAGGTGGAGAGGCCGCCGGCGGGGACGGGCTCGGAAGCCGCCGCTGCTCCCTCGTCGTCCGGCGACTGCGCCTCCCCAGCATCCGTCACGAGGCTCTGCTCCTGCGCGTCGGCCTGCGCGTCATCCTCCGCGGGCGTCTCCGCAGTCGCCTCAGCGGAATTCTCCGCTGCAGTCTCCTCAGGCGTCTCGCTCGCAGCGTCCTCGTTCTCCAGCGGCGGCACCTCACCCATCCAGCGGAAGCGTCCCAGCGGCGAGGCGCGCATGCCATAGATCGGGAAGGGCGAGTCGGGCTCGATGCCCACCTGGAACTCGCGCCAGTGCCGGCGGAGGATGCGTGCCGCGCCCTGGGCGTCGCCCGCGCGCACTGCATCGGCTACGGCCCGGGGGTCGGAGGACAGTTCGAGCTCGTCCAGCTCGAGCGAGGAGCCCGCGAGGGAGACGGAGACGGCTGCGCCAGAGGCCAAGGTCAGGGGAATGGCGGGCATCGCGGGAGCCGCGACGCCAGCAACGACCACCGCACCGCCGGCGGACGATGCCGAGGTGCTGCCCACGGCCACGGTGGCTCCGGAGAGCGGGACCGCCGCACCGGTCGCGACGGCCGCCGCGGGCTGTGCAGGTGCAGCCGCCGCGGGCTGTGCAGGTGCAGCCGCCGCGGGCTGTGCAGGTGCAGCGGGGGCCTTGGCGGGTGCCGAGCTGCTCGCGGCCGGGGTGGCCGGAGTGGAGCCACCTTGGCCCCCTGTTGCCGGAGCGGAGGATTGAGCTCCGGAGGCAGCCGGAGCAAGGGGCGCGGCAGTCACCACCGCCGGCCCGGCGCTCCCTGCGCTCGGACGCAGAGCGGCCATGCCGGTCATGGCCACCGCGCCGGCCGGCGCTCCGCCCGTGGAGACGGCGCCCACCGCGCCGGGTGCCTCGGCCGCGGAGGAGCAAGGCGCCCCGTCGGCGCCGAGTCGCTCCAGCCGCGCAGCCAGCGCCTCCGCATCGAAGCCGGCGCTGCGCAGGCGCCCTTCGAGGCGCCGCAGCAGGCCCTCGCGCTCGCCGGGATCCGAGCGCAGCTCGAGCAGCCGCCGCGCCGACGCAAGGAACCCACGCACGGTGCGGCTCCGCCCGAGGCTCTCCTCCAGGAGCACCTCGTCGTCGGGGAAGCGCTCGGGCACGGACGCCCAGGCAGCGCGCAGCTCGGGATGGTCCTCCCAGGTTCGGATTCCGGCCCGGCCGGCGATCAGCTCCAGCTCGAGGTCGAACGCCGCTCGGGGCGCGAGCTCCTCGAGGAGCGGCGTGAGCGCGTCCGCGTGCCGCGGTGCGAAGCGCTCGAGCAGGGTGGTCCGCACGCGCATCTCCTCCCAGTTGCCCCCATCGGGCCGGGAGGGCAGGGAGGGCAGCAGCTCGAGGACGACGGCCAGCGCCTCCTCGGTGCGCCCCATGCGGTCGAGGAGCACGGCGCGCGCCCCCCGCGGCAGGGCCTGGCCGGGATTGAGCTCGAGCCATGCGTCCAGGAGGCCAACGCCGGCCTCGAGGTTGACGCTCAGGTCGGCCAGGTTCCCAAGGAACGACTTGATGTACTCCGGAGCCTCACGGAATGCATCCGGGGCGAGGTCCACGAGCGCCGCCACATAGTCCTGCGGCAGCTCATCCTGACTCTCCTGCACGCACTGGATGAGGGTGTTGGCGCGCATGTTGGCGGGCACCCGCGGCCAGGTGCTCCGCAGCGCCGCGGCACGGGCCTCGAGGGGCAGCAGCTCGAGGATGGTCGGCAGCGCGTAGAACCGGCCCGAGCGCTCGAGCAGCTCGAGCGCCTGCTCCTCCTCCACGAACCGCTCACCCGTCCGCCGCTGGATGCCGGCGATCACGGTGGCGTAGTCGGCGCGCGTGGCGGGGTCCTCCAGGACCCGCCCCACGAGGTACTGGTTCAGGGCGCGGGCACGCTCCCCATCCAGGCCCTCGGTGATCGCATCGAGGGCGGCCTGGGCCTCGAAGGTCCCGCGCCCCTCGTCCATGGCGAGGCGCAGCCACTGGCGCCCCACGCGCAGGGCCGCGTCCTGGTCCCCGAGCCAACGCGCCGCGCCGAACAGCGTCCCCAGGCGCGGCAGGTCCTCGGCCGCTCCTGTTCCGTACTCAACGCGCAGGAGCAGCTCGCGGACCCCGTCCGCATCGCCCGCAGACACCAGGGGGAGGATCGAGCGCAGGGCCTCCTCGATGCCGAGTCCCTGGCCAACGACGAAGCCCCCGCGGCCAACGGCCGAGCCCAGGCGCGCGAGGCGCGCGGGATCGGTCAGCGCAAGGCTCTCCAAGAGCCCGTCCGCTGCGTCTCGGTAGCCGCCCGCCATCCAGGCGCGCAGGAGCTCCTCCACCGAGGCGTCGTCCTGGGCGAACGCCGCGGCTAGGGCCGGCTCGAACTCCCGCGCCGCGTCGCGCGCTGGCTGGCGAAGGCAAGGCGGCGCACGACCTCGCCGCGGCGCGCGAGGCGCGGGTGCTCCTGGAGCCGGTCGGGCGCCGGCGCCTCCCCTTCGACGGCGGGCCGCGCGGCGCGCTCGGCCAGGACCTGGTCGAGCTCGGCCTCCAGCAGTTGCGCGTACCCTGCGGCCCGCTGCTCCAGCTGGGCCGCCGAGCACGAGGCCAGCAGGCCCTCCAGGGTGCGGGTGCTCCAGCGATCCCAGTCGTCGGTGTTGCGCGCGCCCCACCACAGGAACGGGTTGTCGGGCTCGTCCTCCTCGGCGCGGCGGGAGATCGACAGCGGGCGCCGCGAGAGGAGCAGCTCGAGGGCGCGGCCATACAGGTCCGCGGCCTCACCGTCGGAGCCGAGGGCCTCTTGCAGCTCCCCGACCTTGACCAGCAGCCCCTCATCCGTCGGCGCGGTGGCGAGCAGGGCGCGGTAGGCGTCCAGGGCGAGCCGCGTCTCCTGGGCCGCCTCGAAGAGCCGCGCCGCGTCGCGCTGGAAGCGCTCGTGGTCAGGCATGTCGCGGGTGAGCGCAAAGGTGCGCCGCGCCGCGTCCGCATCCCCTGCGTCGAGGAAGGCCTCTCCGAGGTCCAGGTAGACCTGCGGCGGAACCAGCTCGCCGCTCGCCACCAGCCTCCGACCGAAGGTCAGGAACAGCTGGGGGTCGCCCTGCCAGCCGCTGCCACGGAAGCTGTCCCCCTCGCCGCGCGAGAGGTCCATGAGCTCGCGCAGCACGGAGGCTACCCGCGGACCGGTGATCGGCAGCGAGGTCTCGTGCACGCGGATCATGCCGCGGCGGTCCTGCTCCTCCTCGTAGAGGTCCGCGAGCAGCTGATAGAGGTAGGTCTTGTCGTGCCGCAGGGCCAGCCGTGCGAGGGTGGTGCGGCGCGCCCAGGCGATCGTCTCGGGGCGCGTGCCGCCGTCGGCGAACTGGTTCAGGATCCCGTCGATGGCGACGGTGAAGAGGTCGTCCCGATCGGCGTGCGCCGCAAGGCACTGGAACATCCCCAGCGCCAGCCCCTGCTGACCGGTCTGCTTGAGCAGATCGCCCATCAGCAGGTAGGTGTCGATGCGGCCTGGATGGGCCGCGACCCCGCGGCGGTACACCTCGAGGGCCTCTTCGCGCATGCCCGCCAGGGCCAGCACGCCCGCCTCGAACTCGGCAGCGACCGTGTCGGCCTCCAGCTCGCCCAGGCGCGAGAGCACCGCGCGCGCCTGCTCAGGCTTCCCGCGCTCCATCATGCTCATCGCGAGCTGGCGCAGGTACTCGGCCTCACCCTCCGGATCGAGCTCGATGAGGCGCTGGACCGCCTCCTCGTAGGCGAAGTAGTCGTTGGTGGCGAGGTAGATGCGCGCCTTCTCCTCCAGGGACTCGCGCTCACCGCGGCCCGCGTGGCGGAAGAACTCGTCGACGATCTCCGTGGCTGAGACCGAGTCCCCCACCTTCGTGTAGAGGCGCACCAGGAGCGCGCTCTGCTTCTCGTCCGCCTCCCCCGCGAGGACGGCCTCCTCGAGCTCGATCGCGAGGTCCGCCAGGGTCCCCAGGCGCGAGGACACCGTCATCAGCCGGTCCTCCACATAGCGCCGGCGCGGCAGGGCCTGCACGCGGCGCCAGAGGTCACGCCAGGCGACCTGCGCCTCTTCCTCACGGCCGATCTCGCTGTAGAGCCACGCGAGGCGCATCTCGAGGTCCTCGCCGGCCTCGCCGTCGGGCCGCGTACGCTTGACCGACTCCAGCACGCGCACGGCGTCCTCGAGGGCCCCGACCTGCTCGAAGGCCTCAGACAGCTCGAGCCGCGCGGGCGAGCCGGGATCCGTCTCGGCCTCCATGCGCCGGAGGACCTCCAGCGCCTCGGGGACGCGCCCCGCATCGCGCTCCATCGCGAACAGGAAGAGCTGCGCGGGGACCTGCGTCTCCTCGCTCGCCTCGCACGCCCGGCCCCAAGCCTGGGCGCGCTCCCGCAGCCCGACCCGCGCCAGGGCGCGCGCGCCCTCGAGCAGGTCCGCCGGGGAGGCGGCCTCCTCGAAGCCCTCCCAGGCCCCGAGGGCCCCCTCACGGTCGCCCTCCTCGAGCAGGACCCGCGTGAGCCCGCTGCGCCACAGCACGCGCGCGGGCTCCGAGGCGATCAGGTCGCGGTAGGCCGCGAGCATGGCCTCGCGGCGCCCCGCCTCGCGGTACATCTCGAGCAGCTCCAGCCGCGCCTCGGGCTCCAGGCTGTCACCCGCAGCGCCCTCGAAGCGGGCGATGGCCTCGTCGTAGCGCGCGGTCTGCCGCAGCACCTCGTTCCAGGCCTCCTGGTGCTCCGCGCTGGGCTGCTCCAGGCCGGCGAAGCGCTCGAGCATCGCGTCCAGGGACTCGGCCGCGATGTGCCCCTCCATGCAGAGGGCCAGCGCCTGGCGCCGCTCTCGGCCCAGGGTCGCGCACAGCGAGGACTCCCAGGCGGCGTCAGCCGCGGCGGCCGGGTCTTGAGCGCGCAGGTGCCAGCCCGCGACGCGCAGGAGATCCCGAGCCCGAAGCTTCGGATCCTCGCGCTGCTCGAACAGAGCCAGCGCGTCCGCCGGGCGGTCGAGCAGCGACAGCACCACCGCAGCGCGGTTGCGGTCCTCGGCAGCCAGGTTCGCGGCGAAGGTCGCAAGGGCGTTGCGATCCTCCTCTCCGCCCGCGTCCATGGCGAGCAGGGCCTGCGCGATGCGCAGCTCGAGCTCCAGCGCAGGATCCTCGAGCCCCTTGAGGGCGAGGGCGTAGGCCTCGCGCGCGGGCTCCAGGTCCCCGGCCGCATCGAGCAGCCGGGCGAGGCCCACGCGCCCGGCGCGCAGGTCAGGATCCACCTCCACCGCGCGCTCGAACGCCTCGCGCGCCCGCCCGAGCGCCCCGAGCCGCCAGCGGGCGTGCCCCAAGAGCGTCCAAGCCGCGGCGCGGCGGGTCGCGGTCAGGGACGCGTCGTCGGCCAGGCCAAGCAGTCGCTCCTCCAGGGGCGCGAGGCCGCCATGCTCCGCCACGCAGGCGCGGTAGAGCTCGGCCGCGGCCTCGCTGCTCGGCGCGAGCAGGGCAGCCTCGAGGTCCTGAGAGGCCTGCGCAGCCGGGGAGGCGGTCCACGGGGCGACGACGGCGAGCAGGAGGGCGGGGAGGATCACGCGGCGGCTCCGGCAGGGGCTTCGAGCGGACGACGGCGGAGGTAGACCGAGGACAGGTGCAGGACGAGGGCGAGGAGCGCCAGCAGCGGCCGAAGGTCATCCGTGCCCGGAGCTCGCTCGGGTCCGCCCAACGGGGTGGGCGTCGCCTCGGCGCGGAGCTGCAGCCCTCCCGTCCAGCCCGCGGCGGCGGCGGGATCCAACGCGCGCGCAGGGTCCGCCACCGCGCGAGGCCGCGGGGCGCTGCCCACGAGGAGCACGGGGTCGCGCTGCTCCGGCCCGGTCCCGGCCACGAGGCGCGCGTCGCGCTCCACCTCGTCGGCGCGCAGCCAGCGCTCGGCCACGAACCAGCCCGGGGCACGCTCGTGAAGACGGAGCTCCTCGTCACCGAAGAGCACCCTGGGCCGGAGGGAGCCCTCCTCGCGGCGTGCGGCCTCGACGACCAGCCGCGCCCCCTCGCGCCGGGCCGTGAAGCGGAAGGCGCCGCCGAGGTCCTTCGCCGTGCGCCGCAGCACCCGCGCGAGGAAGGTGCCGCGCGCGTCCCAGTCGGCCCAGTCCCCGGCGCCGGGCCCGGTGAGCTCGCTGGTGAAGGCGGTCACGCGGCCCAGGCCGTGGCGCCAGGACGCCAGCACCGGACGCGTGCCTCCGGCCGTGGACAGCACCTCCTCGGCGCCCGGGCGCAGGCGGGTCTCCACATGACCGGCGAGCGAAGGCACGCTGGAGGGATCAACCTCACCCCACCAGGTCGGGCCACCGCCGGCCTCCAGCGCGGTCGGCACCGGCCGCCATGCGGGCAGCTTCGCACTCGCGGGCTGCTTGAGCAGGATCTCCGGCAGGTTGAAGCGGTTCGGCACGCCGTAGAAGCGCCCCTTGCCCCAGTTGGCCAGGTTGACGAGGAACTCTGAGTGGGCGTCGCCGCCGATGAGCACGGTGGACACCGTGATGCCGTCGTCGGCCATGGCGCGCAGCAGGGGCTCGAAGGCCCCGGACTCCACGCCGCCGTCGGTGAGCACGAGCACATGCTTGTAGCGCACGTTCACGTTCTTGAGCCCGTACCAGGCCTCCTCGATGGCCGGCAGGATGACCGTGCCGCCACCCGCCTGCATCCGGTTGAGCGCACGCTCCAGCTCGATGTGGTTGGAGGCCGGCTGCAGCGGCGCGGCCCAGCGCTTGGCGCCATAGAACTCCACGATGCCTGCCTTGTCATGGGGCAGCAGGCGCTTGAGCGCGAGGCGCGACACCTCCTTCGCGAGCTGCACGCGGTTGCCGCCCATCGAGCCGGAGGTGTCGATGATGATCACGAGGGCCACGGAGGGATCCCGCTTCTCCTCCTTCTGCACCGCGTCCACCGGCAGGACAGAGGCCATAGGCGTCTCGTGCCAGCCCCCCGGCCCGAAGGCCGCCTCGCCCCCGCTGGCGAGCAGGCCCACGCCGCTGCCCTGGATGGCCGAGACCAGCCGGGCCTGGAACTCTGCCGGGAGCAGAGAGGCCGGGCGGTCGTCCACCACCACGAGGTCGTAGTCCCCCGGATCGGGCAGGCCTTCGACCCCGTCGTCCGCGCCGCGCTCGTCCACCTGGAAGCCGGGCCCCGCCAGCTCCGCCAACCGCTCGCCCGAGCCGGCAAGGCGCGCCGTAAGGGCGAGGACGCGCGTGGGCGCCTGCACGGCGAGGGTCGCCGTGCGCTCGCTCGCCGGCCCGCCGGAGGTCTCCTCGACGCGCACGCGCGCGTCCACGAAGCCGTCCTTGGGAGGCTCCACCGCGAAGCGCAGCTCGGTGCGCCCATCGAGGGCCGCGACAATGCGGCTCCCCCACTCCTCGCCGTCACCGGACAGGGTCACCCGCACCTCCTCGCCGAGACCGTCGAGCACGACGCGCACCACGCCGGTTGCCCCCGCGCGGAGGCCCTCGGGCGCGTCCAGGACCACGGGACGCGCAGCGTCCTCCGCCGCGGGCAGCGTCACCGCGTGGAGGGGCAGGCCGCGCTCGATCAGGTCCTGCAGGGGAGCCAGGGTTGCGAGGCTCTCGTCCCCGCCGTCACTCACCAGGGTGACCGCTCCACGCGCGCCCGCCGGGATCGAGGCCGCTGCCGCAAGCAGAGCATCCGCGAGGCTCGCCGCGGGGATGCGCTCGGCGCTGCGGCCCGCGAGGGCCTCCTCGGAAAGGGGCCCACCAATCTCCACGAGCACCACCCGGTCGGTGCGCTCGAGGCCCTCGAGCCGCGCGGTGGCCGCGCTCTGAGCCGCGACGCCAATGCGGTGATCCACCACGAGCACCTGGTGGCCGCGCTCCTCGTCGCCAGGAACGACCGGCCGCGCGAGCGCGAGGACCAGCGCCGCGACTGCGGCAGCCCGCACGGCTCCGGGGCCACGCAGGTCCCACTGGCCCCCTCGACGCAGGACCACGAGGGCCAGCGGCAGGAGCAGCAGCAGAGAGGGAGCGAGGAGGACCATGGAGACGGAAGGTGAAGGGACTGGGAGGCGCGTCCGGCGCTCAGGGCATGCGCCCCTGACGCAGCAGGCGCTCCTCGAGCAGGAGCAGAGCGAGGGCCAGAAGCAGCGCCCAGGTCCCCAGGCCCCAGGCGGCTTCGCCATCGAGGTCGGGGGCCGGCAGGTTCGCGGCGTTCGCGCCGCCCTGGGAGAGGTCCTCGGGCAGGAACGCGCTCACGGCGAGGTCCCCTGCCAAGGAGGGGGCCGTGCCCGCCGCCGGCAGGGCGAGGCGCGCCGAGGGGGCGACGGTGCGGTGGCCCTCAGGGGCGAATGAAGCGGCGAGGCTCGACCCTGCGCGCAGCTCGGGGATGAGGGCCGGCGCCCCGCGCAGCCACTCCAGGGCGCGCCCAACCAAGAGGGGGAACGCTCTGCTGACGCGCAGCCCCTCATCCTCCGGCGCGATCAGCTCTTCCCACAGCCGCACCGTGCGCACGCTGCCGGGCCGCAGCGTGGCCTCCAGCGTACGCCCCACCTGGGTCGCGAGCTCGCTGCCCGCGAGGCGGTCGAGGCCCGTGGCCACCAGCAGGTCGGCGAGGTCGGCGCTCCCAGCGAGGCTCGCGCCGGGCTCCTCGAGCTCCACCGCGGCGCCGCCCGCGGCAGCAGCCGCGATCTCGAGGGCCGGCAGGCCCGCGCCGAGCGCGCTCCCGGCCGAACGCAGCACCACCTCCGCCTCCGCGGCCCCCACCTGACGAATGCCCGGGTGGGCGGCGAGGACCGCGCCGAAGAGGGGCTCGAGCCCCGGCTCAAGCGCGAGCCGCACCGGCGTCCGCAGGGGCAGGACGAGGCGCGCGCGGTCGTGGGGCGGGCGCGCGCCGGGGAGGCGCACCTCGAGCAGCCCGCCATCGGCCGGCAGGCCGCGGAAGCGCCAGGTGTCTCCATCGCGCTCGCCGGCAGCGGCCCAGGGCTGACCGTCGATCCGCAGCTCCGGGGCAGCGGTCGCGGCCCGCGCGCGGACGAGCACGGTCGCCTCGGTCCAGGACGCGCCGTGTCCGGCGCCGACGGCGAGCAGCCCCTCCTCGGCCAGGGCCGAGGCGGTGGGCAGGGTCGCGCGCGAGAGGCGCACCTCTTCGGGCAGCGCGGCCGCGACGCCCGCATCCAGGGGCGCCTCTCCCACCAGGACGACCTCCCACGGCAGCAGGTCGTGCTTCGTGCGCAGCAGGCTCAGCAGGGTGGCCTCGACCGTCGGGGCCGTGAGCTCGGGCTCGAGCTCCGCCAGGCGCTCCCGCAGGACCGCGGGGGTCTCCCCCGCCGCGGCGAGGGTCCTGGAGCTCGCGCCGCAGGCGAGGACCGTGGTCTCGTCGGGGTCACAGCGCTCGTGCAGGTCCTGCAGCAGGCGGGTCCAGCCGTCCCAGCGGTCACCCACCGCGGCGAGGGAGGACTGGTCCAGCAGCAGCAGCGTCCGGCGCTCGGGCTTCACGCTCCCCTCGAGCCCGGCGACTCCGCTCCAGAGGGCCGAGGCCAGGGCCACGAGCAGCAGCCAGGCCGGCCAGTGACGGAAGCGCTGGGTGAGCTCGCGCGCGTGGGTGTCTTCGAGCACCTGCTTCCAGAAGAGGGTCGTGACCACCTCCACCCGCGCGTGGCGCACGCGCAGGCGCTGCAGCAGGTAGAGCCCGCCGGCCAGGGCCGCGAGCCCAGCTGCGAACGCGAAGGGCGAGAGGTGGCTGAGGCTCATGCCTGGGCCTCCTCGCGCGGGGTCGGCGCGGGGCCGGCGGCGCCGCCGCGCAGGGCCGCAGCGACCTGGGCCACCGCGTCCCCGTCACAGTCGACCTGGATGCGCGCCACGCCGCGGCGCCGGCAGAATGCGCTGAGCTCGCCGTCCCAGGCCGCGTAGGCCTGGCGATAGCGCGCGCGCACCGCGGGCGTGATCGAGATGTCCTCGGCCCGGCCGCTCTCGCAGTCCACGAGCCGCAGATCTCCCGCGAGCCCCGGCTCGGCGTCGCTCGCCCGCGTGAGCTGCACGAGCAGGAGCCGGTGACGCAGTCGGCCCAGGGCGCGCGTCACGGCCTCGATCCCCGCAGGATCGAACAGGTCGCTCACCACCGCCACGATGCCCTGGCGCAGGCGCATGGAGGACAGGCGCTCGAGGGCCCGCGGAAGGTTCGTCTCTCCGCCGGGCTCGAGGTTCGCGAGCCGGTCGGCGAGGGTCACGGCGAGGTTCCGCCCAGCGGCCGGGCGCGCCAGCAGCTGCAGGTCCTCGGCGAACGGGAAGACGCCGACCGTGTCGTGCTGGAACAGCGCGGCCGCTGCCAGCAGCACGGTCGTGCGCAGGCCCGCAAGGGCGCGCGGCGGCGACTCGAGGAACGCGCTGCCCGAGATATCCGGCAGCAAGTACAGCGGGACATCCTCCTGCTGCTCGAACAGCCGCACGAACAGCCGCCCGCTGCGCCGCTCGAGGTTCCAGTCCACCGCGCGCAGGTCGTCCCCCGGCGTGTAGGGCCGGTGGTCCTCGAACTCGATGCCCGTGCCCCTGTCCCGCGAGCGGTGATCGGCGAACCGCCCACGGGGCGCCACGCGCTGCACGTCCAGGTGCAGGCGCCGTGCCGCCTCGAAGAGGGCGGGATCGACGAGATCCGTGCGGGCGAGCGCGGGCATGAAGGACCTAGAGGCCGGCGCCGGGGAGCGGGACCGCGTCGAGCACGGCCTGGACGACGCGATCCGCGGTCACGCCATCGGCCTGCCCCTGGAAGGAGAGCAGGACGCGGTGGCGCAGGCACGGCAGGGCCACGGCGCGCACGTCCTCGGGAGCCACGGCGAAGCGCCCGGCCCGCAGGGCCTGGACCTTGGCCGCCAGGATCAACGCCTGGGCGCCGCGGGGCGAGGAGCCCAGGGCAACGGAGTCCTCCACCAGCTGAGGCGCGTAGGGCGAGCCGGGCTGGGTGGCCATGACCAGGCGCACCGCGTGCTCCTGAGCGGCCTCGCCCACCTCGACCTGACGCACGGTGCGGCGCAGCTCGAGGACCTCTTCGGCGTTGGAAACCGCGCCGGGGCGCTCGGCCTCCACGCCGGTGGTCAGGGCCAGGATGCGCGCGTAGTCGGCCTCCTTCGGGTAGCCGACGAGGACCTTGAACAGGAAGCGATCCAGCTGGGCCTCGGGAAGCGGATAGGTGCCCTCCTGCTCGACCGGGTTCTGGGTCGCCATCACGCAGTAGGGCTCGTCGAGGGTGATGGTGCGATCCCCCACCGTGACCTGCCGCTCCTGCATCGCCTCGAGCATCGCGGACTGGGTCTTGGGCGTGGCCCGGTTGATCTCGTCGGCCAGCACGAGATTCGCGACGATCGGGCCCGCGCGGAACTCGAGGTCACGACCGCCGCCCGCCGCCTCCACCAGCACCTCGGTGCCGCGCACGTCAGCGGGCATCAGGTCGGGCGTGAACTGGATGCGTGAGAAGGAGAGGTCCAGCGCGTCGCCGACGGCGCGCACCAGCATCGTCTTGCCGATTCCCGGGACGCCCTCGAGCAGCACGTGGCCGCCCGCGAAGAGCGCCGCCAGCACGGCGTCGATCACCTCCTCCTGGCCCACGATGGCCTTGTGCACCTCGGCCTTCACCTTGTCGTGCACCTCGCGGAAGCGAGCCGCGGCCGCCTGAGCCGCGCCGGATGCGTCTGTCGTCGTCATGGGTTCGTCCTGGGATCGGTTCCGCCGGCGCCCTGGCGCAGGCGTTGGAAGTAGTCGCGCACCATGCCCCGCACCCAGGGCTCGAGGTCGAGCTCGGGAAGACGGCCCTCCTGCTGGGCGCGGGGCGTCACGGGCTGGGCAGGACGCCGCGCGGCGTCCTCCGCCTTGGGGAGCACGCGCTCCTGGGTGACCTTCGTGCGGCCCGGGCCAGGGCGGCCCTTCACGCGGTCGGGGATCGGCACGCCGAGCACGAGGCTCGCCACGCCGCGGGACTTCTTCTGCTCGGAGGGTCCCCCGCGCCCGTTGGCGTCGGGGTTCGGCCGATTGCCGAAGCCGATACGCAGGTCGCGGCTCACGGGGGGGCGGCGGTCGCGGAGGGAGGGCTGCATGCCTCCGCGGGACTCCTGCTCCTCCTCGTCATCGTCGACCTCCTCGTCCTGGTCGATCTCAGCGTCGTCCGGGGCCGGAGCCTGCTCGGGGCTCGACCACTCCGACGCCGTGGGGTTGCGTCCCGAGCCCTTGGACGAGCCCGATCCCGTGGTGGTGGCCGAGGGCTCCGGCTCCTTGGAGCGGGGCTTGGGCTCCTGCTTGCGCGGCTTGGCCACCGGCTTCTTGCCGGGCTTGGGCCGCTTCTCGGGCTCCTGGGAGGGCTGCGCCTGATCGGAGGGCGCGCCGCGCGCGCTCGAGTCGCTGGAGGTCGAGTTCGCCTCGGCCGAGCGTCCCTGGCCGGTGCTGCCCTGGCTGTCCTTCTCGCGCTCGGAGAGGTCCCCGCGCGGGTCCTCGGTGAGCTCAGAGGCACCGGCCGCCTCGGCAGCACGCGTCTCGGGAGCGTTCGGTTCGGGAACCGCGATCGGGTCGCGATCCAGGACCGCGACCTGCTCGCGGACCGCGTCGAGCAGCGGACCAGCCGCCGCCTGCACCTCGTCCAGGAGGTCCTCGGCACCGCGGCGGAACGGGCCCGGCGCCACCACGGCCAGGGCGAGGTAGAGAGCCAGCGCTCCGGCCAGACGACGGCCAAGCCAACCCCGGCGCAGGGCCGGCACGGGATGGACCAGGTCCACGCCGCGAGCCCCGCGCACCCAGGTCGCCGCGTCCTCGAGCGCAGCCACGATGAAGGGCGTGCGCTTGGCGCGATCCAGGAACTCCCCCGCCACCTGCAGGCGACCGCTGAGCGCCAGGCGCTCGTCGACCACCGCCAGAGCCTCCTGCTGCGGTACGGCTCGCGCGCCAGCGCGCCACGCGGGCACGCCTGCTGCCAGCGCAAGAACACCGAGGCCCGCGAGGAGCAGGAGCGCGGGAGAGGCGGGCAGGCCGACCAGGGCGCAGCCGAGGCCGAGCAGCGGAAGGACCCACAGGTGCCGCGCCGCGCGCTGGAGTCCGTCCACAGCCGCCGCGCGCGCGCGAGCGCGCCGCAGGCCGCGGCCCACATGGGCCGCCAGGTCCTGGAGCTGGCCCCGCAGGTCCCCCAGCGCCGCGCTCATCGGTCCTGCTCCGGTCCGAGGAAGAGCTGGGTCGCCTGCACGACCTCGCCAGTCGCGGCGTCCTCCACCCAGGCGGCGAGTCCGAGCTGCGCGGGGTCGAGGCGCGTGGAGACCCGCACGGTCGTGCCGACCCCGGTGCGGGCCAGCTCGTCGAGGTGAGCCTCGAGGTCCGCGGTCACCTCGGACAGGGAGACCTCGAACTCGACGCGCTGGTAGCCGTCAAGCGGGTCCCAGGCCGCGCCCCCGGTCTCGGTCAGCTCCGCGCGCGCAAGGTGGCGGTGCACGACCACTCCGGTCTTGCCGGGGAACAGGACGCCGCGCTCGGTCAGGACCACGACCAGCCGGCGGCCGGCCTCCGTCGGACCCAGGGCGTCCAGGGCGCCGCGCAGGGTGTCTCCGTCGATCTCTCCCTCGAGCCCCAGCTCCCAGTCGGTGGGCTGGCCGAGGCGCCCCTCCACCGCGCTGCGCACGCGCTGGGAGATGGCCTCCGCGTCGCGCCAGCGGCCTGCGCCGGGGGCCTGACGGACGCCGTCCACGACCTGGACCGCCGGCTGCCCCACGCGGTGGCGCGCCGCGGGGCGCGCCGCGAGGGAGGTGCACAGGGGGTCCACCCGCGGGTCGGGGAGGTGGTGCGAGAGGAAGACCACGGGCCCCCCCTCGAAGTAGGAGGCCGCGCCCTCGAATCCGAGGGCTCCGCCGATCGCGCCGCGCGTGTCGTCCCCCAGCCAGGCGTTGGTGAAGAACTCCACCAGCACGGTGCGGCTCGGCGGCGCGTCAGGGTCGGGCTCCCAGCGGTTGGGCGCGCCGAAGCTGCGCACCTTGCCCGCGATCATGCGCTCGATCAGCTCGACGCCGAAGGGCTCGTCCGGGTCGAGGAGCGGCTGGACGCGCGCCATGGCCTCGAGGGCGGCCGGACCGCTCTCGGGATCGAGGACCGCCTGGACGAAGCGCGAGAACGCGCGCCGGTAGCGGCCCTGGCTCTCGTAGTAGCGCCCCAGGTCCAGGTTGATGGGGCCGTTCCCCGGAAGCCCGAACGAGGCGCTCAGCAGGTGGCGCCAGGCCTCGCGGCCCTCGTCCCGTGCGAGCCGCTCGCGCCCCATGCGGCCGTGGACCTCGTGCACGGCGATCGGATAGCGGTCTTCGCGTCCCGAGGCGATCCCGAGCTGGCCTGCCGCGAGGAGCTCGGCCGAGCGCGCGTCGTCGGAGAGGACCTTCATCAGGTCCAACATCCGCGTGGTTCGCAGGTCCTCCGGGGTGGTGCGCGCGATCCAGTCCACCGCGCGGACCGTGTCCTCCTCGGCCGCGGCCTCGTCGAAGCGCCAGGTCAGCAGGAGCTCGGCGGCCTCGCGCGCCAGGCGCGCCTCGGGATGGCGCTCCAGGTGAGCCTCGAGCTCATCGCCGTCCTCGGTGAGGCGCGTGCGGAAGAAGTCGAGGTCCGCCTCGGGGAAGACGGGGGGGCGGGTGACGCGGATCACCGCGCGGCGCGCCCCACGATCCACATCCACCG
>JBDQFW010000021.1:0-26045 GCA_040265735.1 Planctomycetota bacterium | reverse complement strand
GCCAACCATGCGTCGTTGCCCGTGCTTCGACGCAAGGTACGACAGGCGCTGGTCCTGCACACCGAGCCAACGATCCAGCAGGAACTCGTCGCCCAGGCGCCCCATGAGCTCCTTCGCCTCGGTGGCGATCTCCTGGGCGTTCTCGGCGAGCTGGTGCTGGCGCCAGTAGAGGCCGACGGTGCGCAGGAGGGCCACGAAGGTGACCGGCGTCGTGATCAGGACGCGCTTCTCGAAGGCCATGTTCTGCAGCTCGGCGTCTGCATCGAACGCGGCCGCCAGCAGGTGGTCGCCGGGGAGGAAGAGGACCGTGAAGTCCACCTCGCCCTTGGCGTACTTGCTGTAGTCGCGGCGGGCCAGCTCGTTCACATGGGTCTTGAGGTCACGGGCGTGCTGGGCCAGCTGGCGCGCGCGTTCCTCCGGATCCTTGGCCTCGTTGGCCCGGTCGTAGGCGGCCAGGGGGAACTTCGCGTCGACCGGGATCTCGCCCCCATCAGGAACGCGCACCACCATGTCCGGGCGCTGGCCGCTGGAGTCCGCGCCCTGCTCGTAGAAGTCGCAGTGCCGCGTCATGCCAGCGAACTCGGCGATGTTGCGCAGGACGACCTCACCGATCCGGCCGCGGGCCTGGGACGAGCCGGTGAGGGCGGTGGAGAGGCGCTCGGACTGGATGCGGTAGCTCTCGGTGGCCTCGTGCAAGACGCCCAGCTGGGTCCGCAGGGAGCCGTATGCCTCCTGACGGTTCTTCTCCATCTCCTGCGTAGCCTTCTCGAGCCGCGTCAGCTGGTCGCTGACCGGCTTCATGCGCTCGGTCGCCCGCTCGAGGAACGACTGATTGGAGGACTCGAGCGCCTTGGAGGAGAGCGCCGTGAAGGTCTTCTCCATCTCCTTCTTCTGGGCCTCCAGCCAGTCCGCGCGCTCCTTGGCAGCCTCCTCCGCGCGAGCCGCCACCGCGAGGGCGGTCTCCAGCTCGCCCTGGATGCGGAGCTGCGCCTCGCGCGCCTCCGTCACGGCGGAGCGCAGCTGCTCAAGGGCCTGCTCGCCCTCCGAGCGCGCTGCATCCAGCTCTGCGCGGTGGGTCTGTGCCTGCTCGGCAAGGGCGCGCGAGCGGAGCACGAGCCCCGCGACGGAGGCGAGCCCGAGGCCCGCAAGGAAGGCGAAGAGGAGCTCCATGTGGACCCCCGAGCGTAGTCCGCCGGGCCCCACCCACCAAGGGTGACGGAGAGCTCACCTGGGCCCCGGGTCCGAGTTCTCGTCACACACCCTCCAGCGGCCAGTGAGGGACCACCGCGCAAGCGCGTTGGGGCCCCTAGGAGAGGCTCTCGGCTGTCGTGGGCATCAGCCGAGGCCGAGGGTGCGTTGCGAGGTCTCGCCTCACGCTCATCGGCCGGCAGCCAGGGCCGCGGATGCGATCTGCGTACCCAGCTCGCCCTCGACCGCGAGTCCGGCCTCGTCGAACGGCGCCACCGGCAGCTGCAGCCGCAGCACGTCTTCCGCGCCCGACGCCGTCTTGCGAAACCGAGGTCCGATTCCCGCGAAGCGAAGCCCATCCCCGAGGAGCTCGGACGCCAGGTGCCCGACTCCAACCTGCTCGATCGGAAGGTCGACGAACATCGCCTCGGCGCCTGCGGCATCACGAAGGGCTTCGAGAGCCGCCCGGATGCCGCCCAGCGTGTCGTGCCCGACGCCCTGGGTCGCCACCCACCCCACGCGACGGGCCCGGTCGAAGCGGGTCCGGATCGGCTCCGAACGACGGCTCGCTCGCCCAGGGGATCGGAACGTGCAGGTCCGCCCGCGAGCCGCGTAGAGCGCCGTCAGCAGTGGAACGAGCCGCTCAGGAGCTTCGATCTCCAGGGGCGCCTCATCCGCAAGCGGATGCCAGTAGAGGAAGCAGGAGTGGCGCAGGACCTCACCAGACTCCGTCGACCCGTCGACTCCACCCCGTAGGGTGGTTCCGCCGGGCGTCGTGCCGAGGCACAGCGCCTGGGCAACCGAACCGAACCCGAGGTTCATGCGCTGGCTGAACGGATGGCGCGCGGTCGGCTGGCTCCAGATGCCAAGGAGGCCGAGCTCGCGGCCGGCCTCCTCAACGGCCTCACGCATCGGGCGCATCAGACCATGGCCACGGTGTCGGTGGTCGACGACGGCTTGCCCGGCCTCGCCGATCGGCCCGAGATCCGGTCGCTCCAGGGCATAGTGCCCAACGAGCTCGCCGCCGTCCGTCTCGCAGAGGATCGAGACGAGCCTGCCGCTGCGGTTGAGGGCCTCGACGCGGTCCGGGTAGTAGAGATCTGGGTTCGGATAGGAGTGCCCGTAGGCCTCGTAGATCCGCTCTGCAACGCCGAGCCCATCACCCAGTCGAAACGCGCGGGTGCGGTAGGCCGAGGTCGCCGACGACTCGGCGAGCTGGGCGCGGTCCGCGGCTGACTCGATGGCGTCGACACGGTGCTCCAGCTCGGACAGCACGTCGATCCGCGCATGAGGACGCGCGATGCGCATGTGCAGCTCAGAGCCCTCAGGGCCACGCTGCACCCAGTGGACATCGTCGAACACGTGCGCGGGTCGAATCCTCTGGGGAATGTCAGCGCCGCTCGCGTCGAGAGCGCCCTCGCCGAGCGGACGCCCGTGCTCGAGAATGGTCAGCTCGAGCGTGGTGGGATCGATGCGTGCACTGACCTCGATCGGCACGGCGACCTCGCCTCCTCTCTCGAGCTCGGACTCGACCAGCAGAACCGCGCTGCGCACGGCTGCAACCAGGTCCTCGGCCTGCGTTGGGGCAATGCCCGCGAGACCCAGGACGCGGCGCAGGAAGTCATCCACCAGCGGCTCGATCTCGAGCATCCCCGGCACGCGCAGCGACAGGTCGAGCTGGTCTGGCTGTGAGTTCATCAGGTCACCTGGGGCTCTTGGAGGCACCCCAAGACTGTGGCCGAAGCAGCCTACAGCCTCCGAGATGCGCGCGCGGCGGCCGTTCCGCGGCCAGGAGGAGAGCCCGTAAAGGCCGATGGGTCGCACTCCTCCAAGGGGGGTGGAGGCGACTCGAGGCGCGGCCCTAACCGCCCGAAACCCCGCGACGATCCGTGCTCGGCGCCCGCCCGGCAGAGGCCTCCTCACCGGCCAGAGGTTCTAACCGAGCGTGGTCCGCCGGGCCCCGCCCACCAAGGGTGACGGGGAGCTCACCTGCGCCCCTGGGAATCGACCGGTTCAGGCTCCCGAGCGCCCCAGCCGGGAGCGGGTCCTCCGGTATTCTGCGAGGCGGTCGCAACCGCCCTAGGGGCGGTGCGTCCCTTTCTTCCACGGCGTCCGTGCCTCCCTGCGGGGTCGCCCTGGGATCCGGCGCTGAACCCGGCTGCTCTTCGTCCTATCCACCCCCATGAACTCCCGTGAGCGCTTCCTGGCGGCCGCACGCCGCCAGCCCGTGGACCGCACGCCGGCGTGGATGATGCGCCAGGCCGGGCGCTCGCTCCCCGAGTACCGCGAGCTGCGGTCGGGTCACACCTTCATGGAGATGTGCCACCGGCCGGAGCTTGCCGCGGAGGCCACCCTGCAGCCCATCCGCCGCTTCGGGATGGACGCGGCCGTGATCTTCTGTGACATCCTCGTGCCCGCGGAGGCCATGGGGCTCGCGGTGAGCATCGAGGAGGGTGTCGGCCCGCTGCTCGACCCGCCGGTGCGCACGGCCGAGGCCGTGGAGGCCCTGCGGGACTTCGACGCCCGCGAGGCCACGGGCTTCCTGGCCGAGGCCCTACGCCTGGTTCGTGCCGAGCTCGGCGAGGAGCGCGCCATGCTGGGCTTCTGCGGAGCGCCCTTCACCCTGGCCAGCTACATGGTCGAGGGGCGCAGCTCCCGCAACTACGAGACGACCAAGGCGATGATGCTCGGCCAGCCCGAACTCTTCGACCGCCTCGTGGAGCGCATCGTGGACAACTCCCTCGGCTACCTCGCCATGCAGGTCGAGGCCGGTGCGGACGCCATCCAGATCTTCGACTCGTGGGGGGGCAGCCTCGACGCCGCCACCTGGCGCGCCCGGATGCAGGGCCCCATCACGCGCATGGTGCAGGCCACTCGTGACCTGGGCGTGCCCGTGATCCTGTATGTGAACGGCTGCAGCCACCTGCTCGAGGCCATGGTTGAGACCGGCGCCGATGTGCTGTCCATCGACTGGCGGGTGGATCCGGCCGACGCCGTGCGCCGTACCGAGGGCAGAGTGGCCCTGCAGGGCAACATGGACCCGGTGGCGCTCTTCGCACCCCCGGACGCCGTGCGTCGCGAGGCCAAGCGCACCCTGGCGGCGTTCGAGGGCGCGCCGGGCCACATCTTCAACCTCGGCAGCGGCATCCTCCCCAAGACGCCGCTCGAGTCCACCACGGCCCTCTGGGACACGGTCCTCCCCGATCGCGGCTGAGCCCATGCGTGTCCCCGTCTCCACCGAGCTGCTCGAGCGCTACCGGACGAGCGCGCCGCGGTACACCAGCTACCCCACGGCGGTGGACTGGCAGAAGGAGACCTTCGAGCCCGCGCGCTACCCCGAGCACCTGGCCGCGACGGCGCAGGCCTCGACGGACCCCCTCTCGCTGTATGTGCACCTCCCCTTCTGCGCGGAGATGTGCCTGTTCTGCGGCTGCAATGTGGTCATCACGCGCCGCGAGGACCGCGTCGAGCGCTACCTCGATCACCTCGCCCTCGAGTTCGAGCGCGTGCTCGCGACCGGGATCGGCAGGCGCCCTGTGCACCAGCTGCACTGGGGTGGGGGCACCCCGACCCACCTCTCTCCCGAGCAGCTGCGCCGCGTCTTCGGGATGATCCGGAGCGGCTTCGAGCTGACGCCGGACGCCGAGGTCGCCATCGAGGTGGACCCGCGCGTCACCACCGAGGAGCACCTCGCGGTCCTGGGCGAGCTGGGATTCAACCGCGTCTCGATGGGCGTGCAGGACTTCGACCTGAAGGTCCAGGAGGCCGTGAAGCGCGTCCAGCCCCTCGAGCTGACCACGCGCCTCGTCGAGGGCGCTCGGGCCGCGGGGATGGGTTCGGTGAACCTGGACCTGATGTACGGCCTGCCCCACCAGAGCCGGGCGCAGTACGCCCGCACGGTGCAGGAGACCCTGGCCCTGCGACCTGAGCGGGTGGCGCTCTTCCACTACGCCCATGTGCCGTGGATGAAGAAGCACCAGACGGCCCTCGACATGGACGCCGCCCCGTCCTCAGAGGAGAAGCTCGAGCTCTTCGCCGACGCGGTCGAGGCGTTCCAGGACGCAGGCTATGTGTACCTGGGCCTGGATCACTTCGCCCTGCCCGGGGACGAGCTCGCGGTCGCGGCCCGCGACGGCCGGCTGCACCGCAACTTCATGGGCTACACGACGCGCGCCGGCAGCGAGATGCTGTCCTTCGGCGTCTCGGCCATCGGTGAGATCGACGGCTGCTTCGTCCAGAACCTCCACCAGGAGCCTGAGTATGTGGCGGCGCTGGAGTCGGGCGGGCTGGCCACCTTCCGCGGGCACCGCATGTCGGCCGAGGACCGCCTGCGCCGCGATGTGATCCTCGGCCTCATGTGCAACGGCCGGCTCGACAAGGACCTGGTCTCCGCGCGCCACGGGATCGACTTCGACGACCACTTCCGGGCCGAGCTGGATCAGCTGCGCCCCCTCGCGGCCGACGGCCTGCTCGAGGACGAGGAGCACGCCCTGCGCCTGACGGACCTCGGCCAGATGTTCATGCGCAATGTGGCCGTGGTGTTCGACACCTACTACGCCGCCCGCCAGAGCGCCGGCAGGACCGGCGAGGGCACCTTCAGCAAGACCCTCTGAGGAGCGCACAGCGAAGATGGCAGAGGTGGTGGTGATTGGAGCAGGGGCGACGGGGCTCGCCTGTGCCCATGCCCTGAAGCGCGCCGGCGTCGATGTGGTCTGCGTCGAGTCCGCGCGGGAACCCGGCGGAATCATGCGCTCGGCCAAGGTCGGCCCCTACCTGTTCGAGGCCGGCCCCAACACCATCCCGGCCTCGGCGGCGACCTTCCGGAGGCTGGCGGGCGAGGCCGGCATCGCGGACCGCATGCAGGTCTCGCGCAAGGAAGCCAGCCTGCGGCTGATTCACCGCAATGGGCAGCTCCATCCGGTCCCCATGCGCCCCGCGGACCTTCTGCGCACCAAGCTTCTTTCCTGGCCAGCGAAGCTGCGCCTCGCCTCGGAGCCCCTGCGCCGCATGCGTCGCGTGGCCTCCCACGATCCTGAGCCGACCCTTGCGGAGTTCATGCGCGAACGGCTCGGGCCGGAGGCCGCGACGACCCTGGGCGGCGCGTTCGTGCGCGGGGTGTACGCCGCGGAGCTCGAGGAGCTGGGAGCGCGTAGCGCCTTTCCACGCGTGTTCCACCTTGCCAATGACGGCGGTGGGATCGTGCGCGGGATGCTGCAGGCGCGCAGGCAGCGCGACGCCACGCCCGAGGCCGCCGGTCACAGGCTGCCCGGGCCCGCGACCCAGCGAGGTGATCTGCTCAGCTTCCCGAGCGGGCTCGGCGAGCTGTCCCTGGCCCTGGCACGCGGCCTGACGGGCAGCCTGCTTTTGGGGCGCGGGGTGGTGGAGCTCGAGCGCGGGCCGCAGGGCTGGCGCGTCTCCCTGGAGGACGGTGCGGACCTCCAGGCGCGGGTCGTGGTGCTCACGACCTCCCCTGCGGACGCCCACGGGCTGCTTGCCCTGGCGACACCCGAACGCGTGGACCTCGACCCCCTGTTCAATCTGCCCACCGGCGACCTGACGGTGGTGCACCTGGGGCTCTCCCAGCCCCGGATCCCCCCGGCCTTCGGCTTCCTGGTGCCCCCGGACCAGCGGCCCGAGGACGGCGCGCCGCGGCTGCTGGGCGCTCTGTTCCCCTCGAACATCTTCAGCGGACGCGCGCCCGGCGGGCACGCCACGGTGAGCGCCATCTACCGCACGGGCCCCGAGGTCTCCGATGCCGCGCGCGCGCTCGAGACCGCGCGTGAGGACCTGCGCCGCGGTCTGGGGCACGAGGGCGGGACGGTGGAGGCCCATCGCATCGACACCTGGCGCGCGGTCATCCCGCGCTACGGAGTCGGGCACGTGGAGCGCATGGAGACCCTGCACACCGCCCTCCGCCGTGC
Organism: Planctomycetota bacterium; assembly: GCA_040265735.1. Taxonomy (GTDB): domain Bacteria; phylum Planctomycetota; class UBA1135; order UBA1135. Next base: position 18,936 of record JBDQFW010000021.1, on the reverse strand, counting down.
GCTCCCCGGTCTTGTCCCGGCGGGGACCTGGACCGGCGGGGTGTCGGTGGAGGACCGCCTAAAGACCGGCCTGGCGGCCGCCTCCCAGGCCCGCCAGCTGCTCGGCAAGCCCCAAGAGGTGCCCGCATGAACGCACCCCAGGCCCTCACGGTCACCCTGCCCCTGCTCTATGCGGGAGCGGCGGGCCTCTATGCCATGGCCTACGCGGGTGAGAGTCAGCCGCTCTGGGCACAGCGCGCGCGCCGTGTGCTCCTGCTTACCGCGATCGGAGCCCACGCGGCGCTGTTCGCCCTGCACGGCCGCGCCCATGGCGCCTTCCCCATCCAGGGGGCCGCGCTCACCGTCTCGGCGGTGGCCTGGACCACGGCCGTCCTGTTCCGGCTGGTGACCCTGCGCGTGCCCCAGCCGACGGTGGGCTCGCTGGTGCTGACCTGCGTGGCTGCGCTGCAGTGGGCCGCGGCCGCCTTCGGCCCGGTGACGACCAGCGCCACGGCGGCGCCCAAGAACGCCGTGGCGATCCTGCACATCGTCGTGATGCTGCTGGCCTCCGCGGCGCTGGTTCTGTCTGGGGTCTACGGCTGGCTGCACCTCGTGCAGTACCGGCAGATGCGCAGGCGCGCCTTCGGACGCCTCTTCCGCAACCTCCCCTCCCTCGAGCTGCTCTCGGCGACCACGCGGCGCGCGGCACTCGCAGGATTCGTCTGCCTGACCATCGGCCTGAATGTCGGCATCGGCCTGGGCCACGCCACGCCGGAGACCGCGTTCCGCTACACCGACCCCGAGGTCGTGCTGGTCATGGCCCTGTGGATCCACTTCGGAGTGATCGCGTTCTCGGGCCGGATCCCCGGCCTCAACGCGCGCCGGGCGTCCTACGCGGCGCTCGGCGGCCTGCTGACCCTGCTTGCGGCCATCGGCGTGATGGCCTTCCCCGCCCTCTCCTTCCACGCCTTCTGATGGAGACCATCGACGACCTGGTCCTCATCGGACTCAACCACCGCAGCGCTCCGGTCGAGGTGCGCGAGCGCTATGCCGTGCAGCCCGAGGACCTCGAGCGAGTCCTGGCCGAGCTGCGGCAGCTGGGCGGCGTGGAGGAGGTCGTGGTGATCAGCACCTGCAACCGCACCGAGGTGCTCGCCCGCGCAGTGCCCGCGGAGGACCCGACCGAGGCCCTCGCCCTGCGACTGTTCCGCAATCTCGAGCCCGAGCACCTCTACAGCTACCGGGGCGTGCCCGCGCTGATCCACCTGTACCGCCTAGTGTCCGGTCTCGACAGCCTCGTCCTGGGCGAGACCGAGATCCTCGGCCAGGTGCGCCGGGCGGCCGAGGCCGCCCATGCAGCGAGTACGGTCGGGGCCCTCCTGGCCCCGCTCCTGCAGCAGGCCCTTGGCGCGGGCAAGAAGGTGCGCACCGAGACGAGTCTCGGTGAGGGCACCCTGAGCGTCGCGCGGGTGGCGGTCGACACGGCTCGGCAGGCGTTCGGGCAGCTCGCGGGAAGGCGCGTCGTCGTGGTGGGTGCGGGCGAGACCGGGCGCCTCCTGGCGCGTCACCTCCAGGCAGAAGGTGCCGACCAGATCGACTTCGTCAACCGCACCCTGGCCACGGCCCAGGAGGCTGTGCGCGAGACCCGCGGACGCGCGTGGCCACTCGAGCAGCTGCGCGAGGCTGTCGCCTCTGCGGACCTGGTGGCCACCTGCGTCGACAACGCTCCCGGGCTGCTCGCAGCCGGGCACCTGGACCGGCGCGCCCTGGCCCGCCGGGACCGGCCGACCCTCCTGATCGACCTCTCGGTCCCCCGCGCAGTGGAGGCCTCCGTGCGCGACCTTGCTGGCGTCCTGCTCGTGGACCTGGACGACCTCGCCCCGGTGGTGGCCGAGCACCTGCGCCAGCGCGGAGACGCGCGCACCCAGGCCGACTCCATGCTCGTGGGCGAGGTGCACAAGTTCTTGGCCCTGCGCACCTACGCCAGCTTCAGCCCCGCAATCGCCGAGCTGCACCGAGGATTCGAGACGGTACGGGAGGAGGTCCTCGACCGGGTCACGGGCGGCCAGGCCCAGGCGCGCGAGCTCGAGCTGGCCCACGAGCTCGCGCGGCGCCTGCTCGACACGGCCCTGGCCCAGCTGAAGGAAGGCGCGCGGGCGACGCGCTCGGAGGAGGTCCTCGACCGCATGTACCAGCGCTTCCTGGAGAACCTCTAGATGCTCGTCCTCTCGACCCGCAAGAGCCGCCTCGCCCTCTGGCAGGCCGAGGCCGCGCGCGCTGCGCTCACCCAGGCCCACCCGGGGCTCGAGGTCGAGCTGCTGCCCGTGTCCTCCTCGGGTGACCAGGACCTCTCCACCGCCCTGTCGCGCTTCGGTCGCATCGGCATCTTCACCGTCGAGGTGGATGCCGCGCTGCTGGATGGACGGGCACAGGTTGGCGTGCACAGCCTGAAGGACCTCACGACAAGACTCGAGCAGGGGCTCGTGCTCGGCGGCGTCTTGCCGCGGGGCCCCGTGGACGATGCCCTCGTTGCTCGCGACGGTCTCACCCTCGAAGAGCTGCCCGCGCGTGCGCGCGTGGCCACGAGCAGCCAGCGGCGCAAGGCGCAGCTGCTCGCCGCTCGACCTGATCTGCAGGTCGTCGAGATTCGCGGCAATGTCGAGTCTCGCCTCGCCAAGCTCGACGCCGGCGAGGCCGACGCGCTCCTGATGGCGCGGGCCGGCCTCGAGCGGCTCGACCTGGATGCGCGCATCACCGAGGTCCTCGACCACGAGCGCTTCCTGCCGGCCGTCAGCCAGGGCATCGTGGGCCTGACCTGCCGCGCGGACGACGCGGCCACGCAAGAGCTCCTGAGTCGCCTGCCTGACGACGGAACCCTCGCCCGAGCACGCGCCGAGCGGCGCTTCCTCTCAACCCTGGAGGCGGGCTGCACGGCGCCGCTCGCCGCACACGCGACGGTGGACGGGGACTCCCTGCACCTGAAGGCGCGCGTGCTCTCCCTGGACGGGACCCGAAGCCTGTCCGGAGCGCGAGCGGGCTCGACCGCCGAGCCCGAGGCCCTGGGGGAGGCCCTGGCCAGGGACCTCCTCGCGCAGGGCGCGGCCAAGCTCGTCGCGGAGGCACGCTCATGAGTGGTGACACCTGGAAGGTCCTGATCACCGGACCCATCGACGCGCGCGCCGACTGGCTCGAGGCCGCAAGGAACGCGGGCTGGGAGGCCCTCGAAGCCCCGCTGCTCGAGCGCGTCCCCCTGTCGTGGGAGCTCGGCGAACTGGAGCGGCCGAGCTGCATCGCCCTCACCTCCACGGGGGCCCTCGAGGCCCTGCAGGACCTGGCGCGGGTCGAGCCGAGCTGGCGCAGCGTCCCGGTGGCCACGGTCGGGGAGCGGACGGCCCAGCGCGTGCGCGACCTGGGCTTCGAGGTCGAGCTGGTCCCCGCGGGTCGCGACGCCAAGAGCCTGGCCGAGGCGCTCGTGAAGAGTCGACCCGAGGGGCCCGTGCTCTGGCTCCGCGGCGAGCGTGCCCTGGACCTGGGCGAACTGCTCGACGCAGGAGGCGTCGCGGTCGAGGAGCGCGTCGTCTACGCCACGCGCCCGGCGTCGGACCTCGCCCCGCCGGAGGCCGATGTGGTCTTCTTCGCGTCCCCCTCGGCCGTGGCCGTGTGGCGCGAGCTCGCCACGGGGCGAGTCCCTGGCGCGCTCGCCATGGGCTGGACCACCCTCGAGGCCCTACAGGAAGCCGAGCGTGAGTTCTCCTTCGCCCTCCCCCTGATCACCCCCGAGCCCGTGTCCCTGACCGTCGCGCTCGACGCCATCGCCGCTGCCCCATGACCCTCGACCTCACCCAGAGCCAGGACATCTTCCGCCGCGCCCAGGACCTGATCCCCGGTGGCGTGAACTCGCCAGTGCGTGCCTACCGCTCCGTCGGCGGCACGCCTCCCCACATGAAGCGGGGCGAGGGCGCTCTCGTCTGGGACGAGGACGGGAACGAGTACGTGGACCTGGTCCTCTCCTACGGCCCGCTGATCCTCGGACACGGCAACGAAGAGGTGAAGCAGGCCCTGCACGAGGCCGTCGAGACCGGGACAACCTTCGGCGCGCCGACGCGCGCGGAGCTGCGCATCGCCGAGCGCATCGTGGAGCGGGTGCCCTCAGTGGAGATGGTGCGGCTGGTGAACAGCGGGACCGAGGCGACCCTCTCAGTGGCTCGCCTGGCGCGCGCGGCGACCGGGCGCAACGCGCTGGTCAAGTTCAACGGCTGCTACCACGGCCACGGTGACTCGTACCTGGTCAAGGCGGGCTCCGGCGTGCTGACCCTGGGCGCTCCGGACTCTCCGGGCGTGCCTGCGGCCCTGGCCCAGCTGTCGCTAGTCGCGGACTACAACGACGCCGCCGAGATCGAGGCGCTCTTCGAGGCCCGCGGCTCGGAGATCGCCGGTGTGATCGTCGAGCCCGTAGCCGGGAACATGGGGCTCGTACCTCCGGATCCCGGGTACCTGGAGCTGCTGCGGCGCCTCTGCGACGCGCACGGCGCCCTGCTGATCTTCGACGAGGTGATGACCGGGTTCCGGGTCGCTGCCGGCGGCTACCAGGAGACCTGCGGGGTGATGCCCGACCTGACCTGCATGGGGAAGGTGATTGGTGGAGGCCTGCCGATCGGCGCGTACGGGGGTCGCAAGGACCTGATGCAGCACATCGCGCCGGCCGGGACCGTCTACCAGGCGGGGACCCTGAGCGGGAACCCGCTGGCCGTGGCCGGAGGCGACAAGACCCTCGAACTGCTCGGACGGCCGGGGGTGTATGAGGGCCTCGAGGACGCCTCGCGGACCCTGGCCGAGGGGCTCGAGGAGCTGTGCCGCAAGCACGGCCGGCCGGGCCGGGTCCAGCGCATGGGCTCCATGCTCTGCCTGTACCTGACCGACCAGCCGGTCCGAAACCTCGACGATGTCACCGCCACCGACCGCGAGGGCTGGACGCGTTTCTTCCACGCGATGCTCGAGCAGGGCGTGCACCTGCCGCCGTCCCCGTACGAGGCCTGGTTCCTGAGCACGCGCCACGACGGTGCGATCCTGGACCGCATCCTGAGTGCCGCGGACAAGGCTCTGGCCTGAGCGGCGAGGCCTGGAGTGGCGGCCGGCCAGGTTCGCGCGGCTGGCCCTACTCGCGCTCGCGATCCTGCAGGTCGAAGGCGGTGACGAGGTCGCCCTCGCCGTAGCCGAAGGTGGCCTGGATACCCTCCGCCTGCAGGCGGCGGAGACGGCCCCTCGAATCGCGCTGGATGGACAGGGACTCGGTCGCGAGGGCCCCTCCCGGCTCGAGCGTATAGCCCGGGACCCGGTCGCCACCCTGGCTGAGGTATTCGGCGATCACGAGCAGCTGGTCCGCGCAGGCCGGAAAGCCCGCGTCGAAGCGGTCCTTCGCCGTGCGCACCATCAGGCGGCTGTCGGCGAACCACTGGTTGGAGAGGGTCGAGAAGGCCTCCTGAGGCGCGTTGAGGAAGAACTCGACATTGCCCCGCAGGTGGGCGCGCTCGAAGGCGTCGTTGCCGCGGAAGCGGCGCGTCCAGGCCTCGTCCCAGGTTGCGTCCTGGCCGTCCCAGTGCCCCTGGGCCTGGAAGCGTGCGCGGGTGGCCTCGCGGTCGTACCCGCGGGTGACCTCGTCCTGCCAGACCACCGCGTCCCCCGCGGCCCGACGGAGGCCCGCGTACTTGCGCGCGAACAGGTCCGGCCGGGTCCTGCGGCCAACGGTGTCGAGCATGTTGTGCGCCAGTTCGTGGGCGAGGCAGATGAGGAACACATCGGTCTTGCCCTCGCGCACGGCGTCGCGGGGGAAGCTGTTCTCCGCCACGCCAAGGCGCATCCCAAAGATGTTGATGCCGCTGCGAGCCTCCACGCGCTGGTCCCGCGCGCCGGGGCCGATCCAGTCCGCCACCGAGATCAGCTCCACATCCCAGGTGCCGCGCGGGATCACCTCCAGCAGCGCGGCCATGCGCTCGAGGTGCTCCGGCGTTGCGCGGGCGTTGTCGTGGAAGAACACCCCGTGATCCACCAGCAGCCGGGCGTAGGCCGGCGGCTCCTCGAGGGCCTTGGCGACGCGAGCGCGACCCCGGGGGGTGTCCTCCGCGCAGCCCTTCATCACCAGGGCGTACTGGGCGAAGAGCGGCGACGAGAAGGTCTCGCGCTCCTGGTCGAAGCGGCGCCGGCGGAGGCTCTCGGGGTAGCGCGCTCCGAGGGCCTCGAGCTGGCGCCACAGGCGCTCGCGCTCAGCCGCACCCGAGAGCAGGCCGAGGCGCAGGTCCGCCTGGAGGGCGCGGAGGGCGCCGAAGACGCGGCCGCGGAGGGCCGGGTCCGCCACGAGCTGCTCTCCGAGGGCGCCGTCGGCCTCGGCCAGGGCCTGCTCCACCACCCCAAGGTGCCCCGCGGAGCCAAGGCCGGGCAGCCACCAGAGGGTGCCGTTCTTCCCGCCCGTGACCAGGTCGAGCATGCCGTCCCCGTCGAGGTCCACGAGCGCCGGCGAGGAGTTGTCCTCGAGGCGCTCGCGCAGGCGCACGCTGTCACCGAGCTCAGCGTCCTGGAGCAGCTGGCGCGGGCCGAACCCGGTGGGCTCGCCCTCGCAGCGGTGCACCGCGAGGTAGCCCCAGTTCACGCCCACGAGCAGGTCCAGGTCGCCGTCCCCCTCCAGGTCGAAGACCCTCGGGCAGGAGTTGTAGGCCTCCCCCACGCCATCCAACGGGACCGGCTCGTCGAAGCCGAGCCCGCGCTCCTTGCCGCGCCCGCGCAGCCAGGTCACCGGCCCACCGAAGCTGCCCACGACCAGGTCGAGGTTCCCATCGCGATCGAGGTCCCCCAGGTCGAAGCGCCCCTGCGCGGAGGCAGGCAGGGCGACCTCCACCGCCTCGACCGCGAAGCGGCGACCGCCAGCCTCGCGCCGCCCCTCGTGCACCCGCAGGCGGTCGTCCCCACAGGCCACGACGAGGTCCGGCTCGTCGGAGCCCACGAGGTCTCCGAGCGCAGCGCCCACGGGTCGGCGCCCCCAGCCGGGCACGACCCCGAGCTCGGCCATCGGCGTCGTGCTCTCCACGACGCCGTCCCGCAGGGTGAGCAGCAGCAGCGAGCCGTCGCCCGTCCCCACGAGGAGGTCGATCAGGCCGTCCCCGTCCACATCGGCCGCGCAGGGCAGGGTGGACTCACCCAGATCGAGATCGCCGTCGGGTCCCTGGAGGGGCCGCGGGGAGGCGAAGGTCAGGGTGGCCCGGGGCGCGTCCCCGGCGCCCGCGCCGGGGTGCGCGGAGGCCGCCCCCAAGAGGAGCAGCGGCGTGATGAGGAGCAGGGCAGTCGGGCCGGAGCGCATCGGCCCACGGTACCGCGAGACCTCGGTGCGCGGGGCAGGCAGCCGCGCTCAGGGGGTGGGCTGCACGATGCGGCCCGTGTACTTGTCGAAGGTCACGGCGGCGGCGAGCTCGGCGGCGTTCGCGTCGTCGCGCAGCCAGACCTCACCCCGGGCAATGCCTGCCTCCTCGTCGAAGCGTACGGCCGCGCGCTCGACGCCAGCGGCGGTGAGGGCCGCGTCATAGAGGGCCACCGAGCAGCCGTTGCAGCAGGGCCCCTCGACCTGGAACTGGACCAGCTGGGTCCCGGCCGGGGCGGGGTCGAAGATCGCGGCCGGGATGTGACGGGGCGCGTTGCCCTCCTCCAGACGGATCGGCTGGTACTCCCCGCCCTCCGCCGCACGCTCGGCCCGGGAGTGCCGGGCAACGAGGACGAGGCTCAGGGCAGCAAGCGCCAGGAGCGCGCCGATTCCAAGCCGCAGGGGTGTGAGGGGTCCTTGCACCACCCTTTCGTATCGCCCAGCGGGGCGGGTCCGTCAAGCGCTGCCCCGCCCAATCGCCCTGCGAACTGGCGCGCACCCGTTGCCCGCCAGGGTCGCGGGCGCGACCATGGGTCCATGAGCAGCGCCGACCCGATCCGAGCCGCGTTCGAAGAGGCGCAGGCCACGCTGGCCGCGTTCCTGGACGACCCCGCGTGCCTCGCAGGCGTGGCCGCCTTCGCGGACGCCGCGGAGGCCACCCTGCGTCGAGGGGGCAAGCTCATGAGCTGTGGCAACGGCGGCTCCATGTGCGACGCCATGCACTTCGCCGAGGAGTGGACGGGCAGGTTCCGGGGCGACCGCGAGGCGCTCACCGCCCTGTCCTTCTCCGACCCCAGCCACCTCACCTGCATCGCGAACGACTTCGGGTTCGACGCGATCTTCGAGCGCCAGGTCGAGGCCCACGGCCGCGAGGGCGATCTCCTGCTGGCGATCTCCACCTCGGGGAGCTCACCCAACATCCTCCGCGCCCTGGACGCAGCCAAGGCGCGCGGGATCCACACGGTGGGCCTGCTCGGCAAGGGCGGGGGGCCCGCTCTCGCCAAGGTGGACACCGCCATCGTCGTTCCGCTCGCCACGAGCTCGGACCGTATTCAGGAGCTCCACATCAAGGTGCTCCACACGGTCATCGAGGCCGTCGAGCGGCGGCTGTTCCCCGCCAACTACGCGGGCTGATCAGATCGAGTCCAGGCCCCAGATGAAGGGGGCCAGGGGCAGGCTCGCCAGGTTCACGCCCAGGCGACGCTCGACCTTGCGCTGGATCCGGCCCTCGCCGGCGGGCGGCAGGAGGAGGTCCAGCAGGGCGTCGGCATCGAGGGAGATGCCCTTCCCGCCGCGGCGCAGGGCCACGGTGGCGCCCTCGACGGAAGCCTCGACGCTGCTCGGGAGGTGACCGCGCAGGAGCTCGGCCGCACCCTCGAGGCAGAGCACCTTGGCCAGTCCCAGGACGCCCTTGGCACCGGGGCAACGCGTGAGGGACAGGTACTCGAGGAGGCCCGTGGCGCCGCTCGGCAGCATCAGGAACAGGTCCTCGTCGAGCCCCTCGTCGTCGCGCAGGTCCAGGTGCCCGGCGAGGACATGGAGGACCTCGACGCCCTCACCGCCCCACTCGTGCAGGACCCCCTGGAGGTCCGCGCCGCGCCCCACGCAGCCATAGGCCGTGACCTTGCCGTCGACCTCGCGGACCAGGGTGGTGACCCCAGGTACGGCCAGCAGCTGGCGCTGCTCGTCGAGCGTGCGCTCGACGCGCTGCTCGTGCTCGCAGTAGAGAGCGTGGATCGCCTCGGCATCCTCGGCCCGGGCGACGCGGACACCCTCGGCATCCGGGAGGAAGGTGCGCTGGTTGTCGTCCAGGCGGAAGTCGAACTCCGTCCCCGCGGGACGCCAGCCCATGCCGGCGTAGACCTCGGCCTCGTCCGCCCACAGGAACGCCAGCGCTGCGCCCTCGTTGCGGGCGCGATCCTCTGCGGTCGCAAGGGTGTGACGGGCCAGGCCGCGGCCGCGGTGAGCCTCGGCGGTCACCACGCTGCCAAGGAAGGCGCACGCAACGCGCTCCGGGCCGGCAACGAGCTCGCGGACGACCCCGGCGCAGGCCGAGGCGTCCTCGCCGTCAGACTCGGACACGACGACCCAGCCGCGGGCGTCCGCGCCGAAGACCAGGGGAAACTCCGGAGCAACGGCAGAGCCGGGCCGCAGGATCGGATCCATCAGAGCCAGGGCGCGGGCCTTGGCGTTCACATGGGCGGCGGGATTGGCGATCTGGGTGGGGATGTCCATGGTTCTCTCTGTTCGTGGATGACGCTGGGCTCAGGCGCTCTTGCGCTGCATGCGAGCGCGCACGGCCTCGACGATCTCCTGGTGGAGCGCCTTCGCGTCCTCGAGGGAGGCACGCGAGGTGTCCACGGCGTGGCTGAGGCCTCCCGGCTGCTCGAGGGCGTCGCTGGCGCCGCGCAGCTCGTGCGTGCGCGACTGCAGGCGCTCGAGCAGGGCCTCGAAGCGCGCGCCCGAGCCGGGACCGCTGACGGTCCGGGACTGAGGTGCGGGCGTGGAGGCCGGCTGGCCGGCACCCTGGATTCGGGGGTCGGTCATGATCAGCGCAGGTAGTTGAGGAGGGACTGCTGGAGGAGGCGCGCGCCGGTGGCCTGAGCGACCTGGAGGGTCTGCTCCGCGCGGGACATGTCGAGCACGACCTCGGAGAGGTCCGCGTCCGTGACCTCCGACTCGAGGCCCTGGAGCTGGATCCGCAGATCGCCGAGGCGCTGGTCAGCCCGGTCCAGGCGGCTCTGCCGCGAGCCCAGGTCACCGAGGGAGACCAGCAGGCGGTCCTGCCCCGCAACGAGCTCGTCGAGACGCAGGCTCATGCTGTCGAGCAGGGCCGCGGGGTCGAGGTCCTGGTCGTTGCGCAGGTCGTGCGCCATGCCCAGCAGGGTGTCGATCACATTCGTCGTGCCTTCGAAGACGAGGGTCTCCTCCCCCGCGCGCGTCGCGCCGGTGAGGTCCACATGCACCACCGCGCCGCTGGCGTCATCGGTGAGCTGGAGGTTCGTCTCGGTGCCGTTGAAGGCGGTCCAGGACGTGCCGTCCAAGGACACCTCGCCCTGGCCGGTCGCCACGCCGCTGAAGCCCGCGCCAGTCCAGCCGGTGAGGTCCAGCGTCAGGACGGAGCCGTCCGCGTCGCGCACCTCGAGGCTCGCCGGGAGCGGCGTCTCGATGCTCACGGCCGGACCGCTGCCGAGCTGGACGGTGCCGGCGGCCGCGTCGACCACGAGGTCGTGGTCACCGATGATCGTGGCGTCCCCGCTGACGACGATGCCCTCCTGGGGCAGGCCGGTGACCGCAGCCGTTCGTATCGCGAGGGTCTCGTAGCCGGTCCCCATGTCCGCGCTCGTGCCGGGCTTGGCGCCGGTCAGCCCGGCGTAGGTGGTGCCGGTCGGGTCGGAGGAGGCGAAGACCTCGGAGCCCGGCAGGCTCGTGTCGATCTCCACATCGCGCCCAACCAGGGCGGTCGAGCGCCCCTCGTCCCCGTGGTAGACAACGCGCTTGCCGTCCGGTGTGTCCACGATGTCGAAAGGCTTGGTCGTGCTGGCCGTGCCGCTGAAGAGGTAGCGGTCCCCGAAGGACGAGTTGCCGATCTCCACCAGGTTGACGGCCATCTGCTCCAGCTGGCTGGCGTAGCCCAGCCGGTCGGCAGGGCTCAGCGTTCCGTTCATGGAGGCGGTGGCGATCGAGCGCGCCTCGGTCAGGATCCCGGAGGCATCCTGCAGGCGCGAGCTTGCCGCGGACAGGCGCGTGCGCGCGCCGCCCACCGACTCGAGCCAACCGTCGACCTGGGCGATCTGGCGCAGGAAGCTCTGGCTGATCGAGGTGCCGGCCGCGTCGTCGGACGGGCGCAGGATGCGCTTGCCGGTGGCGACCTGCTCCTGCGCGCGTACGAGGCGCGCCATGTTCATGCGCAGGCCCGACTGGACCAGGGCGTAGGTGGAGGACTGGGTGGGACGCAGGGTCATGACGATTCCTCAGATCAGGCGAAGCACGGTGTCCTGGAGCTCCTGGACCACCTGGATGAAGCGAGCCGAGGCCGCGAAGGCCTGCTCGAAGCGGATCATCTCGACGAGCTCCTCGTCGACGTTGACGCCGGCCAGCTCGGACCGGCGGGCCTTCAGGGACTCCACCAGGGACTCCTCGGTGGCCGCGGCGCTCTCGGTGGCGACAACCTCGAAGCCGATGTCGCCCACCAGGTTGCTGTAGCTCTCGCCGAAGCTGACTCCGAGACCCTCGACCGCCTCGCCCTGAAGGGCGAGCAGCTCGAGCAGGGCGCCGTTGTCGCCCTCGGCGCCGCTACCGGAGGCCGCGAGCAGGGACGGGTCGTCGACGAGCGCGCCGACCACCTCGATGGCCTCGGCGTCGGTGCCCTGGAAGAAGCTGTTGAGACCGAGCCCCACGAGCAGGTCCGCCGTGTCGGAGTCGGCGATGGCGTGCGCGACGAAGCCCTGGTTGCTGGAGCCTGCAACCGTGCCCACGCCGAAGGAGACGGAGAGGCCGTCCCCGAGCTCGAGCGTGCTCCCCGGCTGATACCCCTCACCCACATCGAGCAGGCCCACGACCTGCCCCTGGGCGTTGCGGACCTCGACCTGCAGGCCCGGGGTGGTCCCGATCGTGCCGTCGCCCAGCGGGGTGAAGGTGAGCTCCTGGTTCTGGGAGCCCGTGTACTCGCCGTGCAGCTCGACCGCGACGGCCAGGTCCTGGCCCGTGTGGATCCCCGTGGGCAGCCCCACGGCCGTAGCGAGAGACCCGCCAAGCACCTCGAAGCTCTCACCCGCGCCCTGGCCGGTGCTCTGCAGGTACAGGCGCCCGTCCTCGGCAACCGCCCGGATCCCGCCCGCGCTGGAGGCGGGGTCCGCGTTGATCACAGCGGCGATCTCCGCAGCCGTGGCCTCGTTGATATCACCGAAGTCCGTCGCGTCGAAGGTGATCTGGAACGGACCGCCCGCGCCGGCAAGGTCGAGGGTTGCCCCGCTGGTCAGGGTGAAGGGGCCCGCGGCTGCGCTCCCCGCCGTGGCGCGCTGGCCTCCGAAGGAGCCGACGCCGTCGGGATTGGCGTCCAGGCGCGCTGTGAAGTCGAAGCGCTTGTCGCCGTCCGCGAGGATCTGCACCCGGTTGAAGAAGTCCAGGCCGGCCGAGATCCCGTCAATGCCGTCGAGCGACTCGAGCAGGTCCCCGACGGACATGGCGTCGGGATCCACGAGGACCTCGTGGCTCTCGACCGCGCCGGTCTCCGGGTCGGTCACATGGACGAAGAGGCTGCCGGCCGTCACCTCGAAGGGAAGACCCGCATCGCTGAGCTTCTCATCGAGCACGGCGCCGTCGCCGTCCGCGTCCTCGAGGGACACCCAGCCCGTGAGGCGCTCGAAGCCGCCACCCAGAGGAGCACCTGTCGAGTGGGCCCGGTTGATCTCGAGCACCAGGTTCTTGGCCAGGTCGTCCACCCGCGCCTGGAGGCCCGGGAGGTAGTCCTGCACGAAGGTCATGAGGCCCCCGATCTCGCCGCCCGTGACGCCCACGGGCTTCGTGGTGCTGCCCACGAACAGCTCGAGGGTGCCGTCTTCGCCGCGCTCGCTGCGCATGGTGGCCGCCAGGTCATGGCCGGCCAGCAGGTGGCCGCCCACGGTCACGCTGAGGGAGCCGTTGGCGTGCTCGACGGTCTGGACATTCACCAGCTCGGCAAGCTGGCCGAGCACGAGCTCGCGGCGGTCTCGCAGGTCGTTCGCGGAGCCGCCCCCGGCCTCGACCTGGGCGATCTCCTGGTTCAGGCCCACCATCTCCTGGGCGAGCGCGTTCACCTCTCCCAGGAGGAAGTCGACGCGGTTCTCGCTGTCGCGAGCAAGCGTCGCGACCGAGTCGGCGGTCTGGTGGAACTGGGCGGTGAGGTGCTGGGCCGACTGGACCATCCCGTTGCGGCGGACCTGATCCACCGGGTCGGTGGAGAGGTTCGCGGCGCTCAGGAAGAACTCGTCGATCTGATCGCCGAGGTCGTGGCCGGTTGGGTTGAAGAGCGACTCCACCCCGCGCAGGGAGCCAAGAGAGGCCTGGAGCGCCTTGGACACCGCGGTCTGACTCACGATGCGCCGGCCGAGGATCCCGTCCGAGGCCCGCTCAACGCCCGAGGCGAGGACGCCGTTGCCCAGCACGCCGCCGCCGGCCTGCAGGAGCATCTGCGAGGCGCCCAGGCTGAGGCGCTGGCGCGAGTACCCGGGGGTGTTCGCGTTGGACATGTTGTGCCCGAGGACCTCGAGGGCCTTCTGGGACGAGAGCATGCCGCTCAGGCCGATGTTGAGTCCGATTCCCGACATGGTTCACACCTTGGCGTCCACGAGGACGCCCCCACCGAGCGCCTCGCGCTCGGTGCGATCTCCGAGGAGGGCGGCGAGGACATCCCCCGTCACCCGGCGGTGGGCCGCGATAAGCGCACCGTTCTTGCGCGAGCGCTGGAGCACCCGCGCGCAGAGGCCGCGCAACTCGCGGCGCTGTTCCGCGAGGGCCTTGCCCTCATCCCCAAGGCGCTCGATGAGCGCGCCAAGGGTTGCGATCCCAGGGGCGATCCCTTGGTCCGCGGCCAGGCTGCGCACGAGGCGCTCGCGACGGGTCTGGCGATGCTCGGCGGCACGGAAGGCGCGCTCGAGCTCGGCGTTCAGGCCTTCGAGGGCGTCCGCATCCCGGTGGGACAGGGCCTTCTCTTGGCGCTCCAACAGGCGCTCGGTGGCCTCCTGCTGACCGAACTCCTCGCGCAGATCCGCGGCGAGGTGCTTGAGGAGAGCTGCACGCTCCATCACCGGTCCTCCTGGGCGTTGGGGTCCTGAGCGGTGCTGTCTTGCGCGCCCAGCGCGGTGCTGTCTTGCGCGCCAAGCGCGGTGCTGTCTTGCGCGCCCAGCGCGACGCGAAGCCTCCCGGCCAACCCCAGCACGCCGGAGTCGGCGAGCTCGTTGCCGAGGTGCTCGTCGAACCAGGCGCTGTAGGTGTCCGCGCCCGGGCCGTCACCGAAGACACCGGTGGAGAGGCCGCTGCGGAGCTCCTTCACAAGCATCTGGGCGAACAGGCGCTCCATCTCTTGGGCCGCGTACTCGCGGTCATCCCCGCCGAGGCCCTGGAGGCGATCTAGCTGGGACTGGCCCTGTGCGGCCTGGGCGCGCGCGGCGCCACCAAGGGGAGAGAGGGCGTCCATCACATCCTCCGGATGTCGGCGACGAGCAGGCCGCCCTCTTGCATGGCGGTCAGGATCGAGATCAGGTCGCGCGGGGTCGCGCCGAGGGTGTTGAGCACCTCGACGACCTCCTGGAGGGTCACCGCCCGCGGAATCATCCGCAGCGGGTTGTTCTCCTCGACGACCTCGAGGTCGGTGCGGTCCACGGGGACGGTCTCGCCGCCGGACAGGGGTCCGGGCTGGCTGACCTCCTCGGTCTCGGCGATGGTCACGATGAGGTTGCCGTGCGCCACGGCGCCAGGCCGCAGGCGGACATCGCCTCCCATGACGATCACGCCCGTGCGCTCGTTGATGACGACGCGCGCGACATTCTCGGTCTCGACCTCGAGGGCCAGCAGCTGGTGCAGGTAGTGCCCGTGCTGGCTCATCGGGATGTCGGCCGGGACCGCGACCTGGACGGACTTGCCGTCCCCTGTGACCTCAGCGGCGCCGGGGAGCAGTCCGTTGATCGCGTCCGCGATGCGGACGACATTGCCGAGCTGGTCCTGCCCAGGACGCGCGTCCAGGTGCAGGAAGCCGTGGTCGTCCACGAGCTGGGTCGGCACGCTGCGCACGACCTTGCCGCCGCGCGGCAGGGTGCCGGCGGTGTTGTGGTTCTTGGTGGTGGTCGCGGCCTCGCCGTCGATCGTGAAGCCTCCCACGGTCACGGGGCCCGCGGCGGTGGCGTACACCAGGTCGTCGGGCCCAAAGAGCTCCGCGAACATCAGGTTGCCGCCAACGAGGCTCTTCGCGTCCTGATAGGCGCTCACGCGCACATCGAGGGGCTGCCCGGCCTTCACGCCAGCGGGCAGGTAGGCCTCCACGCGGACGACGGCCATGTTCTTGCTGCTCAGCATCCCGGCCTCGACATTGATGCCCTTGGCGAGCAGCAGGTTGCGCAGCATCTGGCGCGAGAGGGCGCTGGAGTCGCCCGTGCCGGCGAGGCCGTCCACGAGGCCGAGGCCCCAGATCAGGTTGTCCTCCTGTCCGCGAACCCCGACCAGGCTCTGGATCGGCGCGCTCACGCGCCCGATCGAGCCCTGGGTGGAGGTCTCCTTCCCGCGCGGGGCGCGCAGGTAGGAGGCCCGGCTGCGACGACGCGGCTGGGTCGGGGACTGGACGCTGCCCGTGGGCACCAGGACCGGGACACCGTCCTGAGCGGCGACGGCCGGGGCCGGGCTGGCCACCAGGGCCGTGAGGATGAGGCTGAGCATGTTCATGGCGATCAGAAGGGCCAGATCCAGTCGATGGCGTCGTGCAGCCAGCCGCTGAGGCCGGTGCGGTTGGTGGTCTTGGTCAGGGGTCCGGATCCCGTGTAGCGCACGCGGGCGTCGGCGACCGACTCGCTCATCACGGTGTTGTCCGTGCGGACGTCGAAGCGGCGCACGATGCCCGTGAACTCGAGGACCTTGAGCTCGTCATCGATGCGCAGCTCGCGGCGGCCCTGGATGACCAGGTTCCCGCCGGGGAGGACGTCGGTGACGATGGCCGTGAGGCGCGCCTGGAAGCGGCCCTTCTTCTCGTAGTTGGCGTTGCCGGTGAAGTTGTCCTGCTTGGACGAACCCACGCCGGGAAGGGTCCCGAACGCGTTCGGCGCGATGTTGAAGTTGGAGAGCGCGAAGTCCAGCTGGTTGGTCTTGCGCAGGTCCGAGCGCTCCTCGTTCTTGATGTCCTGGATCTCGCTGACCAGGACGGTCACGAGGTCGCCGCGGCGACGCGCAGTCTTGTCCGCCAGGGTCATGACGGGACCACGACGCACGTCGTAGATCGAGCCGGCCCGGGCCTGGGCGGCGGCCTCGGCGCACAGGGGCGCGCAGACGAGGAGGAGGTGGGTGAGCTTCATGGCGGCGTTCACTGGAGGACGAGGCGGACGAGTCCGCGGCGGATGACCTGGGCCTGGACGGTGCGGGTGCCTCCGGCGAGGGAGACCTGGATGCGCTCTCCGACGGCCGCGCTCTCCAGAGCGGTGCCCAGGGAGCTGGCGGTGATCGGACCCTTGACGAGTTCGACGGTGACCTCGGTGCCGCGCGCGACCGCGACGGGTCGGCGGACATCCCCGGCGCTGACCACAGAGCCGGTGGTCAGGTCGCGCAGGGCCACGGCGCCGTCGAGGGCGACGGCCTCGAGCTTGCCGGCAGCGGCCTCTTGAGCCGCGCCGAGACGGACGCGCTCGCGGCGCAGGTCGTGCACCGTGAGGACCTCTCCTCGCTGGACATCGCGCGCCAGCACGAGGCGATCGGCCCACAGGCCCGCCTCCCAGCGCGTCCAAACCGTGCGCCAGGGCAGGCCGTCCACGCGCAGCTCGACCGGCACCTGGACCGGACCCGAGGACAGCAGAGCACGGTCGAGCCGCGCCACCACCTCGAGGCCATGCTCCGGCACGGGGATCGTGACCGGCTCGATCTGCTCGAGGAGCAGGAGCTCGAGGTCCCGCCCGCCGGCGCGCTCGCCGAGCAGGCCGCGGGCCGCGGCCTCGATCTGGGCGGAGGTCACGAGCTGCACCTCGGGCTCGACCTTGCAGGTGACCGAGCCGGCCACGGTGAGGTCGATGCCCGCGAGGGCGGTGCGGATGCGCCGCGCGACCTGGGCCGCGTGCAGCGTGCGCTGGTAGCCCGGCGCGGGGGCCCAGCCGAGGCTGAGCTCGCGGGCGCGCGTCACCAGGGCGGGGTCGCCGGAGAGCTGAGCCACCTCGGCGAGCTCGATCTCGCTGCCCTTGACCGTGACGGCGTCGGGCAGGGTGACGGTCAGCCCGCCCACCAGGAGTGCGGTGAGGGCGAGCATCAGCGCACCACCTGGGCAGCGGTCTGCATCATCTCGTCGGAGACCGAGACGGCGCGGCTATTCATCTCGTAGCTGCGCTGCGCCTTGATCATGGCGACGAGCTGCTCGATGGTGGAGACGTTCGAGCCCTCGAGGGCGCGGTCGACCAGCAGGCCGGCCCGGGCCGTTCCGGGGTTGCCCAGCACCGGAGCGCCGGAGGCGCCGGTCTCGGCGTAGAGGCTCTGGCCCTCGGCGCGCAGGCCGTAGGCGTTCGGGAAGGTCACGATCTGCAGCACGGCGAGGTCCTGCATCTGGCCGTTCTCGTCCAGGTAGCTGACCTCGCCCGTGGGCGCGACGGCGAAGTCGGTCACGCCCTGGGGGAAGGTGATGGCCGGCTCGACCACATAGCCCTCGGGGGTCACCAGCTGGCCGTTGCCGTCCACGCGGAACGCGCCCTTGCGGGTGAAGAGGGACTGGCCGTTGGGCAGGCGCACCTGGAAGAAGCCGTCGCCCTCGATGGCGATGTCTCCCGAGCGACCCGTGAGCTCGATGGCGCCCTGCTCGAGCGAGATGCGCGAGCCGGCCACGTCCACGCCCGACCCGATCTGCAGGCCGGTGGTGTCCATCTGGCCGTTGCCGGAGCCGGTGCCGGGCTCGCGCAGGGTCTGGTAGAAGAGCGCCCGGAAGTCGAGGTCCGAGCCCTTGAAGCCGTGCGTGGACGCGTTCGCCAGGTTGTTGGCGATGGTGTCCACGAGCAGCTGCTGGGCCTGCATGCCCGAGGCGGCGGTGTTGAGGGAGCGGTTCATGGTCTTGATGCTGGGTGGTCGGGGTTTCGCAGCGACTAGAGGTCAGCGGCGTCGGATCAGCGGCCCTGGTGGAGGCGGCGGTAGGACTGATCCACCTGGCGGAGGATGTTCGCGGCCATCTCGTGGCTGCGCTGGACGGTGACCATCGAGACGAGCTCGCTGACGCCGTTGGCGTTGGAGCCCTCGAGGGCGCCCTGGTGAATGAGCGCGCTGGACGCCGTGCGCAGCAGCTCAGGCGCCGCCACGAAGTAGCCGTCGCGGGTCAGACCAAGCTGGTCCTGGGCGGGGAAGGAGACGCGCGAGAGGCGGCCGATCAGCTGGCCGGCCTGGCTCACGCTGCCGTCGGTCGAGACCAGAGGCGCATCGCCCGCGGGATCGATCACGCCACCGCGCCCCTCCCAGGCAACCGCGTAGCCCTCGGCCGTCACCAGGTTGCCCTGGGGGTCGAGGCGCAGCTTGCCGTTGCGGGTGTACAGCGGGCCGTTCGGGCCCTCCACCTCGAGGAAGCCGTCGCCCTCGAGGGCGAGATCGAGTGGGTTGCCGGTGCGCTCGAGGACTCCCTGGGAGAAGTCGATGCGCTCGCGGGTGGTGACGCCCAGCTCGCCGCTGGCGGCGGTGCCCACGAGCTGGCTCTGGACGCTGCCCAGGTGGCGCTTGAAGCCCGGGGTCGACACGTTGGCGAGGTTCGTCGAGACCAGCTCGAGCTGGCGCTCGGCGGACTCGATGGCGCCCGTGGTGCGGTAGAGACCGACGTTCATGCCGGCTCAGGAGCAACGGGTGTGCCAACCCTC
>JBDQFW010000020.1:0-26404 GCA_040265735.1 Planctomycetota bacterium | reverse complement strand
CCTGTCCTTCCAGTCCTCAGGCGTCGCCACCACGCTGCGCCACATGGACGCCTCCTCCCGGAGGATGCAGGACGTTTCCATGCGCCTCGCATCGGGAAGCCGGGTCACGAGTGCCCGCTTTGACGCCTCGGGCCTCCAGATCAGCGAGCGCATGCGGGTCCGCGCGGAGGGCTTCGAGCTCGCCGCGCGCAACATCCAGGACGGACAGTCCCTGGCGAGGGTGGCCGAGGACGGCATGTCCGCCGTGATCGATCAGCTTGGCCGCATCCAGGAGCTCTCGCTCCAGGCCATGAACGGCACCCTGTCCGACGAGGACCGGCTCACCCTCGACGCCGAGGTCCAAGAGCGCGTGAGCGAGATCGCCCGCCTCATGCAGGAGACCGAGTTCAACGGCATCGCCCTGCTCCAGGGAGACAGCTCAGTGACCCTGCAGGTCGGCCCCTCCGAGGATGATCGCTTCGAGCTCGATCTGCTGGGGGTGGACTTCGTGGTGACGGCCCTGACCGGCCGCAGTGCCCAGACCAAGAACCAGGCGACGGTGATGCACGCCGTCTCGAGCACGATGATGGGGCGCCTGATCCAGATGCGCTCCCAGCAGGCGTCGCAGCAGTCCCGGCTGGACTCGATGCTGAGCGCAGCACAGAGCTCGCGCGTCCCCCTCGAGGCCGCGGCGAGCCGCATCGCCGACGCAGACCTCGCGGAGGAGACCGCGGCCTACGCCCGCGAGTCCATCCTGCAGCAGGCCTCGGTCGCCGTGCTGGCCCAGGCCATGCGCGCGCCCGAGCTGGCCCTGCAGCTCCTGCGCGCCTGAGCCCGCTGCGGCCCTGGGCCAGGGAGGGCTCGGGCACGCTCGGCACTCGACGCCTGGAGACGACCGTAGGGCGCGGCCAGAGCCGCCGCTGCCAAATCCCCCCAGACAGCCAGCGAGCGCCCGGAGACTCCGCGCCCGCGGCCCCTCGCTGCGCTGACGCGAGGACTCCTGCTCCTCGCCTCCGCTCCAGGGCTCACTGCAGGGCGCCGCCCTCAATCCAGTCGAAGACCAGGGCGAGGTCACCGCTCCAGGTCGCGCCAAAGGGCATCGACTGGCCACAGGTCTGGGTGCCGGCGAGCTTCTGATAGAGCAGGCTCGCGGCGGCATCGCCGGCCACCACGCGCGTGTTGCCCGACCCGCAGGTGGCCGTCACGCCGACGAGGGACTGGTAGGCAATGGCCTCGGTGGGCATGTCCAGCCCGCCGAATCCGTTGCTGTCGTGGCAGTCGATGCAGCTGAGGCCCACCGAGGGGTCAATCTGCAGGAACGCGTTGTAGACCTGGGTGAAGGTCACCGGCCCGCTGGACTGGGTGACCTCGATGCGCAGGACCTCAGCCGCGGAGCCGCTGCTGCCGGTCGTCACGTGCTCGACCAGGTAGACCCCCGGGCTCGAGTAGGTGTGGCTGGGGTTGGCTGCGCTGTCCGTGGTGCCGTCGCCGAAGCTCCACGAGTGCCCTGACACGCCCGAGGACTGGTCCGCAAAGCTCACCGTGAGCGGCGCGGTGCCGGAGGTGGCGCTGGCCTGGAAGGTCGCGGTGATCCCCGAGTCACGGAAGCCGACAGCCACCGCGTCGGTGAAGTTCGACACCGGCGTCGGGTTGTTGTCGCGGTACCACGCCTGGAAGTGCCAGGTCTCCCCTCCCACGATCGTAGACAGCGGGGTCGTCGGCAGGGCCAGCGTGTCCACGGAGGCCGTGATGGAGCCCGAAGCACCGCTGTTGGCGATCTGGTCCTTGAACCGCCCGATCGGGCTGCCGATGCAGAGGTTGCCTTGGGAGCCGCCAGGCCCGGCAACGAAGCCGCCGCTGGCGGAGACGATGAACATCCCGAACTGGTTGTTCGGGAGGCCGCTGGCGGTGAGGGTCAGGGGGTTCCCGCCCACCACATCGCTGCCCGTGACGGAGATGGTGGCGGCGGAGCCGGTCGAGTTGGCCTCGGCCGTGCAGTCAGTGCGGGCGCCCAGGGACTGGGAAGCGGCCGAGCCGGACAGGGCAAGCGCGAGGGCACAGGTGGTCAGGTGCTTCATGGGGGGTGGGGTTGGACGCCTAAGAATGGACCACCCACGGTCATTCGGCCACCCGAGAATCCGGGGTGGGGCAGGCCATGGGCCCCAGGAAAGGACCTGGACACCCACCCGCGGCCTGCGCCAGGGCGAGACCGCCCGCCCGCTTCCATCAGGGTGCAGAGAACGTCGCCCTCCCGAACGCCCGGACGAGCTGACCGTGCCTCAAAATCGGGCAGTCCTAGGCAGGCGAGCGAAGAAAGCGCTGGCCCAAGCGAGCCGCCTCGCCAAGGTTCATTCCAGGGAGAGACTCAGCTGGCCGGAGCGGCCGAGCCGGCGGCGTTGAGCGCCGTCCAGCCCCGGACAGACCGGCGTCATCCTGGAGCGGCTTGACCCGCCGCCGCCAGGTCGGGCCGAGCGGCCCTCAGTAGGTCGCAGTGATCCCGTTGGTGAAGTTGGAGGCGCCGCCCACGTCTCGGTACCAGAGCTGGAAGTGCCAGCTCTCGCCAGGATCGATCGTCCCCCCGATCGTGCCGGGCAGGGTCGTCGGAACCTCGAAGCCGAGACCGAAGAGCGCGGTGCCGGAGAGGTTCACGAACACGCCCCCCTGGAACTGCCCCAGGGAGTTGAAGGCGGGACCCGAGGCCGCGTTGTAGCGGCCAATCGGAGCACCGAGGCACATGAGACCGTCGCTGATCTGTACGCCCGTCGTCGTGCTTGCGGAGACCACGAAGTAGCCGAACTGGTTGTCCGGACCCCCGGAGGGCGCGAGGCCAAGGAGCTGGCCTCCGTAGAAGGCTGCCGCCAGCGAGGCCGGGAAGCCCGTCGAGTTCGCCTGCGCGGGTGAGCAGAACGGGGTGACGGAGCCACCCCCCGGCCCGCCTGGACCCGAGACGCCCGCAAGAAGCAGCGTGTAGGGCGCGCAGGAGCCGGCGGAGCCCGGGTAGACGCTGACGCGGAGGGTGCAGTTGACCTGGGCGCCAGTCGAGTTGGTCCAGCTCAAGACCTCGTCGTCGCTCCCGGTGTAGCCGCAGGCCAGGGTGAAGTCGCACCCGGGGTCATTCGGTGTGGGATTGCAGCCGTTGGAGACGAAGAGGAACGCGTCCACATCCGCGTCTGCGACCGAGTGGAGCACGGAGAGATCCACCACGGCTCCGGGATCGACCCCGAAGGTGTAGTAGTCCGGGTCCCCCATGGCGACATTGAGGCCTGCCCAGGTTCCGTTCTGAATGCTCGCAGGCGACCCACAGGTCTGATTGGGCTCGAACGGGTCAGGGTTGGAGCAAGACCCCTGCGCCAGGGCGGGCGAGGCGACAACGGCGCCAAGGAGGCAGACAAGCAGCAGCGGACGCATGGGCTCTCGAAGGGACATACCTGTTCAAGCCTAGCGCACTCGGCCCAGACCGTCCGAATCGCCCAATTCGGCCCCAACCGCCCATTCAGGGGCAGTTCGGAGAACTCCATTGGAAGCTGCGGGAGCGCGCCGCAGCTCCTCACAGCCCGAGGAGAGGCTGCTGTTCCGCTCAGAACTGAGCCGCCAACCCGTTGGTGAAGTTCGAGCTGTTGCCGAGGTCGCGGTACCACAGCTGGAAGTTCCAGGTCTGGCCCGCGGCGATCGTCCCATTGATCGGACCGGGCAGCGTACTCGGCACATCGAAGCCGGTGCCGAGGGAGGAGGTGCCCGAGAGGTTGACGAAGACGCCGCTCTGGAACTGGCCCAGGGAGTTACGGCCCGGACCCGCAGCTGCGTTGTAGCGGCCGATCGGGGAGCCCAGGCAGAGCAGGCCCTGACTGATCGGCACTCCCGCGTTCGTGGAGCCCGACACCACCACATAGCCGAACTGGTTGTCGGGGCCGCTGAAGGCCTCGAGGTGCAGCGCGGGTCCGATGAAGCTGCCCGCGAGCGTCGCAGGGAAGCCCGTGGAGTTCAGCTGGCCCGGATCGCAGAACGCCGACACCGTTCCGCCTCCGCCGCCCCCCGGCGTCGTGACGCCGAACACGACGAGGTCATACTCCGCGCACGCCCCCGCCGAGTTCGGCCAGACGCTCACGCGCAGGGTGCAGTCCACCTGGACGCCGGTCGTGTTCGTCCAGGTGAGGACCTCGTCGTCCGTGGAGGTGTAGCCACAGGCAAGACTCCCCGCACATCCAGGATCCCCAGTCGTCCCGTTGCAGGCGTTCGCCGCGTAGAGGAAGGCGTCAAGATCTGCGTCGCTCACGGCGTGCAAGACGGAGATGGCCACGGTCGCCCCTGCAGCCACGCCAAAGGAGTAGTAGTCCGGATCGCCGAGCTCTGCGTTCAGGTCCGGGTAGCCCCCATCCTGCACGACAGCGCCGCTGCCACAGGCCTGATTGGGCTCCAGCGCGTCCGGGGTGCTGCAGTCGGCGCCCGTGCAGTTCGAGGCGCAGATGCCCAGGGGGCTGTTGATCGCGTTCTGGAGATCGGAGCGCGTGATCTGGGTGCCCCAATTGTTGCCGCCGCCGCTTCCGCACCCGCCGTGGGTGTGGATCCCCACCGCGTTCCCGGTCTGCTCGTGGATCACGGGCGAGCCCGAGTTGCCGCCCGTCGTATCGGTGACGTAGCCCACGGCGGTCCCGCCGTTGTTCACGAACGGCCCCACATGGGTCTGCTGGGTCTGGTTCGCCGAGCCGCCGTCGGTGCCGTAGCCCGTGATGCGGATGGAGTTTCCGCTCGTCCCAGGGATCGAGGTGGCGAGGTTGAAGCCGGGGCCCTGCACATCCACCGCGTGCTGGCCGGTGTTCGTGTTGGCGAAGGTCCCGAAGACAGCCCAGTCGTTGCCGACGCCCTGGCCGCCGTTGGACTGCAGAGAGCTCGAGTCCACCGGGTACTGATCGCTCGCGGGCGGGTGGTTGAGGGACCCGTTGGAGTTCGACTGGGGCACGTTGAACTGGGCAACCTGGATGTTGCCCGTGCAGTGGCCTGCCGTCAGGTAGCAGCCGGCACAGTCCGCAATGAGCCAGCCGGTGCAGCCCACGGGCAGCATCCGCGCCACCCGCGAGTCCGTGCTGGAGACGCGGTCGTCCGTCGGTCCACAGATCGACCCCTGAGGCTGGGGCAGGCCTGCATCGATCCCGCGCAGCTGCACCCGTGCCGGATCCGCGCCCGGCTCGGACCAGATCTCCACCTGCACGGTATCCCCGTTGAAGTAGCAGCTGGTGTTCTCCCACTCGAGCGCGCCCTGGGCGTCCAGCACCTGCACATCGCCGTCCTTCCAACTCGTGATCCACAGCTCCGTTCCCCGGGGGAGGTCGAGACGCTCGAACTCGAGGCGCAGCCAGTCGTGCCCCTTGGCCTCGACCGTGAACGAGTCGACGATCTCGCCCTTGATGCCGGTGTTGACCACCCAGCCCGTGTCGTGCGGGCGGTCGAGGTCGGCGTGCTGGGTGGGCGCGGTCTGGGCGGCGACGGGCCCTGCGAGGAGCAGGAGCCCGAGCACGGGGCGGAGTGCGGTGAACATGGAGTCTGGAGCGAGGTGGTCGCAGAGGCTCTGTCGGACCCCTTGGACGCAGCGGTCGCGCCCGAGGTTTCAGGGTCCGA
The DNA here is from genome assembly GCA_040265735.1 of Planctomycetota bacterium. Taxonomy (GTDB): domain Bacteria; phylum Planctomycetota; class UBA1135; order UBA1135. The sequence continues at coordinate 20,812 of JBDQFW010000020.1, read as the reverse complement.
TGGTAGGTCCGTCCAGCAATTTGGGGGCGTCCCGACACCTGTTCCATGCGCTGCGCGGCGCACGCAGCCCCTGCCCGAAGAGACAATCGAGGGATGGACGCGGATCGGTCACCGCTGCGACGCCTGCTGGCGTACGCCCGCCCCCACCGGGCCCGGATGCGGAGAGCTGCCCTGTGGTCGGTGCTCAACAAGGTCTTCGACCTCGCCCCACCGCTGCTGATCGGGGTGGCGGTGGACCTCGTCGTGGAGCGCGAGGCGTCCGTGCTGGCCCACTGGGGCTTCACGACGGTGACCAGCCAGCTCTTCGCCCTCTCCGGCCTGACCTTCTTCATCTGGGCGGCCGAGTCCGTGTTCGAGTACCTCCACAAGCTCGGCTGGCGCAACCTCGCCCAGGACCTCGAGCACGAGCTGCGGATGGAGGCCTACGGGCGGGTCCAGGACATGGACCTGGCCTACTTCGAGGACCGCTCCACCGGCGGCCTGATGGCCGTCCTCAACGACGATGTCAACCAGCTCGAGCGCTTCCTGGACATTGGCGCCAATGAGCTCCTGCAGGTCAGCACCACCGTCGTGACCATCGGCGCGGTCTTCTTCTGGATCGCACCCGAGGTGGCCTGGATGAGCATGCTGCCGATGCCGTTCATCCTGTGGGGTTCGGTCGTGTTCCAGAAGCGCCTCGCGCCCCGCTACCGCGCCGTGCGCGAGGAGGTCGGCAACCTCAACGGCGACCTGGCGGGGAACCTGGGCGGGATCGCCACCATCAAGAGCTTCACGGCCGAGCAGCGCGAGGTCGCGCGCATTGGTGCCCGCAGCGATGCCTACCGCGACGCGAACACGCGAGCGATCCGTCTCAGCTCAGCGTTCTCGCCCCTGATCCGCATGGTCATCCTGTGCGGTTTCACGGCGACCCTCGCCTATGGGGGCTACCTGGCGGCGACCGATCGCCTGGCCGTTGGCGCCTACTCGGTGATGGTCTTCCTCACCCAGCGCCTCCTGTGGCCCCTGACGCGACTGGGCGAGACCTTCGACCTGTTCCAACGGGCCATGGCCTCGACGACCCGCATTCTGGACCTGCTCGACATCTCCCCGGGAATCGCGTCCGGCGCGCGGGAGCCGGGAGAGGACGCGCGCACCCAGCACCTGCGCTTCGAGGGGGTCCGCTTCCAGTACGCCTCTGGCGCCGAGGTCCTCGCCGGCGTAGACCTCGACTTCGAGGCCGGTCGCACGACGGCCCTGGTCGGCTCCACGGGCTCGGGCAAGACGACCGTGGTCAAGCTGCTGCTGCGCTTCTACGACCCGACCGGCGGGTGCGTGCGCCTGGGAAGCCACGACCTGCGTGAGCTCGATCTGCGCGCCTATCGGGGCCTGGTCGGCCTGGTGAGCCAGGACGTGTTCCTGTTCCACGGGACAGTGCGCGAGAACATCGCCTATGGCCGTCCCGACGCCACGGACGAGCAGGTGCGCGAGGCTGCGCGCATCGCCGAGGCCGACGGCTTCATCGACGAGCTGCCCCTGGGCTACGACACGGTCGTCGGCGAGCGCGGTCAGAAGCTGTCGGGCGGCCAGCGCCAGCGCCTCTCGATCGCGCGCGCCGTGCTCAAGGATCCTCCGATCCTGATCCTCGACGAAGCCACCTCCGCCGTGGACAACGAGACGGAGGCAGCCATCCAGCGCTCGCTGGAGCGCGTCAGCGTGGGCCGCACGACCATCGTCATCGCCCACCGGCTATCCACGGTCCGCGGCGCCCACCGCATCCATGTCCTCGACCGAGGCCGCGTGGCGGAGGTCGGGACACACGACGAGCTCGTTGGCCGTGCAGACGGCCTCTACCGGGCCCTCTGGCGCGTGCAGACCGGAGAGCAGGGACCCTCCGCGTAGCCGCCCGGAGGCGCTAGGCTCCGGCCATGGTGCTCCTCCGCCGCGTGCTCCTCGGTCTCCTCGCGCCGTCCCTGCTGAGCCTGCTAGCCCTGGGCCGCCCAGAGGCGGCTCAGGACCCCTCACCCCTGCGCGAGGTGGCCGGCTGGACCGTGCGTCTGGGCAAGCAGCTCGCGGAGCGCCCCGACCTCGCCGAGCCCGCGCTGAGTGCGCTCGAGGCTCACCTCGTCCAGGTCGCGATCCTGATGCGCGACGAGCAGCTCCAGGCGCTGAGGCGGGTCACCATCCAGTTAGACCTGGATCACCCCCTGCGCAACCTGCAGTACCACCCGAGCCGCGGCTGGCTGGAGGCCAACGGCTACGACCCCGAGCTCACGCGCTGCGTGCATGTCCCGCGTGCAGCCTCCCTGACCGACCGTGACCTCCACGCCGTCCAGCCGCGCGTGATCCTGCACGAGCTTGCCCACGCCTACCACGACCAGGTGCTGGGGTTCGATCACCGAGAGGTCCTGCAGGCCTTCGGCAAGGCGGTCGAGGGAGGCCAGTACGAGGAGGTCCTCCATGTGAAGGGCCACAGGACGCGCCACTACGCGCTCACGAATCACAAGGAATACTTCGCCGAGGGCACCGAGGCCTACTTCGGCGCGAACGACTTCCACCCCTTCGTGCGCGCCGAGCTGAAGAGCTTCGACCCCGAGCTCCACGGAGTCCTGCGGGAGGTCTGGGGCCCCCTCCCCTGATCCCGTCAGCGGAAGGTGACCCTGGCGCCTGATGTCAAGTTAGAGGTCGGCTGACCCAGATCGCCACGGCACTCCCACAGGAGTCGCTCCCTTGACCGGCCGCGAGGGGAATCGAGAGGAGCGCCAGGAGGGCAGTGAGTGCAGGTCGCAGCATGGAGACGCTGGGTACGGTCCGAGGAGAGGGAGGCCGGATCGGCCACGCCAGGCTACTCCTCGCCTCCCGAGCCCGCCCATGGAGACCCTCCAGGGGCTCGCCGGCGGTGACTCAGGCGGCTACCGTGCGGGCATGTTCCGCCTCCCCCTTGCGACGGCCGTCCTCCTGCTCGCCGCTGGCGCCTGCGCCACGGTGCCCAAGGAATCCCCCACCAGGTCCCTGTTCAACGGGGTCGACCTGAGCGGCTGGCACGCCGATGTGCCGGACGCGGACGGCAACCCGGATATCGGCCCCTCCTTCGCAGTGGTGGAGGGCCAGCTGATGAGCCTCGGCACTCCCGGCGGGCACCTGATCACGGATGCGGAGTACGCCAACTACCGACTCGAGATCGAGTACCGCTGGACGGACGAGCCCGGCAACTGCGGCGTGCTACTGCTCGCCAACGCTCCGCGATGCCTCAACGGCATGTTCCCCGCCTCCATCGAGGTCCAGATGCACAGCGGCAACGCCGGGGACTTCTGGTGTATCTGTGAGGACATCTGGGTGGACGACATGGTCGCTCGCCGCGGGGCCGCGGAGAAGTGGGGCACTCGCGAGGGAGACGCCCGGAGGATCAAGAACCTCACGGACGACTCCGAGAACCCCGTGGGCGAGTGGAACCACATGCGCATCGAGGCGCGCGGAGACCGAATCGATGTGTGGGTCAACGGCGACCTGGTGAACCAGGGCTACCAGTGCACCGCCCAGCGCGGCCAGATCGCGATCCAGGCTGAGGGCCGCCCGGTGGCCTTCCGCCGCCTCGACCTGACGCCGCTGGACTGATCGAGCCCCAGGTAGGACCTGGACACCACCGCGACCTCCGCAGCCGGACATCCCCGGCTGCTGCTGCGGTGAGCTCACACTCTCATCTCGCGCCGCTGAGGTCAGCTAGGAACAGGGCAGGGCGAGACGGCCACATTCTGACAGCAGCTCGAACCAGCGCCTGCTGGAGCAGGACGCCCACCAGGCCGGAGGCCAGCAGGAGCAGGCCGCGCAGGGGCCAGTGGTTGGCAAGGAGCGGGAGCAGCTCGCCAAGCTCTTGCAGGTGGTGCACCGCCGGGATGTGCCAGAGGTACACCCACATGCTGTTTCGGGAGAGCCACACGACGGGTGCCTTCGGGACGCGCCTCGCCAGCGGGTGACGCAGGAGCACCAGGAGGTGGGAGACGGCAAGGCCCCAGGAGAGGTAGTAGAGCCGCGGGGGGTACTTGAAGGCGCGCGGGGGCTGGTAGCCCTCGGGGCGGGCCATGGCCCAGGCCGTGAAGCCCGCGAAGAGAAGCAGTCCCAGGAGAGCGGCGCCCAGGAGTCCCCTCCGCCCCCACTCGTGCAGGCGCAGCCCGTGGGCGAAGAGCGCCGCGTAGGCCGGCGCCGCCAGGACGACGAGGCGAAGCCACTCCTCCCCGCTCTCGGAGAGATCGTGGGCAAGGGCCCAAGGGCTGACGAACTCCATGGCGACCAGAACCCCCAGGCCGAGCGCGCCCCAGCGCAACGGCGACGCGACGCGGCGCGCGAGGGCGAGCAGGGGCAGGGTCAGGAGAGCCAGGAGCGCGTAGATGCGGAAGATCCACACATAGCCGAAGCCATCCCCGAGGAAGGCGGTCTCGAGCAGCTCCTCGCGGCTCCAGGGGAAGGGCCGATCCAGCGCGAGCGTCACGAGCCAGGTCCCCGCCGCATACACGGCCAAGAACAGCCACACGGGCAGCACGAGGCGTGAGAGGCGACGCCACAGGAAGGCCGTGGGGCGCAGGCCCTGACGCTCGAGCAGCAGGCGATGGCTCATCCCCGAGGCAAGCACCAGCAGGACCACGGCGAAGCCCACGGCCTGGACCACCCAGCCTGGCGGCCTGCCGTGCACGAGGAAGATCACCAGGATCCCCACGACGCGCAGGAGGTCGAGGCTCGTGTCCCTCTGGGTCGCCGAACCTGGACCGGGGCTCCGGCCCAAACTCACGGCAGCCGGACTCCGCTCCGCGAGCGCAAGAGCAGCGGGCCCGGAACCCATCAGTGCGCGTGGCCGCAGCAGTCGCCCGCGCGACCGAGGCGGTGGTTCGCGATGTGTCCCACCACGAGGGCCAGTCCACCGAGGGGCGTGACCCAGTCGAACCCGTGCCCGCCGGCCTCGTGGGCATGGTCGGTGCAAGTCGCAGCGTGGACCAGCTCGGCGCAGTCACAGGGCATGACCGTCGCCCCCACGAGGAGGAGCAGGATGCCGAGGCCACCGAGGACCGGAACCCAGCGCTGGCCGTGGCCGCGGTAGGCGGGGATGAAGGCCCGCAGGGCGGCGAACCCGGCCAGGGCTGCCATCACCAGGTGGAACGAGCCCCCCGCGAGCCAGTTCAGCCCCAGCGCCGGCAGCGCGGCCACCGCAAACGGCAGCGCGACGCAGTGCACGATGCACAGGCCGGACAGGAGGACGCCGCAGGCGTCGGCGCGCTGGAGGGACGGGGTCGCCATCGGGGCGAGGACCATACTGCAACCGGCTTGCAAGCGCAAGCCGGTTGTGGGGGCGCTATCCTCTGGCCATGACCCTGTCGGAGAGCCAGGCCCGGGAGCAGCTGCGCGCATCGGGCCTTAGGGCCACGAGTGCGCGCCTGGCCGTCCTGCAGGCCCTCTCCCGCTCCCCCAAGCCCCTGGCCCACAGCGAGTTGGTCAAGGCCCTCGGCCCGGCCGCGGGCTGCGACCCCGCCACGGTCTTCCGGACGCTGACCCGCCTGGTAGAGACCGGCCTCGCGACCGTGGTGAGCCAGGCCGGGGGGATGGACCGCTACGCCCTGGGGAGCGGCAGCGCCGAGACCCATGAGCACCCCCACTTCATCTGCTCGGACTGCGGCTCGGTCTCGTGCCTCGACGTGGTGGCGACGCCCTCCCTCGAGGTGCCGCGCCGCTGGCGTCGCTCGGTCCAGGCGGCCACGCTGCAGCTTCAGGGGCGGTGCCCCGACTGCCTGGCCTGAGGCGCGGCGTCGCGCAGACAGGGCGCGCTCCCCTGGCGCGCGGCGCCTGCCCGCGTGAGAATCGACGCATGAGCAGCGCACGCCTCAGCTGGTGGGTCCCGGTCAGCTTCGCCCCTCTCCTCGCCGCCGCCGTGGCCGTCCGTGAGCACGCGCCGACCGAGGTGCCGGAGCCGGCGGTCGCGGTCGAGCTGGTGCGCGCCTTCCCGCGGCTGCGCTTCGAGCGCCCGGTCCTCGTGACAGGCGCCCAGGATGGAACCGACCGCCTCTTCGTCGTGGAGCAGGACGGCGTGATCCGCGTCTTCGACCAGGAGGAGGACCCCGCCAGCAGCACCGTCTTCCTCGACCTGCGCTCCAAGGTCTGCCGCAAGTTCAACGAAGAGGGCCTCCTCGGCCTCGCGTTCCACCCGAACTACGCCGAGAACGGGACCTTCTTCGTGCACTACTCCTCGGCCGATCCCGACGAGGTCGGGGTCGTGGCTCGCTTCCAGGTCGACCCCGAGGACCCCAACCGCGCCGATCCCGCCTCCGAGCAGGTGGTCCTCACCCAGCCGCAGCCCTGGCGCAACCACAACGGCGGGATGATCGCCTTCGGCCCTGACGGCTACCTGTACATCAGCTTCGGCGACGGGGGCTCGGGGGGAGACCCCCAGGGCAACGGTCAGGACCCGACGAACTGGATGGGGTCCATCCTCCGCATCGATGTGGATGCGCAGGGCGCCCCCTACGAGGTCCCCGCGGACAACCCCTTCACGGACGACGAGCGCTTCGCCCCTGAGACCTGGGCCTTCGGCCTGCGCAATGTCTGGCGCTTCTCCTTCGACCGCGAGACCGGCGACCTCTGGGCCGGAGACGTGGGCCAGAACCGCATCGAGGAGGTCGACCTCATCGTGCGCGGCGGAAACTACGGCTGGCGCCGCTGGGAGGCGGACCAGGTCTTCGACGAGGGCACGGAGCTCTATGCGGGCGAGGCGATCCCTCCGATCGCCACCTACCCCCGCAGCGAGGGCATCTCGATCACCGGCGGCGTGGTGTACCGGGGCGCACGCTACCCCGGGATCCGCGGCGCCTACTTCTACGCCGACTACGCGACCGGCAACCTCTGGCGCATCACGCCGGACGGCGTGGGCGGCTGGGGGAACGCCCTGGCTGCGCGCACGGGCCGCAGCATCTCGTCCTTCGGCGAGGACGACGAGGGCGAGGTCTTCGTGTGCTCCTTCGACGGGGGCCTCTACCGCCTGGTGCCCAGCGCGGCTCCCCACGCCCACCTGGCCTCATGGCCGCGCAGGCTGTCGGAGACGGGGCTCTATCAGATGGGCGACGAGCCCGCTCCGGCAGAGACCCTCACCCGCTACGAGGTCAACGCTCCGTTCTGGTCGGACGGCGCGGACAAGGACCGCTTCGTGCACCTGCCCGAGGGGGCGGCCCTCTCGATCACCCCGGAAGGGACCTGGGAGGTCCCGGTGGGTGCCACGATCGTGAAGTCGTTCAGCGCGCCCGGACGACGCGGCGGGCGGCAGCTCCTCGAGACGCGCCTGATCAAGCGCATCGAGTCGGGCTGGGAGGCTGCCACCTACCTGTGGCAGGGCGACGACGCGCGGCTCCTCCCCCAGGGACGGCAGTTCGAGCGCTACACCCGCGCGGGCGTCACCACCTGGCACGCCCCCTCCTCCGCCGAGTGCTCGACCTGCCATGTGGAGTCCGCGGGCTTCGCGCTCGGCTTGGAGACCAGCCAGCTGAATCGGACGGACGCCACCGGCCGCAACCAGATCGAGCGCTGGCTCGCCGAGGGAGTCGCGGTCGCCCCCGAGGGGGTGGACTGGAAGACCGTTGCGCCTCGCTGTGATCCTTACGACGAAGGGGCCCCGCTCGCGGACCGCGCACGCTCCTGGCTGGACACCAACTGCGCCATGTGCCACCGGCCCAACGGCACGGGCAACGCTGCGATCGACCTGCGCCTTGGGACGCCTCTCGAAGAGACCGGCCTCGTGAACGGCCTCCCCGGCCAGGGAGACTTCGGACTCGAGGATGCGCGCCTGGTGGCGCCAGGCTCGCCGGAGCGCTCGGTGCTGCTCCACCGCGTGACGACCCTGGGGGACGGCCGGATGCCGAACCTGGGGAGCCATGTAGTGGACGCAGAGGGCGCCGCCCTGCTCGAGGACTGGATCCGGTCCCTGTAGGTCTACCAGGGGTCCACGAGCCCGGCGCGGAGCGCGCGCGCACGCGTGAGGAGCTCCGTCGAGGGCTCGATCCCAAGCTCCGCCACAAGCAGGCAGGTGGCGACGAGGTCGTCGCACCTGGGACGCGCGTTCGGGTTGGTGGCGCCGGCCTCGAGAGCCTGGAGGAGCACGCGCTGCACCTCGTCGCCCTGGCCCAGGTCGTGCCAGGCGCGTGCGACGGCCCGCAGGACATCCGCGCGGTCGATATCCACGATCAGGGCCAGCTCCTGCGCGTAGGTCAGCTCGGCGGCGCGCAGGCTCGAGAGGCCGGCCTCGTCCCCTGACCGAGCACGGAGGGCGCCGAGGTGAGCCATCAGGGGCACCCGGTTGCCGGGCGGCCAGTCCACCTGCCCATAGAGCTCCCAGGCCTGCTGGGCGAACTGAAGGGCCTTGTCCTTGTCGCCGTGCGCGAGCGCCGCCTCGCCGAACGCCTGCAGGACCTCCAGCTGGACCCCGCGGGCGATCTTGCCTCCGCCCCCGCCCACGCGCTCCTCGATGGCCTCGAGGAGTGCGGCGTCGGCGCCCGAAGCCGCGTAGAGCTCGGCGAGGGCGAGCAGCACCCCGCGGACCTGGTCGAAGGTGCCGGACTCCAGGACCGCGTCCACCGAGTCCAGGTAGGCGCGGGCCTGCTCGCCGTCGAGCAGGCGGACGCGCTCGGCCTCGAGTGCGCCGAGGGCCGATGCATCCAGCCCCGCCGCCATGGAGCTCGCCGCCTCGACCTCTCCCTCGGCGAGGCGAGCCTCGGCCACCGTGGCCAGCACGCGGTCGCGGCGCCAGATCTGATCCTTGGCCTCCTCGAGCTCTCGAACGACGCCAAGAGCCTGCTCGAGCAGGGCGTCCACGGTCTCGCCCGCTCCGCGCCGGGCCCGGGCCGCGGCCACCTTGGCGTAGACCAGGCCGCGCCGCCAGTTGGCGATGTCCTGAGCCTGACGCGTGGCGACCTCGAGGCGCCCCAGGGCGACATTGGCGAGGGCCACCTGCTCCTGGGCGCGCGAGCGGTTCTTGAGGTGGGGCTCGAGCGGAAAGGCGCTCGCGCTCTCGAAGGCGAGATCGAGCAGCTCGATCTGGCCGGCGCTTAGAGAGACCTCCTCGGTGTCCACGGCGGACGGCTGTCCCTGTCCGCCAGCCGCAGCGGCGGAGCCCTCCGGTTCCGGAGCGCAGGCCTGAACGAGAACGAGGGACAGCAGGAGCAGGCTGAAGCGAGTCATGACGCGCGGCGGAGGAGGGCTAGCAAGAAGTGTCGCAGGCGGGCACCCCCACGAAGAAGGATGCCCGCCCGCAAGGAGGGTCAGGCGCGAGCCCGACCCAGGTCCCGGCTCACTGGAAGGTGATCGAGACGGCGTTGGTGAAGTTGGAGACCGCGCCGATGTCGCGGAACCAGGCGGTGAAGTTGTAGGTGTCGCCCGGGACCACGGAGCTCACGCCCGCAACCGGCCACTGCGACTGCAGCGGGACCGTGATCTCGAAGGCGCCCGCGGCACCCGAGTTCTTGATCTGGCCCGGGCCGGTGAAGCGACCGATCGGGCCGCCGACGCAGAGGATGCCCGAGGAGACCGGGATGCTGGCCTGGTTCGGGCTCGTGACGAAGAGGCCGAACTGCAGCTGGGGCAGGTTGTTGGCCGTCAGGGTCAGGGTGTTGTCCGCGACGATGTCGGAGCCCGTGGCGGTGATGGTGCCGGCGACGCCGGTGGAGTTGGCGTTGGCGGAGCAGTACTCGGTGCCCAGGGTCTGGACGCCGGGGACGAAGCCGTAGGAGCTGGCGGCGGACCAGCCCGCGAGCCAGTTCTCACCCGGGGCAAAGGCGCCGCGGTAGGCCACGTCCTCGAAGAAGGGCGTGCCCGCCGGGATGCTGCCCGCTGCGGTGGTGGCGTCACCCGCGGCGGCGGGGTCCAGGAAGGTGACCTGCTGCATGACCTTGCCCCCGCGGACCACCGGAGCGGCGCGCTGGATGTCGGTCACCGGGCTGGTGGCCGGCTCGAGGACGTTGTTGTTCGCAGCGTCGAAGACGTTGCGGGCGTTGGCCTCGGTGTAGGCAGAGCCATTGGTGTTGTTGAAGAACACCGAGTCGGTCATCTCGATCAGGTTCCCGTTGAACTGGGCGCGGTAGAACGACTGGGGGTTCCCCGGGGCGTTGATCGTCGAGTAGGTGTTGTAGGCCGTGGTCCAGCGGGTCGGCCAGTCGAGGGTGCCGTTGAAGCCGTAGCCGTTGGCGCCGTCACCATCGTCACCGTCGAAGCGCACGACCTTCTCACCGCAGTCCATGAAGATGCACTTGCGGTACTGGACGTTGGCGTTGTCGCGCCAGGCGGTCAGGCCGTCTCCGTCGAAGGGCTGACCGATCACGGTCAGGTTGTAGAGGGAGGTCGTGGTGACCGGCTGCCAGTCGGAGTCCTCAGCGCCGTCGATCTCGCAGGCGTTGTCGCCCACGCCGGAGCCCTGCGAGGCGTCGGTGCTGAAGCCTTGAACGATGAGCCCGTACTGGGCGCGGCCGCGGAAGCCCTGGTCGATGTCGAGGCTGTCGTCACCGATGTTCCAGATGCTGAAGTTCTTGAGGTTGAACGTGCCGCCCCAGATCTCGATGCCGTCGTCGACGTTGTTCATGATCTCGACGTGGTGGATGTCCGTGCCGCGGCCGATGCCGCCGAGGGACAGGCCGTTCAGCTCGTTGCCGAGGCCGATCACGCGACCGCCGTAGCGCAGGGACAGGTAGCTGATGGAGCCACTGTCGTCGTCGTCGTCACCGCCCCCGTAGAGGACGTTGGGGTCGCCGGGGAACGCAGCAACGAGACCCTCCATGGCCGCGACGTTGGTCGCGCTGGGGAAGGGGGTGTTGCCGACCGTCGCGTTCTCGGAGATGTAGGCGTTCCCCATGATGGTGAGGTTGCCCCACTCGTTGCAGGACTCGCGCCAGGTGACGAGATCGTCGGCGTCCGAGGTCATGATGACCGGAGCGCTCGCCGTGCCAAGGACGTTGATCTGGGCACCGCGGCAGACCGCGAGGCTGCCCCCGAGGTTCGCGGTGCTCGCGACGAGCGTGCCAGCCTCGATGGTGAGGGTGGCGCCCGGCAGGACGTAGATCTGGTCCTGCAGGTTGTAGACGTTGTCGGCGGTCCAGGTGGTCGAGGTCGCGATGTCGCTCGTCACGAGGACATCGGCCGCGCTGGCCGAGCCGGCGATCAGGCCGGCGGTGAGGAGGGTGTGGAGGGTGGTCTTCACGGTGATTCTCGTTGAGGGAGAGTTGGGTCGTCAGAGGGTTCGCTGTCCGCGCTCCCGCCCGGGCCCGCATCCAGCGCAGAAAAGGTAGGTGGGGCGTGTTTGGCCTTGGCTAGGGCACCGTTGGGGCTCGCCTAAACAGCGATAAAGGCCTACACAGGGCGTTCATGGCGACCTAACAATCTCAATTGCCACTTCGTACAAGGCCTTCCGCAGGCTCGATTGCCGCCCCCTGAGTGGCCGGCTGGGCGGGTGCCCCTGGCGCTCGCGCCCCACTACCGTCGCTTCACGCGCCAGAGGCTCCCCGCGCGCCCAGGCGCCTCGGCTTCATGGCGCCCTCACAGTTGCGGGATGCAGCCACTGCGAGGTGCCTCCGCGGGCTGAGCTCCCTCGAGGGGTGAGCTCCATCGGCGCTGGACTCGACCGCCCGGCACGCTGCTTCAAGGCGAGGACCCCCCGGCCGGTGGCGGCCGGGGGGTCCTCACTTGCCAGGCGGCTGTTCGAGCCGCCGCTGGGGCGGATCCCCCAGCCGTCAGCGGCCCTTGGCCAGGCTCTCGACCTGCTTCAGGTAGTCCTCGAGGCTCTGTCGAGGCTTGAGCTCGAGGGAGCGGCGGAGCAGGGGCAGGGCCTCGTCGTACCGCCCCTCGCTCACCAGGAGCTGCCCCCAGGCCGACTTCGCCTCGGCCTCGTGGGCATCGAGCTGAGCGGCGCGCTCGTACCAGAAGATGGCCTGCTCCACCTGGCCCAGACCGCGCTGGTAGCGGCCCAGACGGACCATGGCATCGCCGTCCAGCGGGTCCAGCGCGACGATCTCCTCCAGGACCGAGGCCTCCTCCTCCGAGGCGCCCTCCATGGCGGCGATGCGTGAGCGGATGCGCAGGATCTCCGTCCTCTGGACCTCGGTGAGAGCCCCGTCACGACGCGCCTCGATCCCCGCGAGGAGCTGCTTGCCCTCCTCGTTGGCGCCCTTGAGCACGATGAACTGCGCACCAGCGATCGCGCGCTCGGGGCTGAGGGCAGCGTCGAGGTCGAGGGCGGCGAGGAAGCGCTCGACGGAGAGGGTGTAGAGCTCCTCGAAGCGGTAGATGTCCGCCAGGTTGTTCAGGGTCTCGGAGGTCGAGGCGCCCAGCGTGTCCACGATCTCGAAGTTCTCGGCCGCGCGCATGGGCTCCTTCATCCCGATGTAGGCGTTGGCCTGGAGGAGCCAGAGCTCGGGGCTGTCGGGGCGATCGAGGAGCAGCTCCCCCACCAGCGCGGCCGCAACCTCGAAGCGGCCCTGCTTGAAGAGCGCCCGCGCGAGCCCCATCTGGAAGTCCGCGGTCTCGGGGTCGAGGAGGATGGCCATGCGGTAGGCGCTCTCCGAGGGCAGGAACCGCTCGGCGTTCCCGTAGGCCCACCCCAGCAGGCCGTAGGTGACGGCATCGGCGCGGCCCAGCTGCAGCACGCGCGTAAAGGCGCCGATGGCTCCCTCGAAGTCCCCCGAGCGGATGTGGCAGATGCCCTTGTTCTTCCAGGCGCGCAGGAACTTCGGGTACTTGGCCACCGCGAGGTCGTAGGCCGCGATCGCTGCCTCGTTGTCCTCACGCTGGAAGTGGATGTTCCCGAGCATGAAGTCGAAGGTCGCGGTCGCTGCCGGTCCCCCGCGCTCGGTGAGCAGGGCGATGGCGCCGTCGAGGTCGTCACCCGCAATGGCGTTCAGGACCTCCTGGAGGTCCTCACGCTCGGGCAGGGTCACGGTCGGCTCGAGCTCGGTCTCCGCGATGTAGCTCTGGGCGAACTGCTCCTGGAATGCGGGCGAACGGAGGATGGCGAGCACCTCGGAGGGCAGCTCGGTGCCCTGCTCCTCCTGCTGCGCGCTGGCTTCGGGACCGGCGTCCGCGGCGGCGTCTCGCGCAGCCTCCACGGCTGCGACTCCGGCAGAGGCCTCCGGCGCAGGCGCTGAGGCCTCTCGAACGGCACTCTCCCCAGGCTCGCTCGCAGTCTCCACCGCGAGCGGGGCCGGGTCCTCGACGGGAGCCTTGGCCTCGCGTGCCGCGCTGGCCTTGCTCGGGGAAGAGGCGGCGGCCGCCATCCCGAGCTCGCTCGCCACGGACTGGGTCAGGCTCGCTTCGGGGGCCTCGCTGGGCGCGGTGGCGCAGGCCGTGAATGCGAGGGACAGGGTCAGGATGCGGGAGGGGTTCATGGCTCAGGCCTTGGGGAAGGTGATCGGGACGCGCATGCGGAAGCGAACCGGCTGGCCGTTGCGCTTGCCAGGCTCGAACTTCCACTGCTTGACGGCGTTCAGGGCCGCTCGGTCGAACTCGGGGTTGGTGGAGCGCTGCACGCGCGGCGCGTCCACACGGCCGTCCTGGTCGACCACGAACAGGACATAGACGGTGGCGGGCGCGAGCTTGCGGAGCTTCGCAGTCAGAGCGGGGGCCGGCTGCCAGACGCAGCGCGGCTTCTGGTCGAGGTCGGCGAGCGAGAACAGGGCGTCGACCTGGTCCTCGGACTGGGCCATACCGCCGAGGTTCACGGCGAAGTCCCCCCCCATCCAGCCTCCGGAGAAGCCCGGGTTGAGGGCCAGCTCCAGCTGGCTCAGGTCCAGGGGCGTCTCGTTCTGCTCGGTCGGCGCAGGCGGCTCGGGCTCGGGCGGCGGATCCGGCTCGACCTCGGGCTCGGGGGGCGGCGGAGGCGGCGGCAGGGCCGCGGTGTCGGTCTGGACGAGCTCGAGGGTGTCGCTGCGCTCCTTGGTGATCGCCTGGATCAGGGGCAGGAGGAGGAAGAACAGGGCCGTCAGACCCACCGCGCCGAAGAGCGAGAGCAGCCGGTCGACGAGGCGTCGAGCGAGGGTGCGATCGGTGGTGCGGGCCATGGTCTCTCCTCAGCCGCGGGGCGGGGCGGTGGCGATGCTGACCTTGAGCGCCGGATCGGCCAGCTTGACCTGGTCGATGATCCGCACGAGCAGGCCGGACTGGGACACCGTGTCGGCCTGGATGATGACCGGCAGCGCCTCCTTGGCCGTCATGCGCTTGATCAGGGGCTGGACGCCGCTGATTCCGATGTCCCGCCCTCCGTAGACGACCTGGCCCTTGTCGGTCAGGGCCAGCAGGATGCTGGTCTTCTCCAGGGCAGCGCCGGAGGCCGCCTGGGGCTTGTCGACCTCCACGCCTGTCTCCTCAACGAACACCGTGGTCACGATGAAGAAGATCAGCAGGATGAAGACGCAGTCGATCAGCGGCGACATATCGATCGCCGTCTCGCTGCTGTCGTCGGAGCTCTGGTCGCGGAATCGTCCCATGGGTGTCCTCGTTCAGGCGGAGTGGATGCGCTGGGCCAGTCGGGTGCGCAGGAGGCGGCGGGCCTCAGCGCGAGCCCTCTGGGCCTGCTCACGCGCGGCGGCCTCGCGCTGCTTGCGGAAGAGCCGCTGGACGCACACCGACTCGAGGTGTGCGAGGAAGGCGCGGTAGGCCTCGGTCTTGCGCGCCAGCTGGTACTGGAAGAAGAGCCCCGGCAGGGCGATGACCAGGCCGGTCTCCGTGGTGATCAGGGCCTCGGAGATGCCCTTGGCAACCATGCCCATGGTCTTGTCGCCCCCGCCGCCGGTCGCCAAGGCGCCGAAGGTGGAGAGCATCCCGGTCACGGTCCCCAGGAGGCCCACTAGGGGCGCTGCGCTGACGCAGGTCTTCATCACGCGCAGGTCGCGATCGAGCGGGACGATCTCGGTGGTGCGGAGCTCGTCGAAGCCGAGGGTCATGCCCTCGATCGAGTCGCCGTCCGCAACCTCGTCGAGGAGGTCGCCGATGACGCCCTCGCGCACGAGGCGACGCTCCAGCCAGTGACGCCAGGTGGACTCCGGGACCCGCTGGAAGCCCTTGGCGCGCAGCTTGAAGTGCAGCCCCATGCCCACGCTGAACATCACCAGCGCGATCACCGCGATCGCGGTCATGGCCCAGCCTCCGGAGAGCCAAATGTCCCTGGCTTCTCCCCAGAGGCCGAGGGCCTGATCGATGAGGGCTTGGAGGTCCATGGAGCGTCCTCAGGCGGTGGTGCTCGCCGTGGCATCCTCGCCGAGCAGGTCCGCGAGGACGCGTCGCACCTCGGCCTCTGCGTCGCTGGAGACCGCCCCTTCAGAGCCGCCCCCCGCGGGGCGGTCCTTGGGTCCGGCTGCCGCCTGGGTCCGGGCCAGCTGGTTCGTGAACGAGACCGCGGACTTCTCCATCTGGTCCGTGACGCCCTTGGCCTTGCGCGACAGGAAGGCGTGCAGCAGGAGCGACGGGATCGCCACGATCAGGCCGAACTTCGTGGTGATCAGGGCCTCCGAGATGCCGCCCGAGAGGGACTTCACGTCCCCGGAGCCGAACACCGTGATCAGCTTGAAGGTGTTGATGATGCCGGTGACGGTGCCGAGCAGGCCCAGCAGCGGAGCCGAGGCCGCGCAGATCGCGATGAACGGCAGCATGCCCTGCAGCTTGAGGCGCGTGGTGAGGACGCTCTCGTACATCGCCTCCTCGACCAGCTCACGAGGCTCGTCCATGTGCTCGACCCCGACGGCCAGCATGCGGCCGGTGGGCCCGCCAATGCGGCGCACCGCGGCCTGAGCCCGGTCGCGGTCGCAGTCCCCCACGGCGGAGAGCAGCTCCTCCACGCGCCGCCCGGAGGGACGACGGATGAAGGCCATGGTCAAGTACTTGTAGAGGGCGACCAGCAGGGCGATGCCGGCCATGCCCCCGATCGGGTACATCACCGCGCCGCCCTTCTTGACGTGCTCCAGGAAGGTCTCCTGGGTCGCGGCCAGCTTGTGGGCATCACCGAGGGTCGGGTCGAGGGGAAGGAACCCTGAGCCGCCGGTGAGGAGGCCGCGAGCCGCCTCCTGGTCCTCGGGCAGGGCGAAGCCGATCTGGGCCGGCTCGAGGGACCCAAGCCGCTGCTCGGCCGTCCCGACGCTCCCGCCAGAGCTCATGAACAGGGCCGCGGGTCCCACGAGGGCGAAGCGTCCCGGCTGCTGGAGCCCGGTCTCGTCGATGGCCCGTCCCTCGAACAGCTCGCCGCCCAGGGCAGCCTCGAGGCGGTCGAGGGAGACGCCCAGGATCCCCGCCTGCGCCCGGTAGACCTCGAGCTCGGAGAGGTTGCTGTTCTCGGGGGCGAGCTTGGCCTCCTCCACCGCGCTGCCGTAGCGCGAGAGCTCCGCGATGTGCAGGCCCGTCTCGAAGCCCTCGAGGTACTGGGTCAGGAGGTTCGAGAGGTAGGTGCGCTCGTCGTTGCGGGCCTTCAGCTCCGAGTTGAGGTTGCTGAGGTCCAGGCTGCGTGAGTCGAGGGTCCGCGTGGTGCTCTGGTAGCGGGCGCGCACCTCGGAGAGCTCACCCTGGAGCTCGGCGAGCCGCTGCGCGAGGGGCACCTTCTCGGCGGCGAGCTGCTCACGCAGCTCGTTCAGCGCGGTAACGCTGGCCTCGAGGCGCGCGCGAAGGGCGTCCTCAGTGGCTCCGAGGGAGGGGCTCGCGTCCTGCTGCTGTGCGGGAGCCGAGGCGGCGAGGAAGAGGGGACCCAGGAGTGCCGGAAGCACGGTGATCTTGAGGTTCATCGAGCGGTCTCCGAGGGTCACTGAATGGTGATGGGGAGGCGAACGAAGCGGGCCGGAGCCTCGTTCTTGAGGATGCGCACGGCCTCGGCGATCTCACCCGCCGAGTCGTTGCGCGCGGTCCAGGTGAAGCCGTCCTCTCCGGGCGAGCCCATACCCGCAGCAGTGCCGTCATTGCTGACGTAGTAGCCCTGGCTGACGCCCAGGTAGACCGCGGTGACCTCTGCCTGCCGGCCTCCACCGATGTCCCGGACCTCGGTCGTGAGGGTGATCTCCCGGTGGAACTTGTTGACCGCGTTGAGGATCCCCACCACGTTCTGGAACCGCTCGCTGAGGGAGGCCTTGATCTCGGCCCCCTCCGCGGGGAGGCGCTGGGAAAGGGGCTTCACCCGATCCCGGATCGGATCCGGCAGCCGGACGAGCAGTGAGCGGGTCCGGCCCTCGAGCTCCACGATGGTCTCCGCGAGCGAGGAAGTCGCGGCCTTCAGGCGATCGTTCTCCGCGACGAGCTCCTCGCGCTTCTTGTCCGCCTCGGCGATGCTGGCCTCGGCCTCGGTGATGCGCTCCTCGAACGAGGTGATCTCGCGCTGCACGAGGCCGATGCGCTCGTTCAGGGACTCGCGGCCGAGGACCCAGTCACGACGCTCCTTGGAGAGCAGGCGCTCGGTCTCCACCCACTGCTCGAGGACCGTCCTGGAGCCAGCGGCCGGGTCCTGCTCATCCTGCGCGGGAGTGCGCTGCTCAAGGACGAACAGCAGAGGGAGCGCTAGGAGCGCTGCGGCCCCCAGTCGGCCCCAGGCCGGGCGTGGGGAGGTGGTACGGGTGAGGTGCATGGCGGTTGCTTTGGAGCGGAGGTGCAGGAGGGCGGAGGCCCTCAGAAGGTCATGCGGAGGGACAGGGAGATCGAGTACTCGATCCCCCGTGTGAAGGAGGCCCGGGTCACGTCGTCACCGATGGACTCGTGGCGATAGACCCGCTCGATCAGCGGGTTGGTCAGGTTCTTGGCCTGGAACTTCAGGCGCAGGCCGGAGCCCAGGTCCTGGGAGGCGCTGAAGTTCAGGGTGTCGTACTCGCGCTGGAAGACGCTCGGCACGAAGTTGCCGTTGTCGATTCCAGCGCCCTCGACGAGGGTGTCGCCCTGGACCGTGTAGAAGAGCGCCAGGTTCGTACCGGTCTTCTCCAGGTCGTAGGTCGTGTAGAGGTTGTAGAGGTGCTCCGGCGCGTTGGTCATCTCACGCGAGGTGAGGTCGACCGCGACGCCGGGCGTCGCGAACTGCTCGATCTCGAAGGGCGTCAGGAACACCTCGGAGTCGATCAGGGTCGCGTTGGCACCGATGCCGAGGCCCTCTGCCGCCCCGTCGAATCGGTGGCGCACCTCGAACTCCCAGCCGGAGAGCTCACCCTTCGGGTAGTTGAGGGCCGTGGTGAACTGGAACTCCTGGCTGCCCACCGCGACGTACTCGATCGCGTCCTCGATGTTCTTGTGGAAGAACGACAGGCTCGCAAGACCGCCCTCGTAGGGCGTGTAGTCCATGCGGAGGTCATAGTTCTCCAGGTTGCTCATCCGCAGGTCGGGGTTCCCGATGAAGATCGGGCCGCCCAGGTACTCCTGCTGGACCACGGGGGTCAGCTCCTTGAAGGTCTGCCGCGCGATGGTCTCGCTGTAGGCCGCGCGCAGGGTCAGCTGCTCGGCCGGCTCGTAGACAAAGGACAGGGACGGCAGGAGGTCGTCCTGGGAGAAGTCCGCGTCGGCGATCCCCGGCTCGGAGAAGTCGATCTGGCCCGGCGTCCCGAACTGGTACCAGAAAGCGTCCTCCTCGGCGGAGATCTGCACGCCGATGTCCGTCGACTCCAGCCGCGCCCCGCCGATCATGTTCATGCCCTGCGCGAGGGGGAGGTCGACCATCGCGTAGGTGGCGGAGATCTTCTGCTCCCCGCGGTAGTCGATGTCGAAGGTGGACTCGGTGATGGGGTGGTCCTGGCTGCTCCAGGCGTCGCCCCAGGAGTCCTCGAAGCCGGCCCAGTAGCCCGAGTTGTCCCCGAAGTTGCCGAAGGAGTCCTGGAAGAAGTCGCGCGTGACCTGGTCCTGGAATGCGCCGACCTTGAGTGAGCCCGGGTTGCCGTCCACGCCCGCGGTGAAGGGGAAGGAGAGGTCCGCGCGCAGCTGCTCGCTGTCCTCCTCGATCCGCTTCCAGATGCGCTGGAGGTTGCCGAAGTTGAAGTTGGCGCCCGGCTTGTAGGGCTGCCAACCGCCGACCTCAAGCACGTCGAAGAGGAGCTCGTTGGGGGTCCACAGGCCGCCGAACTGGCGCTTGTCGGGCTGGTCGAGGCTCGCCCCGCTGGAGGACAGGGTCCAGCTCAGCTCGGGGGCGTCGAAGTTCGCGCCGAGCCAGGAGCCACCCCCACCCGGCAGGGTGTGCCGGCCGTTGAGCTGCAGGGTCTTGGTGGTGCGCTCGGTGTACTCGAGGGTCTCCGTGACCAGGTAGGGCGCGGCGTCGTCCTCGTCGTAGCCCGGCGAGTCGGGGTCGTTCGGGTCGTAGCCCTCGAAGTAGTAGTCCTTCCCGCGCGTGTCGGTCGCACGCGTCGCGGTGTCGGCCGCGTTGCGCGTGTAGAGGCCCGTCAGCCCCAGGAAGTGGCCCTCGGACTCGAGCCCGAAGGTCGCCAGGGTGCCCCAGCGGATGGAGTCCTGGGAGCGCACGACATCGAACAGGTTGGTCTTGAAGTCCCCGTCCTGCGCGGTGCCCTGGGTCTCCTTGGGGGTCATGCCCGCTCCAGGCTGGTTGACCCACCACTTGTCGTCGATGCCGTTGTCGTAGAAGGACGAGTCCTGCTCGTAGAACACGCCCCCGAAGCCCCCGAAGGTCCACTCTCGGTTGAGCTCCATGCGGCCGCCGCCACCGAGCGACCACTTGTGGTTGGTGGGCGCCTGGCCGGGAATGGTGGAGACGGCCCCTGTCCAGTTCTCACCGAGGCTCCCGAGCTGCGGATCACGGCCGCCGTCGTCGCGACCCCAGAACGACACGCCACCCCCGCGGTAGGTGCGGAACTTGGAGTTGTTGGTCGCCTGGGTGTCGTAGCCGACCTGCGAGCTGAACTGGAGGATCTTCTCCTCCGGGATGCCCTTGAGCCTGACATCCACGGCACCGCCCGAGGCATCCCCCTGCTGGTCGGGGGTGAAGGTCTTGGAGACCTGGATCGACTCGATGACCGCCGAGGGGAACTGGTCCAGCTCCACGGCGCGCTTGTCCTCGTCCGCCGTAGGCAGGCGCACCCCGTTCATCTGCGAGCTCACATAGCGGTCCGGCAGGCCGCGAATCACGGCCGACTTCCCGTTCTGGACGGAGGCTCCCGCCACGAGCTTCAGGGCGCTGGCTGCGTCACTGGCTCCCGCGCGGCTCATGAGGTCGGCGCTGATCGAGTCCATCATCGACGGCGCCTCGAAGCGCAGGTTCAGGAGCGCGGCCTCGGTGCCAGCGGCGAACTGGAGGACGTCCTGCACGACGAACTCCTCCATGTCCACGAACTCGCCAGAGAGGCTCACATCGATGTCGGTCAGCCGGCCCGCGGTGACCACGACCTCGGCCCGAACCACGCGGACATAGCCCGGCTTGGAGAAGACGAGGGTGTACTGGCCGGCGGGAACGTCAGGGAGGAGGTAGTTGCCCTGGTCGTTGGTCTCGACCTCCTGACCCGTGTCCACGTTCAGCACGCGCGCTGCCGGAAGCGGAGCCTCGAAGTCCGCGTCGAGTACGAGCCCGCGTATGGAGCCGCCGCCCCCCTGCGCGAGTACGGGGCTCGAGAGCATGGCCCCGAGGAGGGTCAGCACCCAAAGAAGGGAGGGGGTCGGCACGGAGCGGCTCGGCGGGGGGAACCCAGCAGGCCCGGTCGCTTGGCCTCCTGGCGTCGAGGGGCGGGACGATAGGCACGCTCCGTGAACCAATCGTCAAGGCACCGCGTGCCGCAGATGAAGTCCCTGCTTAGGGGCCATCAAATAGTGAAGGAATGGTCAAGATGGGTCCGCGGGCGAGGCAGAACCCGCGCGCCGCGGGTCCTGCCTTCACAATAGG